>JBEKUI010000053.1:0-19843 GCA_049515175.1 Terriglobia bacterium
CGCTGGCAGTCAGGGTGTTCCCAGACGGGTGGGGAGGCGGGAAATCGCCGGAATTGGTCAATCCCGTGACGTAGATGTTTCCTGAACCATCCACGGCGACGGCATTCGCTTGATCGGTGGCGGTCCCCCCGACGTAGGTTGAGAAGCTCAAGAAGGGGTCGATGACCAGAGTCTGCGAAGGGTCGTATGAACCGAGCTTGAATCCGACTTGCCCTTGCGGCCTGAGCTCATAACTCGCGGTGATGAACTGCTTCTGCCCATCGATTTCCTGATAGACGCGCGGGCGATGGAAGCGGACGGTGTCGTCGCGCGAGGCAAGCAACAGGTCGCCGTTCTCGTCCAGGCGCAGCGCTTCCGTGTTCGTGCCACGGGTTATCTCCATCGCCAGGGTAATGCGGTCGGGATCAGCGCCGGGCGCGACGACCAAGTCGTACTCCAACTGGCCCTCGTTTCCGTAATAAACCCAGTCGATGCCCGGATAGACGTCCTTGTACCGCACCCGGGCGTACTGATCGATCCCCTTCCGCCATTGTTTCGGGTCGTTGCCCACAAGGTAGTTGCTTTTGCCCGGCAGCAGATCCGTGCCGATAATTTCCGGCGATGCATTCGCTCCGACGAGCCTGAGCCGGGCCACGGCGCCCTCGGAGTGCTGAATTTGTGGCGCAAGGCGCGAGAAGGACTCTGGACCCTGGGCACCGATAGGACGCCCGGGCAGCGCCAGCACAGCTTCGTTGGGCGTGAGGAACAGGGTATGGCTCATGCCGCGTGATACAAACCTTACCTCTGCCGCAAGCTGCCCCGCGTTGGCCTCAAAGCGTAACGGTCCCCGGCCGAGCTGCTTCAGCAGCGGGGCGCTACTTGCGTTGTCGCGGCTCATGTGACGAGCTGAGCCGTGATCAACGTCGGGCTTTGCCTTGGCGCTTGCCGCCGACTGAGCCTTGGACGCATTGGATCCGGCGTAAAGGAATCCTGCGGGGAGGGTCAGAAGACTGAGGACGGCAATCGTTCGAACCATGGTTCTCATTTGGATTCTCCTGCGCACTAATTGTTCTGCTTCGTCCTGGTTACTTGAGCTTGGAGGTCACGCGCTCCGCACATCGGGACTGGGTTTGATGCCGACTTCGGTTCCCCACTCATGGCCGTAGTTTCACTGGCCGGTGCGGTTCTCAATTGGGTTTGGCAGTCACCCCGAGATCGTTTGGCTCGGGCAAGTCTCGCGTGCTCCGCGAGGGCAAGCCGGCCTGGCGGATCTTATAGAGCAATGCCCGATAACTGATCTTCAATTTGCGAGCCGACACTTTGCGGTTCCAGTGATTAGCCTGCAGAACCTGCAGAATGATTTTCCGCTCCAGTTCCTGCACCGCCTGGCGCGTGATGTCCTTGAGAGAAACCGAGTCGCCTTGCAGGATTCGCGGCGTGAAATGTGTCTGGCCGTGACTCACCAGCTCGGAGGTGATCGCTTCCTCGGTGCCCAGAATCACAAACCGCTTGATGAGATTCTCAAGTTCACGGATGTTGCCCGGCCAGTCGTAGCGCTGCAAAAGCTGCATCACGTGGGTCGAGAGTGGCGCCGCCGGCATGCCGAACGTCCGGCTGTACAAATCCAGGAAATAGCTAATCAAAGGCGGGATGTCGGACCGCCTCTCCCGCAGCGGGGGGACGTTGAGGTTAATCACATTGATGCGGTAGTAGAGGTCCTGGCGGAATCCCCCCGTCTGGATTTCCTGATCCAGTTGCCGATTGGTCGCGCAGAGAACTCGCACCTCAACTCGCCGGTCCTCTTGCGCCCCGATCCGACAGAATTGTCCGTCCTGGAGTAGCTGGAGCAGCTTGGCCTGTAGCGACATATCCAACTCTGAGATCTCGTCAAGGAAGAGCGTGCCGCGGTTAGCCAGTTCCACTCGCCCGGGCTTGGTGCCGTACGCTCCAGTGAAGGCGCCCTTTTCGTAGCCGAACAGCTCGCTTTCCAGCAGTGTGCCCGGAATGGCGGGACAGTTTACCTTTACGAAAGGACCATCCTGCCACGGTGAGAGCTTGTGGACCAGCTTCGCCAGCACTTCCTTCCCCGTTCCGCTCTCTCCCTGGATGAGAACCGGGACATTTGTACCGGCAAGCTTCTCGACCTTCTGCCTCACCATACGCATGACTTCTGACCGCCCAAAAATCACTTCGTCAGGCGGCAGTGTGCCAAGCGGCGTGAAGATAGATGGACTTATTGGCGGCGCAGTTGCCATTACTTTCCCCTCAAGTTTCCGCGGGCAGTTATGGATAGTGCATATCAAGTGCCAAAGTTTTTGCTCATCTAGGCCAATAGAAAGATCTCGTCCAGAACCTCGCCAATCGTCCTATTAAGCTGAAAATAAAGCACTTGTATATTAGGAATACCCAAGTTTGGAAGGTGCAGCCAAGTTGCGTCCCCGCGTAGTGCGCATGACAGGTAAAAAGATTGCACACCTGGGTAAACAAATTCCCTCGTTGGGAGGAGTCACAGATTGATGGCTGAAAATGGCACTGGGAGGGTGTCGCGTTTGGCAGGGATTTAGGCGTCATCCAACCCATACTGCCGGATCTTGTAGAGAAGCGCTTTGTAACTGATATTGAGGATTGAAGCGGCCTTTTTCCGGTTCCACTTCGTCTGTTCAAGCGCCTGGCGAATCGCCTGCATTTCAGCCTCGTCTTTCAAGCTCCGCACGAGCGACTTCAATCCCGGGGGACGCTCCCATGGGACGGGAACCGGTGGCGGAAGGGGGGGCGCCATGTCGTCTTTGCTCTCCAGCTCGCCCAGCGCCAGACTTTCATCGCCCAGGATCAGGAACCGTTTGATGAAATTCTCCAGCTCGCGCAGGTTCCCGGGCCACGGGTATTTCAAGGCTCCTTCGAGAAGCCGCGGCGAGAGGGGCAGAGGGGTCCGGGCGTAGCGCGCGGCGAAGCGGGCCATGAAGTGACGAACCATGGCCGGGATCTCCTCCCGGCGCTCGCGCAAAGGGGGCAACACGATGCTCAGCGTGTTGAGGCGATAGTAGAGGTCCTGACGAAGCTTCTTGGACGCCATGGCCTGCTGCACGTCGATGTTCGTGGCCGCCAGTATCCGGACATCCACTTGCACCACGGAGCGGCTGCCCAGGCGCGAGAACTGCTGGTCCTGGAGCACGTGCAACAGCTTGGCCTGCATGGCAACAGGCATCTCACCGATTTCGTCCAGGAAGATCGTTCCTCTGTCGCAAAGCTCAAACTTGCCGGGCTTGGGTTTAACGGCTCCGGTGAAGGCGCCTGCTTCGAAGCCGAAGAGTTCACTTTCCAGTAGTTCTCCCGGTAAGGCAGCACAATTCACTTTCAAGAAAGTCCGGCGCGCGCGGGTCGAAAGCTTGTGGATTAACCGGGCCACGATCTCCTTGCCGGTCCCGCTCTCTCCCAAAAGCAGGACAGGCACATCGACCCCGGCGACCTGGTCAACTTGGGCGCGCACACGTCGCATGGCGGGACTGGCAGCGAGGAAGTAGAGGTCATCGCCCAGGTCCACCGCTTCCTCCTGCCCAAGACTGTGTCCCGCGATACCCGACTGCGGGTCCAGATACTGCTTAAGCAGGGAATCGAGCTGGGCTTTCTGGAAGGGTTTGGTGAGGTAATCCGTGGCGCCGTGGCGACCGGCTTCGACAACCTTGCGCGGGTCGCTGACGCAGGAAAGCATGATGACTTTCAGATCCGGGCGAGATTTGCGAAGTTGGGCCAACGTCCCCAGGCCATCCATCTCCGGCATCAACATGTCGAGGAGAACCAGATCCGGGGGTGGCTCCTTCTCGACCCGCGCAAGCGCCTCTCGCCCGCTTTCCACCGTCTCGACGAGGTAGTCTTCGACCTCCAGGAGCGTCCGCATGTAACGGAGCACGCTCGGCTCGTCATCGACAACCAGAATGTTGGGCGGCGAATGCATTCGCCTCCTACCCTCAGCGCGACTCCTGCTTCGGAGCCTCCCCCAGGGGAAGCAGGAAGGAGACTCTGCTCCCCGCCCCGGGCTCACTCTCGACCCAGATCTTCCCGCCGTGGGCTTGAACCAGCCGGCGGGCAATGGCCAAGCCCAGTCCGGTACCTTCCGAGCTATCGCTCACGCCCGGGACACGGAAGAAATCGTCGAATATCTCCAAGTGGTATTCCGGCTCGATGCCTGGCCCGGTATCCGCGACGGTGACTCGCGCCGCGTTGGCGGCGGCAGCGGCGCGCTTTCTTCGCTCATTGGGCCCCCAGTGCTCTTGCCGAATCCGGCGGTCCCAGGAATGATCTTCGGCGGAAACCCAGACCGATCCCCCCACGGGTGTGAATTTGAGCGAGTTGTCGAGCAGGTTGGAGACGACCTCTTCGATTTTGAAGGAGTCAAATGGGAACGGATCGAGTCTCGCTCCTGGCTGCAAATACAAGGCGACACCCTTCTTCTGGAAGCGCGGGAGCCAGAGTTCGTAAACTTCCGCCAGACATGCGCTGAGATCCCCAACCGCCAGCTTGATGGAAACCGCTCCGGTTTCAAGAGCGCTGTAGGTCAGGAAATCCTGGATGAATCGCTGCAGCCGGTCGCAGTTGACCCGCGACTCCTCGAGGATTTCGCGCTGCTTCGGAAGCAATGGGCCCGATTTCTGACTGAGGAGAAGCTCGATGTAGCCCGAGATGATGGCCAGCGGCGTTTTGAGGCGGTGAGCGGCCGTCGCGAGGGCGATGGTGCGACGGTGCGCGTCTTCCTTCAGGCGCGCATTGGTCTGCAGTAGTTCGCCGCAAAGATGCTGCAAGTCGGCGGCGCTGGGGTCGGGCATCTTGGGCCCCGTCGCCGTCTGGTCGTGCGAAGGTTTCGTTTCCCGGGGCTCTGGGAGACTTCGGCCATTCTTGTCTTGCGGTGCTTGGGGCATCAGGGTGTCGCTCCTGCCTCAGATGGCGAGGTCTTGCCGAGCGGTCTGGTCTCCTCAGTGGCCATCTCCACTCGACGCCACATCAACACAGTATACTACGCCTCCCCAACCTTCCAGCACCAAGCATGGTTCCGCATCCTGGTTAGATTGTGCACGCAACAGTGTAGACCGAACATGACTCTGTACCCGACGAGTCAAAGCGCAATATATTTCCTTCTCGTTACAAATTGTTGCGCTTCCGTGGATTGGATAACGCGCATCTTACGTCTTTTCATGCAGTTCAGAAATGTTCCTATTCGTAACCAATTGAAAACAAACTGCATTTTGTTGGTGATGTAAAATTTCTCGCCATGGCGATTTGGAAGCCTACATGCTGCCTTGATAAGTCTCTGAGAGGTATCTCTGGGTGCCCACCCTTCGTCAAACCAATGAGCGACGCCAATGGGAAAGGTTGCCCTTGGCAATTCCCGTGTTTGCCCGCGGGAGCGACGAAAAGGGTAAGGATTTCCTCGATTTTACAACGGTACTCGATGTGAGCGCCGGAGGGGCTTTGCTGGCCACTCGGCGCCATCTTTCCCACGCGGCCCGACTGACCTTGGAGATCCCCTCCGCCCCTTTGAACGAGCGAGCAGTGGGAAGAACTTCGGTTCGGACTTTGCGAGCAAAGGTTGTGCGAGTAACCAGTGCCGACCGATGTCAGCTCTGCGCGTTGGAATTCGTCCGACCACTAAAAACCCTCGGCATCGGACGAGCCTAATCGCGCCTGAAACTCGCGTCATTAAGAGATAGCCCTCCCCCACCCGACGTACTCTTCAAGATCATCCCTGGATAACGTTGGGCTGACCACTCTCCCCTACATCGAAGCCCGCTCCGTGCACATACTGCCTGTTATTGGGGCTTATTGCCTCCTGGAGTTCCTACCTTATCCTTCCCGGACTCCCTGCGCTGAGCCTGCCCAAAACTTCCGAATGACGACCAATCCCCCGGCCGGGATACTTCGTACAAGAAAATCCGATAAAGTCGGTCAGTAGCTGGATCTCGGGCGTCACTTACGGTGGTGGGGTGCCAACCGGGGATTTCGCTGTCCAGGACGACCACGCGCATTCCGTGGTGGAGATACTTCTCGACCAGCGGTTTGATGCGAGGCATTGCGCGCGCATCGAGAAAGACGGTTACAACATCCGCCTTACTTAGATCTTGGTCAAAGAAACTCCCCTCGACGATGACAACCTGCTTATCGAGGCCTGCTTCATTGATCCTCGCGCGCGCCAGCTTACACAGGCCGGGCTCAAGCTCAATCCCAACTCCCGTTGCACCGAATTTCTGCGCAGCTCGGATGACGATCCGGCCGTCGCCACTGCCCAGATCGTAGACCCTTTCCCCGGATTGGACTCGGGCGGCCTCCAGCATCTTGTCAACGACGCTCAGAGGAGTCGGCAGGTACCCGCTGACGCTGGGCGGTCCCGAGGTAGCCCGCGGTGCCGCAGGGTTCTGACCCCCGGGCAGCTGTGCGGGATGAGCGGCAATCAAGGGGAGCAGAAGAAGTGAGAGCAGGAGGCGGGAGCGCATATTTTGAGGGCGAGAGGTCGAGCTGAGTTTGCCGCACAAACCCGCCCCTCTACAGCAGACCATGCTGGGGCGGGGCGGAGTCCGGCCCGCGCCGGGCGAGCCGTGGGATCAGAACTTAGGCCGATTATAGTTTCGGATGGCCATGGGCATGAGCTTGCCGCTCACAACCTGGAGAGACTGATCGTAGTGTACTGAGTAGGTTCCGCCGTCGGTAATGCTGCCGGCGAGCAGGGACCCGTAGAACGCGCCGCTCGATCCGCCGCCGCCCAGGGTCGCATCGCCTAGAGCTGTAACTACGGCCGTAAGGTTCGCCTGGCCGCTCATGGTTACCGACCCTCCACTGTTGTTGCCGCTGTTATACACGTTAATGATCAACGATGAGGGTGGGGCGCCATACTGTGTTACGCCTTGGCCTCCGATCGAGAGAGTCTGGTATATATTGAGGACCGCATTGCCAAACTGGTTGTAGCCCCCTGTCGGTGGACACGCAGAGGGTGGATTACTCGCGTTAACGATTGTAATGTTGGCGTTCCCTTCGTTAATGTTCTGAAGGTCACAAAAGAGGGGACTGCCCGCGTCGCCGCCCGAGATGCACAGATTGGAATTGTTGCCCAATGAGAACCCCGGGAGTCGAAACGGATTGGTCTCCGTTCCGGACCCGGTCAGTTGATAATCGGTCGTGCCCCCGCCGTGCCCACCCGTTTTGATCTCGAGGTACCAAACACCGGAAATCTGCCGTACCCAGGCAGAATCGCCGTTGCCCAAACTCGCCGGGCTGGAGGGGGCGGGGGTGAAACTCGAGCATGCGCCCGATCCGCCGTACCATGAGCAATTCGGAAAGGTGGGCATAGGAGGTTCGGGGATGGCGGGTACAGGCTGGACGGTACCTTTCACGCCCGACACCGACCCGGTCACACCGCTCGAGGCTGACGGACAGCTCCAGAGTGAGCTGTAGGACGGCGCCGTGGCCCCGTAGCTCACGTCGCCGTTCACCACGTACGCCCCGCCGTTCAGGGTGACGTTTCCGCCCGAACCGATGCCCGCTCCGCTGGCGTAAGCATTCGTGTTCACACCTCCCCCGCTGACACAGTTTTTGGGGGCTGACCCGTTATAAGCGCCGTTTGTCGACCTGTAGCTGTCCGTGCAGACGTTCCCATTCATCCTGATGTTGCACATGCCGTAAAGCGCGTTGGCGAAATAAGGAAGGTAAACGGGCGCCAAGGTGGCTTCTTGGACGCTGGTGGGTTTGCCGCTCCCCGCTCCCACGTTGGAGTTCCAGGTCGCGGTGGAAACCACATGCCACACCTCATACGGCTTGCGGTTGATGGTGGGATAGAACGCGTCATTCACCGTGTAGATTTCATCCAAAGTCGCCGTGACGGTGAACTGTCCGGAATTGTTCGTGCTGGAAAGTGGGTCGAGAGAAACATTGTAAAAGCGGCTCGCGAACGCTGTAGGAATCGTCTGGCCGTCCGCATTAGTGACATTGGTGGGGTAATTTCCATTGAAGGTGCCGCTGGAGTTTATCTGCAGGACCACCGGCTGATTGTTGCTTGCGCAGTTGGCGATGCACTGGACGGGCCGCTGAGTGGTGTTGTAAAGCGCCACCGGCGAAGACGCATACTGGCGGAGGTTGTAGGTCGTTTCGGCGCCGGAAGGATCGACGGCCTTATACTTGTTGCTGTTAAAGAAATTGAGAGCCTTCTGCAGCCCGGCTTTCGCCGTGTAGTCGGCCTGGGTGGAAATGCGGTAGTTGTAACTCGCGTAAGCTTCCGAGCGGGCACTGAAGACGATCGAGGCCGCCAGGACCGAGAGCACGACGATGGTGAGCATCACCAGGATCAGAGCCACTCCCGCCGAGCTTGCTTGGGTCTTGCGCGCAGGGACGCGTCGCATAGGAATCCTCCCGTTCAGTCCGCAATAGGAAGTGTGTGGCCTGCAGGGTCTTTGGGCCGGAAGGGCAGGTCCGGAGATCCTCCCAGCAGCGTAATTCCCCAGGCGTAGTTGATGTTCGTGGGCACGATGTGCGATTTCATGCGAATCGTGCGAAATTCGTTGACCTCCGGGTCTTTGTCCACCGTTTGCAGCGTCAGGTCGACGTCCACCGAACGCACGTAAGTGGTGAACCCGTAGGTCAAATTGCCGAACGTGTCGTAATTGAGTTGTATGATCGGTTTCTGGTCCGGATTCCGAAAGACACCCGTACTGTCGGCATATCCCAATATATTGTCCGCCAGGGGCGAGAAGGCGCTGCCGCTCGTCGATTTGTTGGTCGGTATGTTGGGGTTGAGAATGGAGGTGATAAACCGGTTGAGCTGCAAGAGGTGACAGTTCTGCGGACCCGAGGCCGTGGTGCACTTCAGGCTGGAGGTGCTGCCGGTATCGGCCAGCTTGTATTCCCCGTACCGCACGGTGCCGTTGCCATCGATGTCGCCAAAATACTGGATGACACTCACGGTCACGGACTGATCCGTGCCCACCGCACTGGCGTTGTACAGGATGCCATTGGGAAACGGAAGGGAACGGCTAAAGACCGGCTGGCCGGAGGCGTGGGACATCGTAATGATCGCCGGGAAACTGTTGGAGGTGATGCTGTGCGTGGAGTCTCCCTTGACCTCGACGACCTCGCGGTTCGGGTCGCTGGCGCTCGAGCCGATCTCCACCAAGTTGCCGTAAATGATCCCCGTGGTGTTGTTCACAGAAATGTTGACAATGCCTCCGGTGGGGGAGGCCGCGGCGGTCAGTGTTTTCTGCGGTGAGAAATTGGGGTTTTGCCCCGCCTGCTGCAACTCCTGCGTCATCAGTTCCAGCGCACTGCGGGCCCCCTGGTTGCGTTCGGCAAGCAGTTGATCGCCTCGGTAGCGCTGCTGAGTGAAGCGCAGAAACTGGAAGACGGTAGACATCAGCACGGTGATGATCATGACGCTGACCAGGACTTCCAGAAGCGAGAAACCGCTCGCCCCGGCGCCCCGGGTCGCGTGCCGTTCAGAAAGCGTGCTCATTTCACGTATTTTCATGGTCATTGCCTACTCCGAAAGGTAGGTCGTCAGCATCGCCGAAGGGGCGGCGGCGCCGGTGTTCACGGCATTGTGGCTCCACACTTGGACATCGATACGTTTCATTCCCGGCGTGCCTGCCCCGGTCGCGATGATGTCGGTAATCTGCCATTGGCGCTGGTAGGCGTAATTCCCGATGGAAGTGCAATCGCCTCCCGTCAACCGGTTGCCACTGGCATCGAGGTAGTCGATGTAGCCGACCGCCGCTGACCCGGACGTCGGACACGTCGTTGCATCGGCGAGCGTTCCGCCCGCCTTGAGTCCCTGATTCCAGCCCGACCCCGTGAAGCCGGTGGTGTTGCAGCCGGCGGCGGGAGTCGTTTCCGTGCAGTCGTACCAGTCCAGGTTCGTCAAGGTTTCGATCTTGTCCTGGGCGTAAACCGTCACGCGGCTGATTTCGACGCCCTGGTTCTTGTTCTGCACCGTGGCGAAAAACACCACGCTCCCCAGGGAGGTCATCACAAACATCGAGATGAGCACCGCAATCATGACCTCGATCAGGGTTACGCCTTGCTCGTTTCTGGACATATCGACTCCTTCGTCTTGGCCGCCATTCATCGGGCCACCCACGCGTTCGAACCCACGGAGTAGTTCCAAATAGTGATGCGGCCACCCAGCGACACGGTCACCGCGTCGTTCAGATTGCTGCTGTTCTGCAAGTACACCACATTGCTGTTGGTCGGAGTTCCGGTGCTATCCACCGGCAGTCCGCGAGTATTGAAATAGATTGACGTGGAGGCGCCGGAGAAGGCCGAGTCGAGCGTTCCCGGCCGCGCGGTCGCCGGGTCCGCCGAAAGAAATGTACTGCCGACCTGCAGAGGATAGCACTCCTCCGTGTAGGGAGAACCGTACGAGGAATTGAGTTTCTCCCTGTAGAAAAGCCGGTTAGCGGCGTCGATGCGCAGACGATAGGGCGTGTACTGGGACGTAGCGCGAAAACGCGTGAGGTTGAGCTCCGAAGCGATCGCCGAAGCGTCGGCGTGGAGACGATAGGATTTTACGAAGTTGATGGCGCTGGGCAGGGCAAAAGCCGCAATGACCCCGATGATGGCAAGGGCGATCAACAACTCCAGCATCGAGAACCCAGGGTTCTTCCGCTTCATCCGAGTTGTTTCCCTCCAAAACACCCGGCCCTGGGATTGGGTCGGCGGGTTATCTTGGGACGTACCTCACTGTTGCCCGGGAGTCGGCAACGGGTGTGCTTTTCCCCTCAAGGACGAACGTCCTCTGGCGCGAGGGGGTTACTTATTGTCCGCTCCTCTTCGGGAGCATGTCACCTCTACAGATTCCTCCTACCCCGGTACGTGGTCTTGATAGGCAATTCTAAATCCAAAGCTGAGGATGATTGTTGCATGTATAATCAATTGCAAATAAAGACTTTCTATGATATGCGCCGATATGTGTGAATACTTGAATTCACTGAATGTGCAACGGTTTGCACTTCGCTGCAAATGGTTGGATAGCAGGCGGCGGTCGTTCGCCTTGCCAGCGTACCGCCCGCGCACACACGCTTACTGCCTGTTACTCTCTCCTGGCAAGTGCGAGAGAACGAAGCATCCGAGGCCGTTGCTGGCGTCGGGGCTTCACTGTACAATCAAAATCGCTTCGTCTTGTAGAAGGTCGGGCGTTTTTGTCAGGGCATTTGGAGTTCGTTCACACAAGCGGGCTGCGTAGAACAGGACCGCTCTCGTGCGGAGGAGCACGACCGACTCCGCCAGGGTGATATCCGCAAGGAGAAGAACCATGATGGGCCAGCCATGGCAGGTGAGAGGGATGAATGTCGGAGGAAAGATTGTCTTGGCCGCAGGCGCGGCATGCCTCTTGTGTTTTCACGGCAGCGGGGCCTCTCAATGCCCAGGACTCAGCCGACGAAATGCAATCGATGAGAGAGGAGATGCTTCGTCTACGCAACGAGCTCAACGCGCTGAAGGAAGAAGTTCGCCTGCTCAAGAGCGTGAGCGCGGCTTCTCCCGTCGCAGCAAGCTCCCCCGTCACTCCTCCGCAACAAAGTTCTGCACAGCCCGCCGCGGCCGTCCCACCCGCGCCCATGGCCGAGGAGCAACCGTCACCGGCGGAAGTCTTACCACTTCTCCAGGCGCAGGTTGCAGAGCAGGCGCAGGCCAAGGTGGAATCGAATTCCAAGTTTCCGGTGAGGCTGTTCGGGATGATGGTCTCCAACACCTTCTTCAACAGCGGGGAAGCGGCTTGGCTTGAGAATCCCATCCTGGTCCCGCCCTCTCCCACCAATGGGCTGCCCTCCGGTTCGTTCAGCTCGACCCTACGAGCGGCTTGCTCTCCGTTGATTTTTATGGCGGCGTGCCCAACTTCCGCACGGGTCAAGTGATGGGTTTGCCACGCCTGGTTTATGCTTACGTCCGGCTGGAGAGCGCGCACAGCGCCATCGAGATCGGGCAGGACCAGATGATTCTCGCGCCGCGCAATCCCACCTCGCTCGCGGCAGTCTCCTTTCCGGATTTATATGGCTTCGGAAATCTCTATCTCCGTGCCCCGCAGATCCGCGGGGAACACACGTTCGCGACGGGGGATCGCGGCGAACTGCTGGCCGTGGGTGGAATTCTCGCGCCGATTGGCGGCGATTTCACCGCCTCTTCTTATTCGTTCGCACCGCCCGTATTGGCTGGCGAGCGCTCGCGCCGCCCCGCTCTGCAAGGCCGACTCGCATGGCGCGCCCGGCCCGCTTCCTCCGACCGAGCGTTCGAAATCGGATTCTCCGGCCACTATGGCACCGAGCGCTATGCCAACGCTGAGGTTTCAAGCTGGGTTCAGGGGCAGGCGGGCTACCCGGCGAATGATATCTATGTGAACGGCGGCATCTCCAGCTGGGCGGCGGCCCTGGACATGGACGCTCGCGCCGGGCGTTTGGGCCTGGGCGGCGAGTGGTATGTGGGGAAGAATATCGACGCCTTTGGCGGGTCGCTCGGGCAACTGGCGAAATCGGCGGGAGGATTTGTGGAGGGGCGCTGGCGCGCGACACCGCGGCTGGACTTCAACACCGGCGTGGGCCGCGATCGCCTCTACCACCTGCGACTTTTCCCCGCCATTCTGCTGGGAAACACCGCCATCTATGCCAACACGATCTTCCATTGGACGCCGGAGTTTGCGAGTTCGGTCGAATACCGCTGGCTCTCCACCGAGCCGGGCCAGGGCTCGACGCGCCACAACAACCATCTCAACTTGGTATTTGTCCACAGCTTCTGACTATGATGAAACCCATCGTCTCGTTGTGTCTTGCTTCAGGATTGCTGGCTGCGGTCGCCCACGCCGGTCAAGTGAGCGGCCAAGTCAAGGTGACCGGCCAGGGAAATCGTTCGCCGGCCGTTACCGTGGTCTATGCCGAATCGCTGCCGGGGCCGACTCCCGTGCGACCGGGCCGTTTCAAACTCGAGCAGCAGAACAAATCCTTCCAGCCGCGTATCCTAGCCATTCCAGCCGGATCGACAGTGGATTTCCCGAATCTCGATCCCATCTTTCACAATGTCTTCAGCCTCTCGCGGCCGGCGTCCCCTTTGACTTGGGACTCTACCGTGCGGGGGCGTCGAAGACCCACGTGTTCACAGAGGCGGCCACCTATCGCGTCTTCTGCAACATCCATCCCCAGATGACGGCGGTTGTTCTGGTGCTCCCCACCTCGTTCATCGCTCAGTTCGAGGGTGCCGGAACCTACAAGATGGAGCTCCCGACCGGCCGCTATCGCATCACGGCGTGGTCGGAGCGCGCTCCGCCGGTGACGACTGAAGTCGTCGTCGGGGAAAGCGCCATGAGCGCGCCCGATCTTGCCCTCGACGAATCGAAGTACGTTGAACTCGCGCACAAGAACAAGTTCGGGCAGGAGTATCCCAAGTCGGCCTACGACCCGATGAAGGATTCAGGAGCTCGATAGAGCGGTCGGCGTTTCACTCCGTGCTCACCGACTTTCACAGGCCTGTGACGCGGTAAACCGGGACGGGCTGGCTGAAGCCTTTGACGTGTTGTGGCTCAAGACGGTCGGCGGAAATCAGAACGCGGACACGCTCGTAGGTCGGCTCGGGAATCAAGGTCTCGCCCGGCTCCACCAGCGCGCAGAGGCGCGCGCAGAGATTCACGTTGGAGCCGATGACGGTAAAGTCCTGCCGGTCCTGGCTCCCGCCGTGGTCCGGTTCTCCAGAGCCGGCTTGACCCATCGTTCCTGCGCGTCGGGAATGGGGATGGCCTCCGGAACATCGGTGCGGGCGATGACGTGTCCCTGGTCGTCCAAAGCGATGATGAGCTAGGCGTTGCGGATTTCCTGCAAATACGATTCGAGAAAATCGCGGACCGTCTGCTGGTCCGTGGCCAGCGCGGCCTTGAGCGGCGGATAGGATGCCACGAGTTGCGCGGTGAGCCGCAGGCTGTCGAGGCGCTCGTTTTCCGCCGCCACGATCCGCACGCGACCCTGTGGCGGCGATCAAGGCCACCAGCAGGCCACCCGAATATGAGAGGATTTTCCAGCGCAGGGAGATCCGAGCCACGGCGCCATATTACACGATATCGCCGCAGGTGCGCCCCCGGGGTTTTTTGTACGGCCGGGGCTTGTCCCAGCCTCGGATTAGGTTGGCCCAAGGGCCGGCCCGACACTTGTCCGCCCGTGCTATCATACGTTGCATCGAACGGGCGAGCAGGGCTGCTCGACGAATCAAGAAGCAACATTCAAGGAGGCGGACATGGACGCACCGAGGCACAACCGCAGAGATTTTCTGGGTAAGGTTGCGGTGAGCATCGCGGGAGCGAGCGCGGGGCTCTCCACCGGAGAATCGCTGCGCGCCAGCACTGGCGAAATGCCCTATCGCACTCTGGGGCGAAGCAAGGAGAAGGTCTCGCTGGTCGGCCTGGGCGGCTATCATCTCGGCAACGCTCCGGACGAAGCGACCGCCATCCGTGTCGTGCACGCCGCCATCGAACGCGGCATCAACTTCATGGACAACTGTTGGGACTACCATGATGGCCGCAGCGAAGAGTGGATGGGCAAGGCCCTGCGCGACGGCCGGCGCCAGAAAATTTTCCTGATGTCCAAGATTGACGGCCAGACCAAGTCCTCCGCGGCCAAACAAGTTGACGACTGTTTGCGCCGGCTCGAAACCGACGTCATCGACCTCATGCAATTTCACGAGGTCATCCGTCCCGGCGATCCGGAGCGCATCTTCGGCGCGGGCGGCGCCTTCGAAGCCCTCAGCGCTGCGAAGGAGGCAGGCAAGATCCGCTACATCGGATTCACCGGCCACAAGGACCCCGACATCCACCTCAAGATGATCGAGACCGGACTCCAGCACGGTTTCACCTTTGACGCCGTCCAGATGCCCATCAACCTGCTCGACTATCACTTCAAGAGTTTTCAGAACAAAGTCCTTCCCGTTCTCGTCAAGCACGGCATCGGCGCGCTGGGCATGAAACCCCTGTGCGAAGGCCACCTCTTTGAGACCAAGACGGTCACCGCCATCGAGGCTTACCACTACGTCATGAGCCTGCCCGTCTCGGTGATGATTACCGGCATGGACTCGATGGAGCGGCTGGACCAGGCACTGGAGGCGGCGCGCACGTTCAAACCACTCGGAGAGAAGGAACTCGCCGCGTTGCGCGCCAGGACCGCCACGGTCGCGCGCGCCGGCCAGTTCGAACCCTTCAAGACCTCCGACGTCTACGATGGCACTGTCCACAACCCGCAGTGGCTGGGGTAGCTCCGGTCCATGAGCGGCGAGAGGAACGGCCATTACGACGGGGGCGAGGTGGGCATCGCGACGGCAAATTGCCGCGCGGTGTCCTTGATGCGTTTCAGGTCAAGCTTGCCGGTGCCCATAACGGGCAGGGAATCAACTTTGAAGAAGGCCTCCTTCTTGGGAATCCAAAGCTTGGGCAGATCGCTCTCTCTTAATCGCCGCAACAGTTCATCCACCTCCACGCCCAATTCGGTGTAGAGCACCGCCAGCTTCTCGCCCTTCTGTTCATCGGGAACGGAAGTCACCACCATGCGCACCTCGGAGCAGCCGAGGGTCTGGTGCAGTGCGTCTTCGATGCGGACGTGCGGCACCATTTCGCCGGCGATCTTGGAGAAGCGGCTCAGGCGGTCGGTGATGGTGATGAATCCGTCTTCATCCAGATGCGCGATGTCGCCCGTGATGTAGGCGCCGCCATCGGTGATCGCCTGGCGGGTCCGTTCGGGATCGCCGAGATAGCCCAGCATCACCCCCGGGCCTCTCGCCAGAAGCATGCCTTCCTGCTCGGGTCCCAGCTCCCGCAGTGTGTCATCAGGTTGAACGACGTTCACGGCGACGCCGGGAATGGGATGTCCGACCGAGCCGGACTTGTGGCCGACCTGCACCCGATCGGGCCCGTGATAGTTCGGGGCGCCCACGGCCACGACCGGGGAAAGTTCCGTGCAGCCGTAGCCCTCGAACATCGGCACGCCGAATTTCTCCTGGAAGGCGCTGCCGAGCGCGGGTTTCATTTTCTCCGCGCCCACGATGGCCATACGCAGGTGCGCGAAATCCTCGCGCGTGCACACCTGGACGTACTTCCAGGCGAAGCTCGGCGTGCTGATCAGCACCGTCACGCGGTGCTCGCGGCAGAGTTCGCCGACCTTGCGCGCCTCAAGCGGACTCGTGTGGAAGGCCACGCTGCAACCGGAGAGGAGCGGCAACCACAATCCCACGGTGAATCCGAAGGAATGGAAGAAAGGCAGAATGCCCAGCAGGCAATCATCTGGTTTGATGCTGATGGCCTGCCGCGAGCCCTCGACGTTGGAGACGATATTGCGCTGGCTGAGCATGACGCCCTTGGGCAGGCCGGTGCTGCCGCTTGAGAAGATGACCGTGGCGAGTGAATCCAGCCCGACCCCGCGCGGCACGAGCCACCAGCGCAATAGCCAGCGTGGCAGCAGCCGCGCCGCCACGCCATAAATAATCTTGAGGCTGTCCGGAAACTCTTGCGCCACCTCTTCGATCATCACCATCTCCGGGCGGGGTGCGATGCCAAGCCGTACTAGGAGCTTCTGCGAAGTAAAGATCGTCTTCAGCTCGCAGCGCTCGATAGCCGCCGCGAGCGCTTCCGGCCCGGCGCTGTAGTTCAGATTGACGGGCACACTTCCGGCGAGCGTGATGCCGACGTTGAGCAGGGCGCTCGGCACCATGGGCGGCAGCAGCACGCCGATCATCTCTTCACCGCCGTGCCGCCTCTGAATAAGCCGCCGGAAGAGCATGGCGCCGCCGAGCGCGCCGCCGAAGGTCAGCTCCTTTCCCAGGGAATCGGCCAGGGCGGGGCGGCGCCAGTGGCGCTTGGCCGAATCGATGAACGATTCCGCCAGTGGGCGCTGCGTCACGTCGCGCTGCGCGAAGGCCTCGGCGCTCAGCCTCAGGACGGCCTGGCGGACCTGAAACGCCGTGGCGTTCGAGGCGAGGGGCGCGCCGATGCTCACGGTCAGCGGGTAGGGAAGGCAACGCGGCCACTTGAAGAAGAACTTGCCCCGTTCGTAGCTGAAGATGCTGCCCCAGACGCCGTCGAGGTGGACGGGAATGATCGGGGCGTCCATGCCGCGCATGATGTGCTCGAAGCCGCGATGGAAGCGCAACAAGTTGCCGGTGCGCGTGATGGCGCCCTCGGCGAAGATGCAGACGAGTTCGCCCTCGCGCAGCCGCGCCTGCGCCGCGTGCAGCGACTGCACGACCTGGCGCGGCCGGTCCTCCTCGGCGATCGAAATCGCCCCCATCAGCTTCGCAAACCAGTGCAGGCCGGGCCGCTCGTAGAAGCTGCGATACATAAGGAAACGGATGAAGCGCTGTGTCGAGGCGCCGATCAGGAACGGATCGATGAAGGAGACGTGATTTGAAACCAGCAGCGCTCCGCCATGGAGGGGCAGGTTCTCGCGCCCACGCACCTTGATGCGGTATATCGAGTGGGTAAGAAGGAAAAAGGAGAGCCGGATCATAAAGTCGGGAAGGACCGTCAGAATGTAGGCGGTCACGGCAAAGGAGAGCGTGGCCATCACCAGCAAGACTTCGTGCGGCTCGAGACCGAGCGGCCCCGAGAGCAGCTCAAAGAGGCCTGCACCCAGAAATACACCGGTGAAGGTCAGCACGTTCGAGGCGGCGATAACGCGCCCTTTGGAGTGCTCGCCGGCGCGCGCCTGGAGGAACGACTGAAGCGGAATGATGAAGATCCCTCCCGCCAGGCCCACCAGGAAGTGTCCTGCCAGGGCCAGCGGGAAGGAATGAGGTGTGAAGTAGAGGGCAACACCAAAAATGCCCAACCCGACCGATCCGATCGGGACCAGGCCCAGCTCCACCTGCTCGCCGGAGAGTTTCCCCGCTGCGAAGGCACCCAGTCCGATCCCCACCGAGACCGCGGCCGTCAGCACGCTGATGCCGGCGTTCCCCAGGTGGAGAAGGTCGTGGCCGTAGCCCACGACATTCTGGAGATAGACGGCTCCCAGCAGCCAGAAGTAGGCAATCGCCAGAACCGTCAGCAGCAACGGCTTGGAGGCTCGAATCTCCCCAAAGTCGTGCCAGAACTCGCCCAGTGGATTCCAGCGGAACTTTTCGTGCGCGCCGATGGGCGGGACCGGCGTGATGCACAGCGCCAGCGTCAAGCCGGTGAGAGCCATTCCGACCAGCAAGGTGACAGGAATGTACGGCCGCGCGGGAAACGCGTCGAGGAGGAAACCGCCGGCGACCGGCCCGAGAACGATCATGGAGTAGATCGTCAGTTGCATCAGGCCGTTGGCCAATGGGAGGTCGTGCTCCGGGAACAGTTGCGGCAGGATTCCTTCTTTGGCCGGGTCGAGGAATGCGCTGTGTATCCCCAGCAGGAAGAGCATCACCAGCATGCCCGTGATATGCCCGATGTACATCGCCACCGCCGCGCACCCGAGCAGCGCCGATTCCACGACTTTCATGGCGATGATGACGTGCCGCTTGCTGAAACGGTCTGCGACCTGGCCGGCGTATGCCGAGAGCAGGATATAGGGCAAGACGAACAACCCCGTGGCGGCGGAGATCAGCAGGCTCCTTTGCTCCAACGAGGCCACGTGCGCGATGATAAAAAGCGCCAGAAGCTGCCTGAAGGTGTTGTCGTCAAAAACCGCCAGAGCCTGCGCGCCCAGAAGCGAGGCGAAGCCCGAACGGCGCAGCAGTTCCCCGTAGCCGCGCGCCGAATGGGTTGTAGTGTTATCGTGGCTGGAGTTCATCTCAAAGCGCGCCTACGGTACTTCCTTCCCGGCGACAATTCAAGAGTCTCGCCGGAAGAATAGCGCGAGTGGGCGCGCCGAGGAGCGCTCGCCATGACACTTCCCGCGCTGTCATACGTCGGCGCGTGGCGCGCGGCGGGAGAAGACTTCTTCGGAGTATCAGGCCCGGCCATTTGAGGTAGAATGAGCGAACCTTTCGGGACCAGTCATCCTGTGGTGTCAGAGCAGTCGATGGGGCGGATTGCGACATGGACATTCACATCAGCCGGGAGAGCGACGTTCCCATTCGCCAGCAACTGGCGGAGCAGATTGTCTTCCTGATTTCCACCGACAAGTTGAAGCCGGGCCAGCCGCTTCCCAGCGTGCGCGAGCTGGCGCGGCGTCTGAAGATTCATCACAACACGGTGAGCCACGCTTATAAGGAGTTGGTGCGCCGGACCTGGCTGGTGCGGCGGCGCGGCAGCCGTGTGCTGGTGCGCTCGCACGCCGACATGCTCCTCCAGGGGGCTGCCGAAGGGCTCGACGAGCTCATTAACATGACGATTCAGGCGGCGCGCGAGCGCGGCTACTCGCTGCAGGCGCTGCGCGAACGCTTCCGCGAGCGCCTGCTCGCCGAGCCCCCCGATCACGTTCTGGTGGTGGACCAGGAAGCGGGTCTGCGGCGCCTGCTGGGGCAGGAAATTTCCGACGCCCTGCACTGGCCGGTCGAGAACTGCTCGCGGGAAGAACTGGCGGCCAATCCCGGCCTGGCCATCGGCGCGCTGGTGGTGGTTCCGCAATACGGGCTGGAAGACGTCAAGCCGCTCGTTCCCCGCGCGCACCTCATCATTCCCATCGGCTTCAATTCCGCCGACCTGCACGTGGAGCGCATCCGGCAGCTCGCCGAACCTTCCGTGATCGCCGTGGTTTCGGTGAGTCACGGCTTTCTCAAGACGGCGATCAGCCTGCTCGCCGCGGCGGTGGGACGCAAACATACCCTCTGCCAGATTCTCCTGCCGCAGGACGACCTCACAGCCCTGCGCGGCGCGGATATCATTTTCTGCGATTCCGTCGCCATCCGCCAGGTGAAGAGCCCCCGCGCCGTGCACTACCACGTCGTCGCCCCTGCCTCCCTC
>JBEKUI010000054.1:0-19837 GCA_049515175.1 Terriglobia bacterium
GTCCAACAACGCCAGGGAACGCAGGCCGCGGAGGCCGAAGCCAAGATTTCCCGCCTGGCTGACCAAGCCATCGCAAAGCTCGAGGCGAGTCGACAGAATCTCCAGCAGCTCCAGGAAAAGATGACGGCGGACGGCGATGCGCGCATCAAACGATCCAATGAAGCGGCCGTGGCGGAGTTCGAAGCAAGACTTCAGACCGCTCAACAGCGCCAGGGAGCAAAGGCGGAGGAGGCCGAAGCCAAGATTTCCAACTTGGTCGACGAAGCTATCGCCAAGCTCGATGCGAGTCGAATGGACCTCCAACAGCTCCAGGAAAAGATGGCGGCGGACGGCGACGCGCGCATCAAGCGTTCTAGTGAAGCGGCATTGACGGAGTTCGAAGCGAAACTTCAAACCGCTCTGCAGCGCCAGGGAACGCAGACGGCGGACGCTGAGGCCAAGATCTCCCGCGTGGCGGAACAGGCCATGGCAGATTTCGAATCTGCACTTCAAACCTTCCGCGCGGATGTGGGAGATGAACTCGCCGCGCGCTGTGAAGAGGTCGTCAAATCCACCGAGGTAACCTTGCGGACCCGGTTGGCGGCCCTCCTTTCGACCATCATCACGCCCCCCGCTGTCGAGCCCACCTCCTCGCCGGCCGGCTCGAAGACCAAGAAGTAAGCGGCCGAAACCTCCGACGTGCAAGATTGACCTCGCAGCTACGGCGCAGCATGACCGGCACCGGTGTGCATCCTCACAACCTCGCGACGAGGCATATCTGATATAATGATTCGCTCGGGGAACGATGGGTCGTTCGCCTGTGGGTCGTCGAGTAGAGAAAGGACCCCGGCGCACAAAGTTCTGTAGGCGATCTCTTTTTCTCCTGTTCCACCCAGACCCTTCCGACCTTCGGATCGGCCATGGCAGTGCTGACCCTTCCCACCATGACCTAAGTCGTTGGCCGGGGAAGAGTCCCGTCGTACCCCGGGGAGGGGTGGTCAGAGGAATCCAATGGCTACTATTCACGTTGCCGCTCAGGAATCAGAAGTTCCCGCCGAACCGCAGCAAGTCCTAAACGATCTGAGCATTCAAATCGCCACCGTTAATGGCTCGGGCAGCCAGACGGCCAACACCGTGCTGCTGCGCTCCATCTTTCAAATGGGCATCCCTGTCTCTGGCAAGAATCTCTTTCCCTCCAATATCGCGGGGTTGCCAACTTGGTTCACCATCCGCGCTTCGAAGCATGGGTACATCGGCCGCAAGAAGGAGATCGATTTTCTGGTCGCCATGAACCCCGAAACCGCCGAAGAAGATGTGCGCGAATTGCGGGCGGGCTCAGCGGTGGTCTATGACGAGCGTCTTAATCTGAACCGCCTGCGCAATGATCTGACCTTCTATCCCGTGCCATTTGACCAGCTCGTAGCTCCGATCTGCCCGGACGCGAAGCTGCGGAAACTCGTGCGTAACATGATTTACGACGGCGTGTTGGCCAAGTTGCTTGGCGTCGAGATGGAGGAGATTCAGAAAGCCCTGCAGAAGCAGTTCCGCCGTAAGGCGAAGGCGGCGGATCTCAACTGGAACGCTGCAAAGGCGGGCTACGAGTTCGCGGAGAAGAATCTGCAAAAGGGCGATCACTTCTCTCTTCAACGCATGGACGAGACGCGCGGCAAGATCATCATCGACGGCAATTCGGCCACGGCCCTCGGCGCGATGTTCGCGGGGGTGACGGTGGTGACCTGGTACCCCATTACACCTTCTTCGACAGTGTGCGAAACGCTCATCGAGTACATGAAACGCTACCGGATCGACCCGGAAACCAAGAAGGCGACGTTCGCCATCGTGCAGGCGGAAGACGAACTGGCGGCAATTGGCATGGCGCTCGGTGCTGGCTGGGCGGGCGCGCGTTCCATGACCGCAACGTCTGGCCCGGGCATCTCGCTGATGGCTGAGTTTACGGGCTTCGGCTATTACGCCGAAATTCCGGCGGTGCTTTTTAACATCCAGCGCGTCGGCCCCTCCACTGGACTCCCCACCCGCACCGCACAGGGCGATGTTCTTTCTACGGCGGTCCTTTCGCACGGTGACACGAAGCACCCACTCTTCTTCCCGTGTTCCGTGGAGGAGTGTTTCTCGATGGCGATCGATGCCTTCGACTTGGCGGAAGAACTCCAGACGCCCGTCTTCGTGATGAGTGACCTGGATCTGGGGATGAACAATTGGATGGCCAATCCATTCTCCTATCCCTCGAAGCCCATGTCGCGCGGGAAAGTACTCAGCAAGGAAGACCTGGACCGCCTGGGGCGTTTCGAGCGCTACCGTGACGTGGAAGGCGATGGCGTCGGCTACCGGACCCTGCCTGGCACCAATCATCCGGCCGCTGGTTACTTCACCCGCGGCAGCGGCCACAACGAGAAGGCACATTATTCCGAGCGGCCAGAGGATTACGTCAACAACATGGAACGGCTGGTGCGGAAATTCAAAACTGCCAGCCGCCTCATGCCCGGGCCGGTCCTTCAGGAATCCCGCAAGAAGGAAATTGGCATCATCGCTTACGGCACCAGCCATTGGGCGCTCATCGAGGCTCTCGACCAGCTGAAGCAGGAGTACGACATTGAGGCGAGTTATCTCCGCGTGCGCGCTTTCCCGTTCAACGAGCAGGTGCGGGATTTTGTGCGTCGTCACGCGCGCGTGTATGTGGTTGACCAGAACCGCGACGCGCAAATGGCGCAACTGCTCCGGCTGGACGTTGAGGCCGAGGAAGTGACCAAGCTGCGCAGCGTCCTTCACTACAGCGGCCTGCCGATCGACGCTCGCAGCGTGACCGACGCGATCGTTTCCCAGGAAGGGGTAAAGTAAGATGGCTACCACTGCCGTACCGCCTGCACCACCCAAGAAGGTAAACCGCATCGGACTCGACATCGCCACCTACAAGGGCAGCAAGAGCACGCTCTGCGCCGGCTGCGGCCACAACGCCATCTCTGAGCGCATCGTGGAAGCGTTCTACGAACTGGGCATCGAGCCGCACCGCGTGGCCAAGCTCTCGGGGATTGGATGTTCATCGAAGAGTCCCGCCTACTTCCTCGGTTCAGCTTTCGGCTTGAACGCCGTGCACGGACGCATGGCACCCGTGGCGACAGGGACGATGCTCGCCAACCGGACCTTGCTCGCCATCGGTGTCTCCGGCGACGGCGATACGGCTTCCATCGGCATGGGCGGGTTCGTACACCTGATGCGACGTAATCTCCCCGTGATTTACATCATCGAGGACAACGGTGTGTACGGCCTCACCAAAGGCCAGTTCTCCGCCACTGCCGACCTCGGCTCCAAGCTCAAGACGGGCGTCGTCAACGACCTTCCGCCCATCGATACTTGTGCGTTGGCGATCCTGCTCGGTGCGACCTACGTGGCTCGCTCCTTCTCTGGCGACAAACGGCAACTTCTGGCGCTCCTCGAAGGGGCCGTCGCGCATCGCGGCACGTCGATGCTCGACGTCATCTCGCCCTGCGTCACCTTCAACGACCACGAAGGCTCGACGAAGAGCTACAGTTACGTCAAGGACCACGACGAGCCGCTCGCCGACGTGACATTTGTCCCGTACTTCCAGGACATCAGCGTGGACTACGAGCCGGGGACCGTCACAGAGATTGAGATGCACGACGGTTCCCGCATCGTCCTCAAGAAGCTCGCCACGAACTACGATCCCACGAGCAAAGGCGAAGCCCTCCGCATCCTCACCGAAGCACACGACAAGAACGAAATTGTCACGGGTCTGTTTTACGTGGATACGAAGCGGGAAAACTTCCTGGATCTGCTCAACATCGTGGATGAACCGCTGGCCACGCTGCCCGAATCGCGCGTCCGCCCGCCCAAGCAGGTCCTCGACGAAATCATGGTGGAGTTGATGTAAGGGCGCTTCGCGAAGCGCGCCCTGAAGCCTTGTAAGGTTATCGCAGCGCGTTGTGAAGGCCAGCCGAAGGACCTGTACGGCCCCGCCCTCCCTCTACTCCCCACTTCCTAATTCCTACTCCCTCGCGTGTGCATGCCGCTCAAGATAGTCGAGCAGTGTGTTGCTCATCACATTGACGCCGACGACGAGGCTCGCTTCGTCCACATCGAATTCCGGCGTGTGCCAGTTGGCCGTGATGCCCCGGGCTTTGTTTCCGACGCCCAGGAAGTAGAAGAATCCTGGCACTACTTTCTGGTAGTAGGAGAAATCTTCGCTGACCATCAGTGGTCGTAGGGAGACAACGCGCGCCTCGCCAGCCACACTCCGCAGAGTGGGCAAGGTCTCCTCGACGAGTTTGGGATCGTTGTAGGTGACGGCCGCACCCTCTAGAAAGTTGAGCTCAAAGGCCGCGCCATATGCGGAAGTGACTCCGGCAAGGGTTTGGCGCATCAGATCCTTCACGCGCCGGTGGGTCTCCTCATCGAGCGTGCGCACCGTCCCCTCCATCTTCACTTCGTCCGCGAGGATGTTGTACCGGTTTCCCCCGTGGATGCTGCCCACGGAAATCACCACGGGTTCCTGGGCATTGACGCGGCGGCTGGGAATCGATTGCAGCCCCAGCACGCAGTGGGCTGCCACGAGCACCGGATCGATCCCCATATGCGGCATGGCGCCGTGGGTTTTCTTGCCGTGGATGGTAATCGTGAAGCGGTCGGCGGAGGCCATCGCGGAACCGGACATGTAGCCGATCTCGCCAACTTCCAGCGCGGGATTGGTGTGGAGGCCGAAGATCGCCTGCGGCCTCGGGTTTTCGAGCGCGCCCTCCTTGACCATCAGCGCGGCGCCGCCCTCTTCACCCTCGGGGGGGCCCTCTTCGGCCGGTTGAAAAATGAACTTGATCGTTCCGGGAATCTGCTCGCGCATGCGCGAAAGAACCTGCGCCACGCCCAAGGCGACGGTCATGTGCACGTCGTGGCCGCAAGCGTGCTTGACGCCGGGAGTCTGCGACTTATAGGGAACGTCAATCGTTTCCTGAATCGGCAGCGCGTCGATGTCGGCGCGCAACGCCACGACCGGCCCCGCCTTTGCGCCCTTCAGCAGAACGACGATCCCGTGCCGCGCGACGCCCGTTTTCACTTCGTCCAGACCGAAGGAGCGCAGCCGCTCCGCGATGACCCGGGAGGTTCGCTCTTCGCGGTTCGAGAGTTCGGGATGCATGTGGAAGTCGCGCCGCCATTCGACGAGCTGCGCATTCAGCGCCTGTGCCGCTCGCGCGATTTCCGTCCGCGCAGGCTCATTCCCGACTTCCGAACGCGCATTTCCGCGAACGATGGCTGCCACCGCCAGGAGGGAGGTCAGTGCCACGCCCATTGCCAATCCGGCTTTCATCATCCACACTCCTCCAACGAGAATTCGACTTAAAGCTCTATCGCTCGATGCCCTGAACCCTTGGCAGAAACACTGATCCGATTCGACCCGCGCGCAATGCGGCCTGGTCGCTACTTTTCCACTGGGAATCCCGCCCCAGTCCACTCGCGCCAGCCGCCGGCGAGCGAAAGCACGCGCTTGTAGCCCATCTTCTGCAGGTTGTCGGCGGAAAGCGCGGAGCGGAAACCGCCGCCACAATACAGAACGATCTCGGAGCTGAAATCGGGAACCGCTGCCTCGATGTCGCGTTCGATAATGCCTTTGCACAGATGCCGCGCGCGCGGAAGATGCCCTGCGGCGAACTCCTCGGCTTCACGAACATCAACGAGATGAAAGCCGGATTCTGTCTCGAGTTTGCGCTTCAATTCCTCCGGACTGATCTCCCGAATACGCTTTTTTGTGTCCTCCACCAGCGCGAGAAAGCGCGGGCTGTGATGTTTGACCACGAATCATTCTCCTTTCCACCGCCTCATTTCGCCCCGCAATCGAAGCCCAACTTGAAGGCGTCCACGCCGGGGCCCGGGGCCACATCCATGCGGCTATCCTGCCGGGCGCAACCGCGGCGCTTGAGTGTCACGAAACTCCGTCCCGAAATCAACTCACATGTGGCCGTACCGTCTTCCCCGGTGACGCCATTCACGTTTTCCAAGATTTTGCCGCTTGACCAGGCGATTTCATACCTGACGTTGCCGAGCGGGCGGCCCTGCTCGTCGGTCACCAAGATAATTACCGGCTTGTGCAGAAGGTGGCGCGCCTCGTAGATGTCGGGTGGATGGAGGACGAAGTCAATCGTGCCGGACGGCGCAGCAGGCGTCAGGGTGGTGTGGCGGAAAACAACCGTATCCTCAGTGAAAGTCGGCCGCCGCACTGTGACCCAGTATGTCCCGAGCGGCAGAGGATTGAAGGAATAGCGGCCTCCCGTGTCCGTCCGCGTCTGGTCGATCAACCTTTCGTCCTGGTCACTGAGCGAAGCGAGGACGTCGCTCAAGGTCTGTCCGCTGGCGTTGAGCACGGACCCGGAGACGGAACCTTCTCCCGCTGGCTGTTTCAATTCGATCTCGATGCAGTTACTGGTGGTTTCTCCCTGCCACAGCACGGCGCCGGTGTTGCGGCGGATTTCGTCCGCGTTCGAGTACTGGGCGCGGTAAACGACCGACAGGCGATAACGCCCCCACAGCGGCTCGCCTTGGCCCTGCTCCCCGGCGCGCGCAGGTCGCAATTGCAGAGAGACCTTGTCAGTAGAGTCATCCTCCGCGGCCAGGCGGACAAGCTTGGGCCGCGGCAGCCCGGCGCTCTCCATGACGCGTCCCGCCGCCGGTGTGCGGACTGCCTTTGCCTCCAGCGGCTCCAACCGCACGTCCAGGGACGAACATTCTTTCGCCTCCGCGCTGGCGGGGCGATAGAGCCACAGCGGCTGCTGGCTCGCATTGTGAAAGTGCAGCGTGACGCGAGCCGGGGAGGTCGAGGTGATCTCCGGCTGCTCAATTGAAATCAGCAACCTCAGTTCTTCAGCCGCCGGGATTGCGGCGCCCGCAATAGGTGCGGCGACGATCAGAAAGGAGATGAGGCCAAAGAGCGTCTTCATTGGAACAAAGCGATGTCTGCTCCCTATTCCAGGGTAACTTCTCATTTCAGGCTCTGGCCGTCGCGTAGGTGGGCCAGCTCACCGCCTCTGGCGGACGTATGTTCGCGCCGGGTGCGGGAGAATCCGATTATAGCCTGCGCGCCTGGATTGCGGTTGACGCGTGCAACCTCCGCCGTGGAACCCCCGCGAGCGCCTGTGCCTTCAGAGGACGCGAAGAATCAGGCATTTCAGGTAATGCGTCTCGGGAACCGTGAGCAGAATGGGATGGTCGCGCGACTGGGTGCGGCGCTCGACCACGACCACCGTGCGATGGGCGTCGAGGGCGGCGCTGGCGACGGTCTCCAGCAGGTCGGCCTCGCTGACGTGGAAGGAGCACGAACAGGTGACGAGATGGCCGCCGGGGTCAAGCATCTTGAGCGCGCGCAGGTTGAGCTCTTTGTAGCCGCGCAGGGCTGACTCGCGGCTGGCCTTCTGTCTCGCGAAGGCCGGCGGGTCAAGGACGATGGTATCGAAGCGCTCACCTTTCTGGTCGGCGGCCTTCAAGAAATCGAAACAGTTGGCTTCCTGCCACTTAATGTTGGTGATTGAGTTTAGTTCTTGATTGCGCTGTGCCAGCTTCAATGCTTCGGCGGAACTGTCGATGCCAATGACCGATTCGCATTTCGATGCGAGGGCCACGGCAAACGCCCCTGTGTAAGTGAAGCAGTCGAGCGCCCGTCCGCGCGCGTACTGTCGCGCCGCGATGCGGTTCTCGCGCTGGTCGAGGAACCCGCCTGTCTTTTGACCGCCCTTCAAGTCGTAGCAGAACTTCATCCCGTCCTGTTCAATGATCACTTCGCTGACGTCCTCACCTGTGAGGATACCGATTTGTTCCGGCAGACCTTCGAGCGCCCGCACGGCGGTGTCGTTGCGCTCTACTATCGAACGAGGCGCGAACATCTCCTGCACGATCTCTACGATATCCGGTTTCAGCCGCTCCATGCCTTGGCTAAGCGTTTGCATCACAAAGCAGTCATCATAGCGATCGATGATGAGCGAAGGCAGCAGGTCGCCGTCCCCCGCCACGAGGCGATAGGCGCGCGCGCCTTCCACGATCTGGTCGCGAAATGCTGAGGCATTGCGAATGCGTTCAGTGAGAAAGGCACGGTCGAATGGGCGGCTCTCGCGGGTGAGCATACGAAGGGCAATCTGGGACTTGCTGCTGTGAAGCGCCTGCCCCCAGGAGTGCCTCTTGCGATCCACGACGCGCACGATGGCTCCGGGTCCGGTACCACCAGCATCGACCACGTCGGTGCGATAGATCCAAGGATGGCCGGAGAGAATGCGGTCGATTCCGCGTTGGCTAATTGTGACAGTCGGTGCGTCCACGCGAGAAATCTATCATACGCTCGCGAAATCGGGCGCGGGAAAAGTCCACGCTCCGCGGCGAAACAGGGCATCATGTCGTAAAATGGTGGAGGAATGTTTCTTGCGGAATTCGATTACCCGCTTCCGCCCGAACTGATCGCGCAGCGGCCGCTCGAGGAGCGCGACGCGTCACGCATGATGGTGCTGGACCGCGCGGCGGCAACATTTTCCGACCGCGGTTTCCGCGAGCTTCCTCGATTGCTACACCCCGGCGACCTGCTCGTCTTCAACAACACCAAAGTGTTTCCCGCGCGCCTGCTCGGCCACCGGCGCGGAGTAACGGCGCAGCCCATCGGCAAGCTTAATCCCGCCGCACGCAAGCACCTGACGGGCGAAGTGGAATTGATGCTCACGCGGCAAGTAAGCGAAGGAGAATGGGAGGGGCTTGTCCATCCGGGGCGCAAGATCCGCACGGGTGAGGTCCTGGTGTTCGGCGATGGCGATTTGGTGGCGGAGATCATTGGCCGGGGCGAATTTGGGCTGCGTCGTGTGCGATTCCATGCCCGCGAGGGCTCAATTGACGGAGCGATTGACCGATTTGGTCATATCCCCTTGCCGCCTTATATCCGCCGCCCCGATGAATCCGCTGACCGTGCGACTTACCAAACCGTTTACGCCAAGGTTCGCGGGGCGGTGGCGGCCCCCACGGCGGGATTTCACTTCACCGAACACATCCTCGGTGAATTGCGCTCACGCAATATTGAGGCTTGCGAGATTACGCTGCACGTGGGACTCGGAACGTTTCAGCCCGTCAGGGCAGAGCAGATTGAAGAACACCAGATGGATGCCGAGCGTTACGAGATTTGGGAGGCTGCGGCCACGGCCATCAATCGAGCGCTCGATGATCGCCGGCGCATCGTCGCGGTGGGCACCACCAGTGTCCGTACCCTTGAACACGTCGCGCGCGCGCACGACGGTCGCGTCATGGCGTCACGCGGAGAGACAAATCTCTTCATCGCTCCCGGCTTTCAGTTCCGCGTCGTCAGCGCGATGCTCACCAACTTCCACCTGCCCAAATCGACGCTCCTGTTGCTGGTCTCCGCCTTCGCGGGCAAGGAATTGACACTGCGCGCATACGGCCACGCCATCAGCGAGCGGTACCGCTTCTACAGCTACGGCGATTGCATGCTGATTGTGTAGTTGACGCTTTTCGCAGGAGTGGCCCCTCACCCGTCCGCCAGATGGTGGACACCCTCTCCCTGATGGAGAGGGCTGGAAAGATGTTTTTCCTTCCGCCTCCCCTCTCCTTGGGGAGAGGGGTTGGTGGTGACGGGGGGTTCAGAAGTTCGTTTGCATCAATCCCAACGCACGCGCACACGATATTTCAAAATCGATTCGCCGTTGGCGGCCACGGGGACGGCGAATCGCGCGGCAAAGGCGGCGGTTTTCTCATATTTGAAGGTGGAATCGAGCATCGTCCAGTCGCCGCCGAGGGGCTCATTGACGAGCACGGTGATGGGTTCGGTTTTGTGATTGCGCAGCGCGATTTCAAAGGCCATTTCGTAGGTGTGCGGGCCCCAGGTTTTGAAATCGGTCTGCTTGCGCTCGGCGACGATATCGAACGCGTTGCCGATCAGCAGGTCGAGCGTTTCGTCTTTCGGTGTGTGGTCGATTTTATCCTCGCCGATGAACTGCACGCGCCCTTTGGAGTCGCCTTGATAGACGCGCACCGTGCCGGCGGGCAGCGGAATGCCCAGCGAGTTCGCCTGCGAGTTCTTGAATTTGATGCGGACGTTGATAGGATCCTTGAGAGGCTGCCCGGGGCGCTGCTGGTTGTGATAGTAGAACTGCTGCCCGTTGACCTCGAACACTTTCTCAATGCTGACGCCCGTGGATGCGAGCAGGCTGATCTGCTTGCTCTCATTATTCTGAATGTTGGTGCGGCGATCGAGCGTATAGAGGTGGTATTCGGACAAGCCTTCTTCGGCGAACTGCGCTGCTGCCGGGGCGGCCATGGCCTTCATGGCGCGGCCTTCGAGGGCCATATCCCTCTGCGCATAGACCCGATGCAATTCGCCGGCCACCAACTGGAGTTGCGCGTTCTTGAAGGCCGTGCCGCTGTTATTGACGATGGTGACCCAGCCGTTCAGGTCGGCGGCCTTCTGGTCAGGGGCGATGGTGAGCACGTAATCGGAATTCCAATTCACCTGATTGGTCAGGTAGGATGCTTCCACCGTGTGTTCGCCTACGTGGCGATTATCGAGCAGCCAGACGAGCGTCGGCTTGCTGTAGAGATTCTCGGGCACGGACGGGAAGATGTAGCGGTCGGCACCCATGCCGGTGATGATCTCGTCGCCCACTTTCCACACTGGGCCTTCGTTGTAGGCGAGCAGCGTGGCTTTAACTGGAATCTCTTTCGTCGAATTGTTTTCACTCACCATCCGGACGAGCGTCAGTTCCTTGCCCACGTATTTCTGCAAGAGCTTTTGCGGGCTCAGCAAGTCGTATTCATAGTTCTGTTCCAGGACGATCAGGTCTTTCGGCGCGGTGAGCGAAACAATATGCACGGTGGCGGGATTCACCGACGCGGCGATATCCATGTACCGCAAATCAATCGTCCCGCTGGGGAGCTTGATGCGGCGCACATCGCGCACCAGAGCGACATTGGAGTTATAAACCGTCACCGCCAGTTCTTTTTGATCCTCTTCCGTTGAGGTCGTAGCGGTCTGCGCCAGGGCGGCCGTCGCCAGCAGCAGCGCAAGCAGCGTCATGATTCCTGTCTGGCGTTGCGTTCGAATGGATGTCAGCATTAAGCACCTTCTGTTTGGAGTTTCGTCCCTACGCCCTTAGAACGCACAGCTTACCGCTTCTTGCAGAAAAAGTAGAGACGGCAGGTCGGAGTCCACTAAACAGCCGGACCTATTGCCGCCGTGCAGAAATACCGTGCAAGTCCGGGACGCGGGCGCGTTCTATCCATGACCGCGCTTAAAAGGAGCCACCGAGGCGCGGACGATGCGGGAGGTTGACAATGAAAAAGGATTGGGGCATTGCGATTACATTGCTTGCGCTTCTGGTCTCGCCGATGGCGGCGAGAACTCTCGGCCCGCGGCCAAAACCGGCGCCGCTACCCAAAGAAGGAGGCGTGGGTGAATTCCGCGCAAGTTGGCGCGTGCTCGAACCTATCACGCGCCGCAACTTAACGATCTATCCTGTGGTGACTTCTTTGGGGGCGGACACATCCGGCTTCATCACTCTGGACGAGGGCGTCGCCTCGGGCCAGGTGCGCATCCTTGAACGAGGCCAGGTGGAGAGCCCCCTGGTCCGGCCGCGCGACGGCCGCCGCTGGCCCGAACAGGCACCGCAGTATCAAGGCGGAGCGAGCGTGAATGAATTAGTCCTGGTGAACGATTCCTCAAAGCCCTTGGTGTTGCTGGCCGGTGAAGTGGTGTCTGGTGGAAAGCAGAACCGCATCATCGGCGCCGACGTCGTCGTGCCGCCCAAGAGCGAGCCGATGCCGCTCACCGTATTCTGTGTCGAGCACGGACGCTGGTCGGCGGAGGGCGGGGGTTTTGGCTCCGCCAAAGCCATCGCTCATCCGCAGATTCGCATGGAAGCCCAGGCCAACAAAAGCCAGCAGGGCGTGTGGAACTCCGTGGCACGCGTCGCGGGCGTGATGGCGGCGGAATCCTCAACCCAGGATTACACGCACGTGCTGGCCAGCCCGCAGGCGCAGAGCCGCGTTGAAGCAGCTGCCAAGTCTATCGAAGGCGACTACGAACGCGAGCTGCGAGAGCAGATGCGCGGTCGCAGCGCCGTCGGTGTGATTGTGGCCATCAATGGCGCATTGGTCTGGAGCGACGTCTTCCCGAACGCCGAGCTGTTCCGCAAATACTGGCCGAAGCTGCTGCGCTCCTACATCATGGAAGCGGAGAGCCGGGGGCAGGGTGACGAGCCTCCCTGGGGGCACAAGCTGGCCAGCGTGCCAACCACCAAGCAGGCGGAGACCTTTCTGCTCGAAGACCACGGACGGGTCAGCATCAAGCTGGAGCCCGCCGCCTATCGACGCACGGAAATTGCCGGCGGCAATTACCAGGTTGTGGCGCTCGAAGCGGTGGGGAAAGGCGAAGAAGTGGGACTGATGCTCCACTACAACAAGATGGCGCGGAGCTGACCGCGGTGCCCCGGATTCGTAGGGGCGATTCGTGCGTCGACCCTACGAGAAATCTGTCTGGATCTTCCTCATATCGATCTCGCTGAACTCACGGAACACCCAGTCGGCGTGACGCAATTCGTCGGTTGGGCGGCTGTGCGCGAGGGCAAGGCACCTCATGCCCGCGCGGTGGGCAGCGACGACGCCCAACGGTGCATCTTCGATGGCAAGACACTCGGCGGCTTCAAGCGGTGGTTCCCACTCGGGCCGCGCGCGCAGGCGGTCGAGGGCTTTGAGATAGACTTCGGGATCGGGCTTGGAGCGCGCGCAGTCATCGGCAGTCGCGAGCACGATAAAGCACTCGCGCAGGCCGAGCTTGCCGAGCAGATGCTCGATTTCGACCCGCAGGCTGCCGCTGGCGATGGCGATGGGATAGCGCACCGCAGCGGCCTTGATGAAATCCACGGCCCCCGGCATGGCGGGCAAGCCGTAGCGGATGATCTTCTGGTAGGCCTCAAACTTCCACTGAACGAGTTCGTCGCGTCGCTGGACATCAACCGGACGGCCATGGCTTTGATAAAGATGCTCGATGATGCCGCGGTCGTCGAGCGCCAGGTAATCGCGAAAGTATTCATCCTCCGTGACCGTCCAACCCTCCTGCGCAGCCATCTGCTGGGTGAGCTGGAAGATCAGGTTCTCGCTATCGACAATGACGCCGTCGAAGTCAAATATGATGGCGCGAAGCAAGGGCGGAGATTCTCCTCTACTGGCTGGGCGCAGCATGCTGCGCCCCTACAGCGCGATTCGGCGCGGGCACAGAATCCGCTATGATACACTTGGGATTTGGGCGGGACAAGGCGCACGAGGCGCGGTTGTTACGCGCCCCTCGAGGGCGGCAGCCCCCGGGCTGAAAACCCTAGTGCGACGTAGCGCGCCGGCGTCCTTCCCCTGCGCATCCAATAGAAGGTGGCGGCTCTTGTCATGACGGGAGGCCTGAGTATTCCGGTGGCGTTTGTGGCGGGGGTGGTGTCATTCCTCTCGCCCTGTGTGCTGCCGCTAGTTCCCGGTTACATCTCGATGCTTTCCGGCGCCACGATGGAAGAACTGAAAGCCGGCGGGGAGCCGGGATTGACGGGGCGCATTTTCCGCAACTCACTGGCTTTCGTCGCCGGCTTCTCCGTGGTATTCATTGCGCTCGGCGCCTCCGCGACGGCCGTGGGCAATTTCCTGCTCGCCCAACGCAAGCTGTTCAGCATCGTCGCGGGCATCATCATCATTGTTTTTGGGCTGCACCTCACAGGGCTCATCAGGATTCCGCTGCTCTACCGCGAGGCGCGCATGAGCAGCGTCCAGACGCGCCGCGGTCTGCTCGGCTCCTTCGTTCTGGGTTTTGCTTTCGCCTTCGGCTGGACGCCCTGCATCGGGCCAATCCTCACCGGCATCCTGGCACTCGCAGCGACGCGCGACACGGTTTTTCAGGGGATGTTCCTGCTGGCGACTTATTCCGCAGGGCTGGCAATCCCGTTCATCCTGACAGGGCTCGGCTTGACTCAGTTCATGAAGTTCTACCAGGGCTTTCGCAAGCACCTGCAAGTTGTGGAAGTCTGCTCCGGCATCCTCTTGATCGCCATCGGTGTGCTGATGGCCTTCAATAAGCTTGGGGTGTTGTCGGGGTACCTAAGTTTCTTGAATGTGTTTACGTTGTGAAGTTGAAAACGCGCTGTCAGCGGCCAGCAAGAACAACAAATGAAAGTTGACAGCCGAAAGCTGCGGGAGCTTTTTTGCATCCAATCCTGTTCGATTTCGGCTTCTTCCAGCTGCCCACTTATGGTCCGCTGATGGTTACAGCGCTGTTGACGGCGCTAGTGCTGGCGGTTCGTCAGGGGAAGAAGGAGGGGCTCGATTCCACCCGCCTGCTCGATTTCAGTACCTGGCTGATCGTCGTTGCGTTGGTGGGCGCGAAGGTGTTGATGATCGTGACCGACTGGCGGACTTACTGGGACCGTCCGAGCGAACTCGTCAGCTTGTCCACGCTCCGCGCCGGAGGAGTTTTTTACGGGGGATTCCTCGCTGCGGTCTTGTTCGCTTGGTGGTACGTTCGTGTCCACCAGCTCCCGCTGTGGAAAGTCTTCGATGTCTATTCTCCGAGCATCGCGCTGGGGCTGGGGATCGGGCGGTTGGGCTGCTTTGCCGCGGGTTGTGATTATGGCAAGCCGACCGATTCGGTACTGGGGGTAATTTTCACTCATCCCCTCGCCCAGCAGGTCTCGGGGACGCCGCTCGGAATTCGGATCCATCCGACGCAGCTTTACGAGTCGCTAAGCTGTGTTCTGATTTTTGCGATTCTGATCTGGCGCTTTCGCCGCAAAGCGTACGACGGCCAGATCTTCGTCTGGTATTTGACCCTTTACGCTGTGGCGCGGTTCTTTCTGGAATTTCTGCGCGGCGACCCGGACCGCGGCTTTGTGTTTGGGCATCTGCTCTCCACCTCCCAGTTCATCGCCGTGCTGGCGGTGGCCGTGGCGGCAGTATTGTATTGGAGGCTGCATGGGCATCGCGTAGAAGCGACTGTGGTCCCCGCTACGATGCCAGAGGCAAGGCGCGCGCGAGGATAGAGTGCCGCCAGCGGTCAGCCGCCAGCATTCGGCGGGCAGGGCACAATGGACAATAGACAAGCTGGCAAGGTAGTGCGGCTTTATCGAGAAGGTGGTGTGAACGAATGAATGATGAGCCAAAGCAAGAGATGGGGACTCCGAAGATGCCGGCTGGCCCCCCGCAGGGCGAGTCAGTGAAAACCTACAAGCTCGCCTTTGGCGCTCTCGCTGCCATCCTACTGGTGGCAGGGCTTTACTTGATCAATCGCTATTGGATTGCTCCGGTGACCCAGAACAAGTCTACCTCGGTAAAGGCCGCGGGCACAAATCGGCCCCTGGCGCCCTCGTTTTCGGCCACCGACCTCAATGGCCGCAAATTGGCGTTGGACGACTACAAAGGCAAGGTGATCCTGCTGGATTTCTGGGCAACATGGTGCGGCCCCTGCCGAATCGAAATTCCCGGCTTCGTCAAGCTTCAGGACCGTTACCGTGATCAGGGCTTCGTCGTGCTGGGCGTCTCGCTCGATGACGGCGTCGAGTCGGTGCGCGACTACTACCGCGAGCTCGGCATGAACTATCCCGTGGTGATGGGCGAGGGCCGGGTGTCGGAGCTTTACGGCGGCATCCTGGGCCTGCCCACGACGTTCATCATCGGCCGTGACGGGCGAATTTACTCGAAGCACATCGGCGCCACGGACGTTTCGGTGTTTGAAGAGGAGATCAAGGAGTTGCTGGCTCCCGACGCTGGCAAGGAATCGGCGCAGTTCACTCAGGTGGGGGGCGTGCACCGCGGTGAACAGATCGAGCTTGGCGATCCCGCCGAAATAGATTCCGAAATTCCGGGTGTCAACGTCAGCAAGCTCTCGCCGGCACAGGTGGCGCAATTCAAGAAAGTGCTTGATTCGCTGCACTGCGAGTGCGGCTGCAAGATGACGGTGCTGGAGTGCCGCCACAAGGACCGCGCTTGCGCCGTCAGCAAGCGCATCGCCCGCGAGCAGCTGGAGAAATTTACGCAGCCTCCCGTCTGACCGGCAGGCGCAAGGCGACCGAATCTCATGCCCAATCCAAACAGCCGGCGGGATTTCCTCAAACGGTCGAGCTTGGCGCTGGGAGCGGCGGCATTGCCCGCCTGGCTGCTGGAGCGCGAAGCGGCCCAGGCGGCGGAGATTGACCGGGAGGCTCTCGCTGGGCTGGCACTTGCCGAGGCCCGCAAGGCCGGCGCCACATACGCCGACATTCGCATCAACCGCTACCGGCAGGAGTCGATCGCCACGCGCGAGAAACAGGTTCAGGAGGTGGCGCGGACGCAGAACTTCGGGTTTGGCGTGCGGGTTCTAGTAAAGGGCGCATGGGGATTTGCCGCCAGCCGCGAGGTCACACCACAGTCCGTGCGGCAAATGGCGCGGCGGGCCATCGAGACGGCACGGGCCAACGCGCCATTCCAGAAGAAGGCCATCGAACTGGTGCCCCAGACCGGAGCGCAGGCAAAGTGGAAGAGTGCCTTCGAGCAAGATCCGTTTGACGTCCCGCTGGAACGCAAAATCCACACTTTGCTGGAAGCCAACGAAGAGGCGCTGAAGGTCCGGGGCGCGAGCTTCGTCGAATCCGGGCTGTCCTTTTACAACGAGCAGAAGTTCTACGCATCGAGCGAAGGGGCGCGAATCGAGCAGTACCTGATCCGCTCCTACCCGCGTCTCAACGTCACCGCTGTGGATTCCGTGCGTGGCGATTTTCAACAGCGCGCTGCGCTGACTTCTCCCAAAGCGGCGGGTTACGAGTTCGTGGAAAGCTATCCGCTGCGCGCGGAAGCCGAGCAGGCCGCGCACGAAGCGGTGGAGAAGCTCCACGCGCGCCCAATCGAGCCGGGCAGATATGACCTGGTGCTGCATCCCAGCCATCTCTGGCTGACCGTCCACGAAAGCGTGGGCCACTCGACCGAACTCGATCGCGCGCTGGGCTGGGAAGCGGATTATGCCGGCACAAGTTTCCTGACGCCGGACGACCTCGGCAAGCTGCGGTTCGGCTCGCCCATCGTGAACTTCGTTGCCGACCGCACCCAGCCACACGGCTTGGCGACGGTGGGCTATGACGACGACGGCGTCCCGGCGGGCCGCTGGCATCTGGTGAAAGACGGAATCTTTGTGGACTGGCAGACGACGCGCGAACTTGCCGCGCTCACCAGGAGCCGCGTGTCGCACGCCTGCGAGCACGCCGATAGTTGGGGCAGTGTGCCCTTTGCGCGCATGCCGAACGTCTCGCTTGAGCCCGCGCCGGCGGACGCTTCCCTCGGCGACCTGCTGGCCGGCGTGGAAGATGGAATCTTGATTTACGGCGACGGCAGTTGGTCCATCGACCAGCAGCGCTACAACTTCCAGTTTGGCGGACAGACGTTCTGGGAAATCAAGAAGGGCAAGAAGGGCGCGATGCTGCGCGATGTTGCCTATCAGTCGCGCACTACGGATTTCTGGGGCGCCTGCGACGGCCTGGGTGGCGAGGCAACGTACGAGCTGGGCGGAGCGCTGAACGACGGCAAGGGCGAGCCAACGCAATCGAATGCCGTCAGCCACGGCTGTCCCGTGGCCCGCTTTCGCCGGATTAACGTGCTGAATACCGCCGCAAGCTGAATCCGGCAACTTCAGGAGTGTTTCAAAAAGGTCTTATGCTTTTGAGCGAATCCGACGCCAAGGCGATCTGCGCCAAAGCGCTGAGCTTTACGAAAGCGGACGATGCTCGCGTCAGCTTGGGCGGCGACGCGCACTCCAATCTGCGCTTCGCAGCCGGATCGTTCACGACCAATGGCTACCGGGAAGACGCTGAGCTGAGCGTCACCGTCTGGATGGCAGGGAAAAAGGGCTCGGCAACAAGCAACGAGCTGGATGAAGCGTCCCTGCGCGCCACCGTCGCGCAGGCGGAAGAACTCGCCAAAGTCTCTCCCGTCGATGAGGAATACGTTCCCACGCTGGGCGCGGAGAGTTACAGGCCCGCCGGCGGCTTCGTGGAGGAGACGCTGCACCTGCCGCTCGACGCGCGCGCGCGGAGCGTTGCGGACATTATCGATGACTGTCAGAAGTCGGGAGCCGTCGCCGCGGGGTTCCATCAGACGCGCGGGTCCTTTGCCGCGGGGGCCACGCATCACGGTAACTTTCATTACGGCCACTCGACACTGATCAGCCTCTCGGTCACGGCGCGGACGCTGGAGGGCGCGGGCTCGGGCTACTTCCTGCGCAACCATTTTGATGTGGCCCGCCTGGATGTCGCGCGCATTGGCCGCGAGGCGATCCAGAAGGCCCTGCGCTCGCGCCAGCCCCAAGCGCTCGACGCGGGCGCCTACACCGTCATCCTCGAACCCCAGGCGGTGGCCGACCTGCTGGGATATTCGCGCGCGGAGTTTGACGCGCGGCAGGCCGACGAAGGCCGCAGTGTCTTCTCCACTCCGGGCGGGAAGACCCGCCTCGGCGAACGAGTCTTCGACGAGCGGCTCAGCTTTTGCACTGACCCGTGGCATCCGGAACTGCCCGGCCCGACGGCGGCCCAAGATGGCATCCCGGCGGAGAAGTTTTTCCTGGTGCGCAACGGCGTGCTCGAGAAGCTGATCTATTCACGCTTCTGGGGAAAGAAGAAGAATCAGCCGGCGACGCCCGGCCCGGCGAACATGATTCTCGCGGGCTCGGCACCGCCGGTGAGCATCGAAGATATGGTCCGCGACACGCAGCGGGGCCTGCTGGTCAGCCGTTTCTGGTACCTGCGCACCGTGGACCCGCGCACCGCGTCGCTCACCGGGCTGACGCGGGACGGCGTCTGGCTGATCGAGAACGGCAAGATCGCTCATCCCGTGCGCAACTTCCGGTTCAATCAGAGCACCGTACAGATGCTCGCCCCCGGCAACGTGGATTTGATTGGCACGCCGGAGCGGGTCTCGAGTTCGGAATCGCAGGGCGCCAATGCATTGCTCCTGCCGGCGCTCAAAGTGAAGGAATTTCATTTCACTTCGGCTTCAGAAGCGGTGTGAGGCCGCCACCGCATTCTTCCGGTATTCCCGGAAATCGGAGATAGGAGAAAGGAGTAAGAGTTCCGTGCGAAAGGGAATGGGTATTCTTGTTCTTGTGCCGTTGATGCTCGGAGGCGGCGCGGCGGCTCAGAATTCGACGCCTGTCGTCGAGGCTCGGACGGTGCTGGCGTTGGAAGGCGCCGCGCCGGGCACGACACTCAAGGCGGCGGCCGTCGCCCAGGTTGCTTCCGGCTACCATATCAATGACCACAAGCCGACACTCGACTACCTGATTCCCACGGAATGGGTGCTCGAGAGCACCAAGCAGATCCGTGTCGAGAAGGTGATTTACCCCAAGGGTCAGCCCAAGAAGTTTGCCTTTTCGGACTCGGAGCTTTCCGTTTACGAAGGGGCACTGACCGTCGGAGCGCTACTGAAGGTCGGCCGGACGACCAAGCCGGGAACCTACACGCTGAAGGGTGATTTCAAATATCAGGCCTGCAACGATCACGCCTGCCTGCCGCCCAAAAACCTGCCACTGGCGCTGACGGTGAAAGTGGTGCGCCAGGGGACGGTGGTCAAGGCAGTGAATTCCGAGGTTTTCAAGAATGTCCGATTCGACTGATCCCGCCGCGCCCCCGCCGCCTTCCGGCCCCGGACGCGGAACAGCGGTGACGGTGGCAGTCACGCTGGTCTTGCTGGCCGCGCTGGTGTGGGCACTGCGTCCGCCGCGCGTTGAATTCAAACCCGCGCCGCTCGAACCGGAGGGCGCCGGCTGCCGGAAAGTTGCCCGCGAGTTCGTCCCCTCCAACGTCACACA
>JBEKUI010000055.1:0-19799 GCA_049515175.1 Terriglobia bacterium
CCATGTAAATCGCGTTGAGCGGGGTGACCTCCGGCCCGCCCAGCAGGCGGTACCCCAGCGCCGCCAGCATGACGATGATGAGCAGCACAAGCAGGCTCATGAAAAGTTGGCGTCGCAGACTCATGATGGGCGATTCTCAGGTTGAACGTGCAAGGGGCGTATCTTAGCACAGCCGGGACAGGTGCTGACGCGTCCTCCGTGGAGCCTGACCCCATCCCGCTTCCGGGTGTCGCGGCTCACGGACGCAGGTGCTTCTGGTATTGCTCCGCCAGGTAGTGGTCGGTCATGCCGGCGAGGTAGTCGCACACGACGCGGTGGAGCGGCTCCTGCGGCGCCTTGGCAGCGTGGGTGGGTGGCAGACTGCGCGGGTGGTCCATGAAATAGCGGAAGAGCCCCTCCACCGATTGCACAATCGCCTTGCGTTCGGCGCGAAGCTTGGGATGGGAATAGAGCTTCTGGAAGAGGAACGCTTTCAGGCGGCGATTCTCGCGCGCCATCGGCCTGCCCAGGCCGGCCAGCCGCTCCGGCTGCCTCCGCACCGCCTCCGCCGAATCGACGCCCGTCTCGCGCAGGCGAGCGCGTGTCGACTCAATCAGATCGGTCACCAGCGCATCGAGGAGGCGCTTCAGAGTTTCGTTGAACCGCAGCTTCTCCGGCGCCGCAGGGTGCTCCTTCTCGAGGGGCCGGTAAAAGCGCTCGAAGAGCGGCAGCGCGTCGCGCATTTGCCTGAGCGTCAGGAGCTTCGATTCGTAGCCGTCGTCGAGGTCGGCGCAGTTGTACGCGATCTCATCCGCCACGTCGATTAACTGCGCTTCCAGCGCCGGCCGCTCGGACAGGCGGTATTCGCGCAGTTCGGGATACTTCGCCGGGTCGTAGTCGCGCGAGTGCTTGATGATGCCTTCGCGGACTTCGAAGGTAAGATTGAGGCCGGGGAAATTCACGTACTTCTGCTCGAAATGCTCCACGATGCGCAGGGCGTGGAGGTTGTGGTCGAAGCGCTCGCTGTGTTCCCGCATCAGCCGGTCGAGCACTTCCTCGCCCGCGTGCCCGTAAGGCGGATGCCCCACGTCGTGCACCAGCGCCAGCGCTTCCACCAGGTCGGTGTTCAACCCCAGCGCTTTCGCCACGGTGCGGCTGATTTGCGCCACCTCCAGCGTGTGCGTCAGGCGGGTGCGGAAGTGATCGGAATAACGGCGGGTGAAGACTTGCGTCTTGTACTCCAGGCGCCGGAAGGCGCGCGAATGAATGATGCGGTCACGGTCGCGCACGTAAGCGTTGCGGTAAGGATGCGCCGGCTCGGCATACTTCCGCCCCCGCGAGTCCTCCACCCGCATGGCGTAGCTGGCGAGTTCCCGCCCGCCTGGCGAGGCCATCGGTTCCCTCATCCTCTCTCTAGCGCCGACTATAGCACACCGAGATTTGGGATTTGGGATTTCGGCAACGCGCGGCACGACTCGATCGTCGGTCCAGCCCCGCGGCATACGGTACACGACCTGCGGCATCTCCGAGGCCGTGCTTCGCCATTCGCCGCCAATCAATCTGCTATAATGCGCTGTTCTTCCTGCACCAGCTGAAGACCGTGGCGAAGTGAATTCGCCGCTAACGCAAATCACACGGCTTCGGTGTCGCGGGGGGATTCGCAAGGGTCGCATGTCCGGAATCATCGGATACATCGGCAACAAGCGCGTGGTACCCGTGCTGCTGGAAGGATTGCAGCGGCTGCAGTACCGCGGCTACGACTCGGCGGGCATTGCCGTGATCCGGGAAGGCCACCTGGAAATCCGCCGCGCGACCGGTAAGGTGCGCAATCTCGAGGAGGTCATTCGCCTCAATCCCATCGACGGGACGTATGGCATCGGGCACACGCGCTGGGCGACCCACGGCGCGCCCACCGAAGAGAACGCCCACCCGCACCGCGACTGCCACGGCACCGTCGTCGTCGTGCACAACGGCATCATTGAGAATTACCTGGAGCTGAAGAACCAGCTCGCTTCGGAAGGGCACAAGTTCACCACCGAGACTGACACCGAGGTCATCGCCCACCTCATCGAGAAACATCTCGGGGGCGGTGCGGCAGGGTCGCTGGAAGAGGCTGTGCGCGCCGCGGTACGCGAGCTCACGGGAGTCTTTGCCCTCGCCATCATTTCCACCCGCGACCCCAACAAGATCGTCGCCGTGCGCCAGGGGCCGCCGGCCGTGATCGGTCTCGGCAAGGACGAGTACTTCGTCGCCAGCGACGTCCCTGCGATCCTCTACCACACGCGCGATCTCTTCTTCATGGCCGACGGTGACCTCGCGGTGCTCTCGCCGCACGGAGTGAAGCTGACGGATTTCGCGGGCAAGCCCGTCACGCGCCGTGTCCAGCACATCACCTGGGATCCCATCCTCGCCGAGAAGGGCGGCTTCCGCCATTTCACCCTCAAGGAGATATACGAGCAGCCGCGTGCCGTGCGCGACACGATGCTGGGCCGCATCTCCCCGGAGACCGGTCAGGTCTTCCTCGATGAAATGGAAATCACCGAGGAGGAGTTCCGGGCGTTTCGCGAAATCAAAATCGTGGCCGCCGGAACTTCGCGCCACGCCGCCCTGGCGGGCAAGGTGATGATCGAGCGCCTGGCGCGCGTGCCCGTGGAGGTGGACTACGCCTCGGAGTTCCGCCACCGCGATCCCCTCGTCGATCCCCGAACCTTGACCATCCTCATCACGCAGTCCGGGGAAACCGCGGACACCATCGCCGCGCAGCGCGAGGCGCAGTCCAAGGGCTCGAAGACGCTCGCCATCTGCAACGTCCTGGGCAGCATGGTGCCCCGCGAGGCGAACGGGACCATCTACACGCACGCCGGACCCGAGATCGGCATCGCCTCGACAAAGACGTTTACCGCACAGCTGACGGCGATCGTCCTGTTCTCCGTTTACCTCGGCCAGACGCGCGGCGTGCTGCCGCCCAACGAAGCTAAGAAGCTATTGAAAGCGCTCACGGGAATCCCCAAGCATCTCGAAACCGTCCTGCAGAAAGACGAGGAGATCGAAGATCTGGCAAGACTGTTCTACCGTTCATCGGATTTCATTTTCCTGGGACGCGGCGTGCATTTTCCAGTGGCCCTCGAGGGCGCGCTCAAGATGAAAAAGCTTTCGTACATCCCCGCCGAGGCTTATCCGTCGGGCGAGATGAAGCACGGCCCGCACGCGCTCATTGCCGACGGCCTGCCCGTCGTCGTGAATGCCACCTGCAACTGGGAGTCACCGTATTCAGTCGGGCGCTACGAGAGGACCCTTTCCAACGTCAAGGAGGCCAAAGCGCGCGGGGCTGCGATCATCGCCCTGATCACCGAAGGCGACCAGGAGATGCGCGCCATGGCGGACCACGTCATCGTGCTGCCGCATACGATCGGCATGCTGTCCACGATCCTGGAGGCGGTGCCGCTGCAGCTCCTTGCCTATCACATCGGCGTGCTACGCGGCTGCGATGTGGACCAGCCGCGGAATCTGGCAAAGTCGGTAACGGTGGAGTAAGAGAACGCGGCGATCCACCGCGGATTGCTGGCAGGAAATGACTTCTCCTATTGTCGGGGAGGAAACCGGCACAAAATTGAAACTCATCTACTCCGAAAACTACGACTTAAACCTCGGCAATCACGTTTTCCCTTCGATCAAATATCGTTTGATCAAGGAACGGTTGCTGCACGACGGCGCGGCGACGCCGGAAGATATCATCGAGCCCCCCGCCGCCGACGACGATGATATCGCGCTGGTGCACCACCGCGACTACATCCGCAAGCTGCAAACCGGGAAGCTTACCTACCTCGAAATTCTCCGCCTGGAAATCCCGTACTCCCCCGAGCTTGTCCGCGCCGTGTGGCTTTCCGCCGGCGGCTCAATTCTCGCAGCTCGCTTGGCCCTGCAAGACGGAGCCTGCGCCAACATCGGCGGCGGGTTTCACCACGCCCACCCCGACCACGGCGAGGGATTCTGTGTGCTGAATGATGTCGCCATTGCCATCCGCTGCCTGCAGAAGGAGCAGGTCATCGAGCGTGCCATGACCGTGGATGTGGACGTCCACCAGGGCAATGGCACGGCGGCCATCTTCGCCGGCGACCCGAGCGTCTTCACGCTCTCCATCCATCAGGTCAACAACTACCCCTACCCCAAACCGCGCAGCTCGCTCGATATCAATCTCGCCGATGGCGTCGGCGACGAGGAATACTTGCGGGAACTTGCGGCAGGCCTCGACAAATCGCTCGCCGAGTTTCAGCCTGAGCTTATTATGTACGTCGCGGGCGCGGACCCTTATCGTGAGGATCAGTTAGGGGGGTTGAAGCTCACCCTCGAAGGGATGGAGAAACGGGACCGCCTTGTCTTCGAAAAGGCGCGTGCAAAGAATATTCGGGTGGCGGTGACGCTCGCCGGCGGCTACGCGCGTCGCATCGAGGACACCGTCACCATTCACGCTAACACCATCCGCGTGGCGAAGGAATTCGCCTCGTAGCGCGGGGATTCAGCCCGGCAAGCCTGCGGCCGTGAAGGCCAGCGCTACATCAGCTTCTTCTTCAGCTCCTTCCACCCAATCAAGGTGACGTGGTTCTCTTCCAGCACTTTCTTGAATTCCGGGCTCGTGACGGCGTTGAAGTCCCGCTGCCGCCAGGCGCTGCCGAAGGCGGGGTGGTCGAGGGCCACCGCCTGCAATTCCGCGTCGTCGTAGCCGAGATGCACGATCACTTCCGTCACCCCCGGCTTGAGCGCGCGCACCACGCCGGCGTAATACGGCAGCCAATCCTCCGGCTTGACGTGCTCGTCGGCCATGAAGAATCCGTCGAGGAGGAAGCCGCTCTGTTCGGCGGCGGCGATGAGCGCGGGGGGGGCGTTCGGAATTCGCGGCGCAAAGAAGGGAATCTGCGATTCCCTGGCCACCTTGATGTAAGCTGCGAAAAAGGCGGGGCTCGCAAACAATGTTCCCATGTGGGAATCGAGGTGGGTGGGTTTCAACCCCGACCTGATCGCCAGTTCCACCTGGGCACGAATCTCGCGTTCCACCTCTTCCGGCTGGGCGTCCTTCACGACCGCCGGCACGTCGGGCCAGAGATAGCCCAGTTCATCCAGCAATCCGCGCACCTGGTCCTTCGGAGCCACCGGACCCCAACGATAGTATTTCCACTCGCTGGTCAGCGTCAGGTGGAGGCCGATGTCATGGTCCGGATGCTGGTTGGCGTAAGCGGCGACCTCGGAAAACCACGGCGCGGGCACCATGGCGCTCGCCGACGTGATGGCGCCGCGCCGGAAGGCCTCGAAGCTGGCGCCGTCCACGGCGTGCGCCAATCCAAGATCGTCCGCGTGAATGATCAACAGCTTCGCATCGCGCGCGTAGCCGAGCCGCTCGGCGAGGGTTTTCGTCTGCGCGATTACCGCGCCGTCCATGCACCACAGCAGCGCGGCAATGAAGAAAATACCTCTTCTCAGAACCTGGTGTGCGACCACAACTCACCTCCGGTTGCAGAGGCGCAGCTTACCACGCGAAGGGGGAGGGTTAGTTATGTATCTGGATCAGGTGGGTATTGAGAGACCCGGTGCGATAGCCTTCGAGGTCCAGGGTGACAAACTTGAAGCCGAGGGTTTTGAAAATCTCCGCGAACTTCCGCGCCATCTCCGGATTGAGGGCGCGCGGTAATTCTTCCGGCGCGATTTCGATGCGCACCAGATCCTCGTGGTAGCGAACGCGCATCTGCCGGAAACCCAGCTGGCGCAGCGCCTCTTCGCCCTGCTCGACGATCTTGAGACGCTCCGCAGTGACCTCGATGCCGTAAGCGATGCGGGACGAAAGGCAGGCGCTCGCCGGGCGGTTCCAGACCGGGACGTCGGCGCGGCGGGCGAGTTCGCGGATGTCTGCCTTGGTAAGTCCCGCATCGAGCAGCGGCGCAAGGACCTGATGGTTGCGCGCGGCGCGCTGGCCCGGGCGCCAGTCACCCTGGTCATCCAGGTTCACGCCGTAAGCCACGGCGGCAAAGCCGCGACGCGCGGCCATCTCATCGAGCTTGTCAAAGAGCTCATCCTTGCAGAAGAAGCAGCGGTCTGGATTGTTGGCGCGATAGGAAGGGTTCGAGAGTTCGTCGGTTTCGATGAATTCGTGCGGGAGCTTGAAACGGGCAACGCAGGCCTCCGCCTCGCGTCGGTCGCGCTCCGAGTAACTGGCGCTGAGCGCCGTCACCGCGAGCATCCGGTCGCCCAGTGCGCGGTGCGCCGCGTAAGCCAGATACGCCGAGTCCACCCCGCCGGAGTAGGCCACGATCAGCGCCGGAACGCGCGCAAGCTGTTCGTAGAGCCGTTGCTCTTTGTTCTCGAGTTCACCCATAAATCTGGCCCTGAAAGCTTAGGATAGCGCGCGGTGGACCCCAATGACAAGTAGGGGCGCAGCATGCTGCGCCCCTACAGGTACTTAATATCGACCCAGATTCCGGCGCTACTGAATGAGCGCCGGCGGTAACGGCCCGCCGTTGCTTTCGCTATTCACCAGGCAGGCGGCGGCGACTTGATCCCCTTCTTCCAGGTTGATCAGCCGCACCCCTTGCGCGGAGCGTCCCGACTCGCGGATTTCGCTCGCATCGAGCCGGGCGATCTTGCCCTGGGCGCTGATAATCATGACTTCCGATTCCTCCGTCACGCTCAGGACACCCACCACCTTGCCGTTGCGCTCGACGGTTTTGACGTTGATGACGCCCTTCCCGGCTCGCGATTGCAGACGGTATTCGGTAATCTGTGTGCGCTTGCCATAGCCTTTCTCGGTGACGGAGAGGATCAGCTCTTTCTCGCCCACGATTTCCATGCCGACGATGTAGTCCCCCTCATCCAGGTCCATGGCGTTGACGCCGTAAGCCTGGCGGCCCATGTCGCGTACGCCGCTCTCAGGGAAGCGGATGGCCATGCCTTCGTGGGTGGCGAGAAAAATAGTCTCGCGGCCAGTGGTGAGTTGGGCATCGATCAGTTCATCTTTCTCCTCGATCCCCATGGCGATGATGCCGCGCGCCATGGGGTTGGAGAATTCCGCCAGGCGCGTCTTCTTGATGACGCCTTGACGCGTGACCAGCACGACGTAGCCTTCCGCAGCGAACGTCTCCCCCTCCACCGTCACATCCTTGGGCTCGTCGGGCAATTGTTTGACCGCCACCATCGCCGCCACTTTCTCCTTGGAGGCGAGGTTCACCAGATTGACGACGTTTTTGCCCCGCCCGGCGGCGCCCACGTCGGGAATCTCATAGACCTTCAGCCAGTGCAAGCGGCCGCCGTTGGTGAACACCAGAATGTAACTGTGCGTCGAAGCGATGAAGAGGTGCTCGACAAAATCCTCCTCGCGCGTCTTCATCCCCAGGCGCCCCTTGCCGCCGCGCAACTGCTGGCGGTAGGTGGAAACCGGCGTGCGCTTCATGTAGCCGGAGTGCGAAACGGTGATCACCACGTCTTCCACCGTGATTAGATCTTCGAGCTTGATTTCCGCCTGCTCCTCGATGATCTCGGTGCGACGCAGATCGCCATACGTCTTCTGCACTTCCTTAAGCTCCTCGACGATCAACTTCTTGAGGACCTTCTCGCTCGCCAGGATTTCGCGGTACTCGGCGATCTTCTTCTGCAGCTCGTCGTACTCCGCCTGGATCTTCTCCCGCTCCATCGCGGTCAGGCGCTGCAACTGCATCTCGAGGATGGCCTGCGCCTGGCGCTCGCTGAACTCCAAGCGCTCCATCAACCCTTCGCGCGCCTCCTTGGGATTCCCGGAGGCGCGGATCAATTTGATGATGGCGTCGAGGTGCTGGAGCGCCTTGAGGAATCCTTCCAGGATGTGGGCGCGTTCGAGCGCCTTGCGCAGCTCGTAGGCGGTGCGCCGGCGGACCACGTTCACGCGGTGGTCGATGAAGAGCTGGATCGCCTCGACGAGCGGAAGCGTGCGCGGCTGGCCGTTGACGATGGCCAGCATGATCATGCAGAAGGTCTCCTGCAGCTGGGTGTGCTTGTAGAGATTATTGAGGATGACTTCCGGCTGCTCGCCGCGCTTCAGCTCGATGACGATGCGCATCCCGTCGCGGTCGCTCTCGTCGCGGACATCGGAGATGCCTTCAATCTTCTTGTCCTGGACTAGATCCGCGATGCGCTCAATGGTCTTGGATTTGTTGACCTGGAAAGGAATCTCGGTGATGACGATCTGCTGCTTTTCCTTGGTCGGCCGCTCGATGGCCGCCTTGGCGCGCATGGTGAACTGTCCGCGCCCCGTTTCGTAAGCCGATTTGATGCCGCTGCGGCCGTAGATGTAGGCGCCGGTGGGAAAATCCGGGCCGGGGACGAGCGAAAGCACTTCGTCGATCGTAGCATTGGGCCGGTTGATGAGCAGAATCGTGGCCTCAATGATCTCGGTGAGGTTGTGCGGAGGAATCTTGGTCGCCATGCCCACCGCGATGCCGTCCGAGCCGCTGATGAGCAGGTTCGGAACCCTCGTGGGGAGGACGGTCGGTTCTTCCGTGGACTCGTCATAGTTGGGAACGAAATCGACGGTGTCCTTGTCGATGTCGGCGAGCAACTCTTCCGCCAGGCGCGAGAGCCGGCACTCCGTGTACCGGTAGGCCGCTGCCGGATCGCCATCCACCGAGCCGAAATTCCCCTGGCCGTCGATGAGCGGGTAGCGCATGTTGAAGTTCTGCGCCATGCGCACCATGGTGTCGTAGACGGCCGCGTCGCCGTGCGGGTGATACTTCTTGATGACCTCGCCCACCACGCCCGCGCACTTGATGTAGCGCTTGTCGGCGGTGTTGCCCTCTTTGTACATCGCATAGAGAATGCGGCGATGCACGGGCTTGAGGCCGTCGCGGATGTCGGGCAGCGCGCGCCCGATGATGACGCTCATCGCGTAGTCGAGATACGACTTTCGCATCTCGTCTTCAATGTTGACGGGAATTTCCCGCGTCGGTTTGGTCAGTTCCTGGTCACCCATGAATCTTCCTTAAGAGCACGCACGAAGTACTTGCCCGCGAATCCTGCGGTGAATCGGCGTTAGATATCGAGGTTCTTGACCTCGAGGGCGTTTTCCTGGATGAACTGGCGACGGGGCTCGACGGCGTCGCCCATGAGCACGGTGAAAATCGAATCCGCCTCGACATGGTCCTCGACGCGCACCTGGAGCAGCGTCCGCTGTTCAGCATCCATGGTGGTTTCCCAAAGCTGGTTGGGATTCATCTCGCCCAGTCCCTTGAAGCGCTGCACGGTGAAAGCCTTTTTCCCCACCGTCATCACGTGCTCGAGCAGTTGCACGCGGTTCTCGATGGTGATCTGGGCCCCGTTGGTGGAGAGCACAAAGGGCGGTTTGTCGAAACCGCGCACGCGCTTGTGCAGGTCGAGCAGGCGGCGGTAGTCGGCGCTCGAAACCTGTTCCCAGTCGATGGTCCGCTCCGCCAGCGTTTCGGTGGAGTAGGCCAGCGTGTACAGATTGTGTTCTTCATCCAGCTTGACCGTCGTCTTGAAGCCTTGCGCTTTCAAGTCCTTGGCGATGGCATCGAGCTTGGTTTCATCTTCCAGCTCCATCTTCTTGCCCAGCTCGGCCTTGAGCATGGAGTTGACGGGCCGCGCGTCGCCGAAGCGTTTCTCCAGCTTGGCGAAGATCTCCACGTATTCCGCCAGCGCCATGAGGAAGTTCGTCAGGTCGCCGCCTTCCAGCTTGCTCTTCTTCGCACCGTCGCTGATCTCGACCGCGTGGTCTTCCGTGGCGCGGCGCATCACCTCGCGGCGGAATTCCTTTTCGTCGTGGATGTACTGGACCTTCTTCCCCTTGCGGATGAGATAGAGAGGCGGCTGGGCGATGAAGACGTGGCCGCGCTCGACGAGCTCCGGCATCTGGCGGTAGAAAAATGTCAGCAACAAGGTGCGGATGTGCGAGCCGTCCACGTCGGCGTCGGTCATGATGATGACCTTGCCGTAGCGGAGCCGCGAGACATCGAAATCGTCCTTGCCGATTCCGGTGCCGAGAGCGGTGATGAGGGCGCGGATTTCTTCGTGCGACAGCATCTTGTCGGGCCGCGCCTTCTCGACGTTAAGGATCTTCCCGCGCAGCGGAAGGATGGCCTGGTAGCGGCGGTCGCGGCCCTGCTTGGCGGAGCCGCCGGCGGAGTCGCCCTCGACCAGGAACAGTTCGCAGCGCGCCGGGTCGCGCTCCTGGCAATCGGCAAGCTTGCCGGGCAGGCCGCCGGAATCGAGCGCCCCTTTGCGGCGCGTCAGCTCACGAGCCTTGCGGGCCGCCTCCCGCGCGCGCGATGCATCAATCGCCTTGCCGCAGACCTTGCGACCCACGGTGGGGTTCTTCTCGAAGTGCTCCATGAGCTTCTCGTACACGAAGCTCGCTACGGTGCTCTGAATATCGCTATTGAGCTTGCCCTTGGTCTGCCCTTCAAACTGCGGCTGGGGCAGCTTGACGCTGATCACCGCCACCAAGCCTTCGCGGACATCCTCGCCCTGGAGGTTCTCTTTCACGTCCTTGAAGAGGCCCTGGTTCTGGCCGAATTGATTGATGGCGCGCGTCAGGGCGGAGCGGAAGCCCGAAAGATGCGTCCCGCCATCCACCGTGTTGATGTTGTTGGCGAAGGAAAAAACGGTTTCCGAATACGTGTCGTTGTACTGGACGGCGAATTCGATGTGAACCTCACCGCGGTCGGCTTCGGCGTAGATCGGCTGCGCGTGCAGCACATCCTTGTTTTTGTTGAGGTGCTTGATGAACTCGCTGATCCCGCCCGTGTAATGAAACTCTGCCTGCTTGTTGCTGCGTTCGTCCTTGAGGCGGATCGTCAGGCCTTTGTTGAGAAACGATAGTTCGCGCAATCGCTGCGCCAGCGTGTCGTAGTTGAATTCGATGCCGTCGAGGATCTTGGCGTCAGGCAGGAAGGTGACTTTGGTGCCACGCCGCTCGGTCTTGCCTCGTTTCTTCAGCAGTTCGAGGGGTTTGCCGCGCTCGTAGGATTGCTCCCAGGTGAAGCCATCGCGCCAAATCTCGAGATCCAGCGATTCGGAAAGTGCGTTAACGACCGAGACGCCAACGCCGTGCAGTCCCCCCGAAACCTTGTAGCTCTGAGTATCGAACTTTCCGCCCGCGTGCAGGACCGTCATCACGACTTCCGCGGCGGACCTGCCTTCCTCCTTGTGCATGTCCACGGGGATTCCGCGCCCGTTATCCACCACGGTGACGGAGTTATCGGTATGCACCGTCACATCGACGCGGTCGCAATAGCCGGCCAGCGCCTCATCGACGGCGTTATCGACAACTTCCCACACCAGGTGGTGGAGGCCCATTTGGCCTGTTGAGCCAATGTACATGGCGGGCCGCTTGCGCACGGCCTCCAGGTCCCCCAGAACCTTGATGCTCGCTGCGTCGTAGACGTCACTCGCATTGTCGTTCGCAACTTTCTCTTTTGCCACGCTGCCTACTTCCTCCCCGAAATCCGCCTTACGTAAAAAGACCGACAGGGAAAGCTAAACCCTGCCGGTCCCAAATCTCCTCAAAACCCCAATCCATTTCAGTCTAGCGAAAGAGTTTGCTTGCACGAGCATCCTAGCTAAGAACTGGCCTCAAATCCGCATGGGCATTATGACGTAGCGGTAGCGCAAAGAGTCTTCATTGGCGGGACGGAGTTGACCCGCGCTCTGCTCATCCTTGAGCTCGAGGCGAACCTTGCCGCCGCTGCCCACGACATCCAGGAAGTCGAGCAGGTACTGGTAGTTGAATCCAATCTGAAGTGGCTCGCCGCTGTAGGCAGCGTCCAGCGTCTCGTGTGCTTCCCCGTAATCGCCGCTCGAGGAGAAGATTTCCAACTTGTCCTTATCAACCTGTATCCGAATGGCGCGCGATCGCTCATCGGCGAGCAGCGCGACGCGCCGGACGGCGGCGGTCAGGAAATCCCGGTCGAGTTCGATGATGTGATTGTTCTCGCGCGGTAGAACGGCCTCGTAATTAGGAAATTGGCCGGTGAGCATCCGGGAAATCAGCACCCGCTCTCCCACCGAGAAGAAGAGGTGGCTCTCGTCTTTGGCAAATGCCACCTCGCTGCTTTCCTCTGCTTCGGTCAGCAGTTTCAGTAGTTCTCCCATCGCCTTTTTGGGGACCAGGGCACGCAATTCATTCGACAAGCCGGGAATCTTTGCCTCGCGCTCAACCAGTGCCAGCCGATGACCGTCCGTTGCCACCATGGAGACGCTCTCCGGTTTCAGCAGCAACAGCGCCCCATTGAGCGTGTAGCGAGACTCCTCGCTGGAAATGGCGAAGATGGTTTTCTGAACCAGCCCGGTCAGCGCGTCGACGGGGATCATCGCCAGCGCCTTGGGAACTGTGGGGAGTACTGGAAAGTTATCTCGCGCCATCCCTACCAGCTTGAAAGAGCTGCGCTCGCAATTGAGCTGGACCCAGTGGTTCTCCAGGATCTTGAGGCGCACCTCCGCTTCCGGGAGTGAGCGGATGATTTCCAAGAGCCGCTTGGCGGGAACCGTCCCAGCGCCGTCTTTTTTCACCTTGGCGGCGCATCCGCAACGCAGCCCGAGCTCCAAGTCGGTAGCACTAATGCGAAGACTCGAGCCCTCAAATTCCAAGAGGAGGTTGGACAGGATGGGAATGGTTGTCTTCCGCTCCACAACCCCCTGAGTCAGGCTTAACTCTCTGAGTAAATCCGACTTCTTTGCTGAGAACTCCATAGATCGGTATCCCTATAATTAAGATATTTTACCAGTAGAGCCTGTGGATGTGTGGAAAATCTGCAAAAACTCTCATCCCAAAAGACTTACCTGAAAAGACCCAGGCCCCTTTTCCACATTCTTAAGGCTTAGTCTGTGACTTCTTTGGGGCAGCCAGAACATCCACAAACTTCCCTCATCCCCGCAACTGATGAAAAACAGGTAACCCTAACTGAGACTGTCACTAAGCTTGTTGATAAGCCTGTTCAAATCGCGGTCGGACTTCCTCGCTTCGGTGATCTTGCTGATGGAATGCAAGACCGTCGTGTGGTGCTTGCCACCAAATTCCCGCCCGATCTGTGGAAGAGAGGCAGGGGTCAACTCCTTGGCCATGTACATGGCGATCTGCCGCGGATAGGCAACGGCGCGGCTGTTATTCTTGGCCTTCAGTTGGGAGAGGCTCAGACCGAATTCCCGGCAGACCACACGCTGAATATTTTCAATCGACACGTGGCGTTCGTCCGAGTCCACCAGATTCTTAAGGTGGTGCTGGGCCATCGCCAGGGTAATTTCGTCGCCCGTCAGGGAGGAATACGCAATCAGGCGGGTCAGGGCACCTTCCAGATCGCGCACGCTCGACTTGATATTGCTGGCGATAAAGTGGGCGACGTTGTCGGGCACGTTGACGCCCTGCGCGTCCGCTTTCTTTCCCAGAATGGCAAGCTTGGTCTCCAGGTCCGGCGCCTGAAGGTCGGCGGTCAATCCCCACGCAAAACGCGAACGCAAGCGCTCCTCAAGGCCGGTGATTTCCTTAGGCGGGCAGTCACTCGAAATCACTACTTGCTTTTGTGCTTCATAGAGGGTGTTGAAGGTATGGAAGAACTCCTCCTGAGTCCGCTCCTTGCCGGAGATAAACTCGATGTCGTCGATCAAGAGGACGTCAACGTTGCGGTACTTCTCCCGGAAGGAAACCATGCGGTCGAAGCGCAGGGAATTAACGACCTCATTAGTGAATTGCTCGGAGGAAACATAAGCCAGGCGCATCTCTTTCCAGTTTTTCTTGATGGAGTGGCCGACCGCCTGCATCAGGTGAGTCTTGCCCAGCCCCACCCCACCGTAGAGGAAGAGCGGATTGTAAGCCTTGGAGGGAGCCTCCGCCACGGCGCGCGCCGCGGCATGGGCAAACTGGTTACACGAACCCACGACAAAAGTTTCGAACGTGTAGCGGGGATTGAGCTGGTGTTCCACCGAATCGAAATCAAGCTTTCCTTGCACGGCTTTCGGCTCCCCATTCTCGGGCGACTTACGCTCCGCGTTTTCCTCCAGGACGTAGGAGATCTCGCGCAATCCCGTCGGCGATTTCCCCAGGGCATCATGGATGAATTGACTGTAGTGTTCCTGGATCCAGTCCTGGAACTCACGATTGGGAACGCGCACGAAGAGAGTGGTCCCGGCGACATGACTGAAGCGGGTGGGCCGCAGCCAGGTCTGGTAACTCTGCGGGTTGACCTTGGTTTTGAGAATGCTCAGGACTTCATGCCAGACATTCATGGTCTTCCGCAGGGGAATAAAATTGCGACGCCCTCTTGCCTCGGTCCACGTTCCGGAGCCTCCTGCTGAGGGCCGCTGCCGGAGAACTCGGGCACGCGCGACCCGCTGAGGGAGCTTACTCCGTGATGGCGAGTTGATACCTTTCGATGAGGGCGTTCGAACCGAGCAAGTTGAATTGCCAGAAACCGGGACTATACCACAGAGCGAAGTCGAATCCAACCTACTCGCAAAGTCACGCGGAGTGTGATTCCCGATTCACAGCAAAGAATTTCGCGCCAGTCACCAAGTCGCTGGTAACTCCCGCCCCGGCGCGTCAGCCGCCGAGCAAGCGGGCGATTTCATCTCGCGCCGGAACGCGGAGCGGACAGCTTTTTCCGTCACCCTCCACGATTTGCATACCCTCCTCCGCGCGCCGGACCTCGCCGATCAGCGCGGCGCGGATTCGATTGCGGCGGAGGGAGCGCAGGGTGGCTTCGGAGCTCCGGAAGCTGACGACGACCAGTAGAGCGCCGGAGGCAATGAGGCCGAGTGGATCAAATCCCAGCGCCGTGGCAAGCGCCTGCGTTTCGGGCAGCACTGGAATCCGGTCTCTCCAAATCTGCAGGCCGACGCCGCCCGCCTGCGCCAATTCGTAAAGCCCGGAGAGCAGTCCGCCTTCCGTGGGATCGTGCATGGCGCGCACTTCGCCATGGCAAAGTGCCAGCCGCGCGTCGCGGACCACGCTGATGCCGGGCCGGAACAGCAGTCGCTGCGCCCGGCGGACGATGGCCTTTCCAAGTTTCCGCTCCAGGAACGTACCCTTCTCCCGCGCGAGGATCGCCGTACCTTCTACGGCCACGCCTTTGGTGAGAAGAACCGCATCACCCGGCCGCTGCGACTCTTTCCTGATCAACTTGGTCTTCTCTACTTCTCCCAGCATCTGGCCCACGACGATGGGACGGTCGAGCCCGCTGGTGATTTCCGTGTGGCCGCCCACCAGCGTCACCCCAAGCGTCCGGCAGGCGCGGAGGATGTCGGTGAAGATCGAGCGCGTGAGCGGTTCGGTTGCGCCCTTCTCCGGAAGCAGCAGCGTCGCCAAGAACCAGCGCGGCCGCGCGCCGAGCGTGGCGATGTCGTTGGCGTTGATGTTCACCGCGTACCAGCCAATGCGCTCGGCGGTGAAGGTGATGGGATCGGTCTTCGCCACCAGATAATTCGATCCCACGTCGATGACCGCCGCATCCTCGCCAAAGCGCGGGCCGATGACGACGCGGGAGTCCCGGGGAACAGGACAGCGCACGAGGAGCTTCCGCAAAACCTCGGGCGGCAGCTTGCCAACTGGAAATCGTCGCAGCATGGTTGCAGCAGGGGCGAGTATAATCCCGTTTTGACTGCTGCGGCGCCCCGCTCAGCGGAAAGCGCCAAAATGCAAGATGGTGGGCGGAGAGCGCGCCCCTGGAGCTTCTGAAGATGCCTCGCGTAGTGGGTGTGATCCCGGCGCGGCTCGAATCGACGCGCATGCAGCGCAAGCCGCTGCGGGCCATCTGCGGCCACCCGATGATTGCCTGGGTCTATCACCGAGCGCGTCAGGCCCGCGCCCTCGACCATCTCCTGATCGCCACCGATTCAGACGAGATTCTCACCTACTGTCGCCAGGCCGGCATCCCGGCGCAAATGACCTCTTCCGCGCACCGCTCGGGAACCGACCGCGTCGTCGAGATCATGGGCCGCGAGCCGGCTGACATCTACGTCAACATCCAGGGCGACGAACCGATGGTCACGGCGGAGCACATTGAGTTGCTCCTGCGCCCCTTCGCAGGAGCGCCGGGGACACAAGTCTCCACGCTCAAGGTGGCGATCAGCTCCGAAGAGGCGCGCAACCCCAACAACGTGAAAGTGGTCACCGACGCGAGCGGCCGCGCCCTCTACTTCTCGCGCTCGCTCATCCCGCACGACCGCGATGGCACGGGCCAGGTGCAATACTACAAACACCTCGGGATCTATGCGTACACGGCGGGGCCGCTGCGGCTGTTCCAATCCCTCCCTCCCTCCGCTCTCGAACAGCACGAGAAGCTGGAACAGTTGCGCCTGCTCGAAAACGGCATCCCCATCCATGTCGTCGAAACGTCTCAGGACACCATGGGCGTGGATACGGAAGAGGACTTGAAAAGGGTCGAAGAGATCTTCCGGCGGTCGGGCGTGGTTTTTCCCGCCTTGTAAACGATTTTGCGTGTCCGGGCACCCCGTTGCGCGGCGCGCGCATCTGATTCAACGAAACGCAGTCACATTCCTAAGGGCGAAGCAAGAATGAAAATAGCGGAAGCGACCCGTAATTACGAGGCTTGGCTTGCGAAGCGCACCGCGCTCGTGGCCGCCGACTTGCAGCTGAAGCACCAGCGCATGGCGGAATCTCCGTTCCCGTTCTTGCGCGCCACTTTTTACCGCTGGGCGCAACTCTGGCCGGAAGTGTGTCCCGACCTGGCCAAAGCGCCGGCTGTCCTGGCGGTAGGTGACTCGCACTTGGAAAACTTTGGCACTTGGCGCGACGCCGAAGGGCGCCTGATCTGGGGCGTCAACGATTTCGACGAGGCCTATCCCATGGCGTATACGAACGACCTCGTGCGCCTCGCCACCAGCGCGCACCTGGCAATTGCCGGGAATCATCTGGCGATTCCTTCCGCCGACGCCTGCCAGACCATACTGGAAGGCTATCAGCGGGGCCTCGCGGAGGGCGGGAACCCGTTCGTCCTGGAGGAGCATCACGGCTGGCTGCGCGAGTCCGCGTCCGGCGAACTGCGGGATCCGGTGCAGTTCTGGAAAAAGATGGAGTCACTCGCGACGGTCCGTGGCCCCATCCCGAAAAGCGCGACGAAGGCGCTGGAAGCCCTGTTGCCGGAAAAGGGCCTCGCCGCCTACCGCGTCACTCATCGCGTGGCCGGCCTGGGCAGCCTGGGGCGGCAGCGCTATGTCGCCCTGGCGGCCTGGCGGGGCGGCTTGGTGGCGCGCGAGGCCAAAGCCTTGGTGGCTTCGGCCTGTGTCTGGGCCAACGGCAACCACGGCTCCAACAAAATCCTCTATGAGCAGGCCATTTCGAGCGCGGTTCGCGTCCTTGACCCTTACGTCCATTTGCGCGCGTGCTGGATCGTGCGGCGGCTCGCGCCCCATTGCTCGCGGATTGAGCTTTCCGCGCTCCCCCGGAGGCGCGACGAAGGGCGGTTGCTACGGGCCATGGGCTTCGAGACCGCCAATGTGCACTTGGGCAGTAAGCAAGCCCGGCTCGCGGTCGCCCGCGACCTGAAGAAACGCCGGCCAGACTGGCTGCACAGCGCCGTCCAGGCGATGTTCAAAGTTACGATGAAGGACTGGGAAGAGTGGAAACAACAGTGAGAAACCGGCGGCCCAGCCGTCCCTCTCGCTTTCCGGCCACTTCTCCCCCATCAGGTAGCGGCAGCCCTTCGGCCCCATCTTTGCAGAATGAATGGTGCGGGCGGGGACATCGAACCGCTCACCGGCTTTGTAGCTCAGCGTTTTCCCCTCCGAAGTGACCGTCACTTCACCATCGAGAACGACGTGCGCGGTCTCGTGGGGATGGGGGTGGTCAGCGTAGAAGACTCCCGGCCCGTCTTCCCAGACGTAAGTGTGAGTAAACCCCTCGGTGCGCAGCTGCGTTTTCAAATCTTCAATGTTCACGTTGGGGCCCTGCGGGGCGGCTCACGCCCCCCTGCAATTCTAAGCCACAGGCTGGGCGAAGCAGGCGGGATAAGTGCGCTTGTACGGCTTCTTCTCTTTGTAAGAGCGCGCCAGTTCGAGGTAGATGCCCAGGTCGCGGTCGAGGTCGGACTGCGTGCCATCGAAGTAGAACGTGCGGATGGGAATCCCGCCCAGGTCTTTGCTGAGCTTGGGGTAGATCGACTCCGTGACGATGCCGTTCATGCAGGTGAAGGGACTGATATCGATGATGCCGTCGGCGCCATGTCGGGCGAGGTAGGCGGCCTTGCCCACGCTCAACACCATCTCACCCAGCGCGCCGTTCGAGGGCAGGTAGGGCCAGGCGAGGTCCAGGACCTCCTGAATATCCGGCTCCTCGTAACCCACAAAGTCCTCATGGAAGGGCGCGGTGAGTGCGTGCTCGTCGGAGAGTTGAACATGGGAGCGAATCTTCGTCTTCAGCATGTCCAGCGACCAGGCTTTCCCCAGCAGTTTCAGTTTGCGGACCTGGTCGGCGTTTGTGTAGGCAACCCATTCCGCGATGTGGCTCAGCGAGGCTTCCGCGCCGAAGCCTTCCAGGCGGCGCACCAGATCATCGTTCGAGAAGGTATTCAGCCGGCAGAAAATTTCCCCCACCACGCCGATGAGCGGGACATCCGGGTCGTAAAGAGCCGGAACGTGCCGGAAGCGCTCGCGGGCGCGATGGAGCGATTCGACAAGCGAGCGCATCTGGCAGGCGGGCTCGGCGCAGCTGTTCTCGAGGGTGGTGCAATAATCTTGCAGGCTTTCTTCAAAGGCCGCTTCCGCCGCGCCCGCCGCCGTCTCGTAAGGCCGTGTCTTAAGCATGGCGCGGGAGAGAATGTCGCCACCGACAAGCGCGCGCCAGGCGCCGCGGGTGAAGGCGCCGCCCACGTCGCCCAGGTCGGCGTAACCATTGTCGCTGGTGGGCGAGAGGACCTGCACGTCGGCCCAGCCCGCGTCGTTCAGGACTTTGCGCAGATAGGGGGCGTACTGGCCGAAGCGGCACGGACCCTCGGCCGTGGGCATGAAGAACACCGTCCGTTTCGGATCAAATCCGGGCTGCTCGATGACGCGCAAGAAGTCGCCCACCGTGACGATGGCGGGGTAGCATTCGTCGCCGTTCGAAACTTTGCGTCCCAGCTCGCGAGTGCGTTCGTTCGAGGGCGGGGTCCGTTCGGCGTCGATGCCCAGCCAGCGAAAGACGTGCGCGAACGCCAGCGAGCTGCCATCCGGCATGCGCGGGATGTACACCTTTTTTCCGGCCAGCGGATTCTCCGGGCCGGCCTTGTGGGTTACATGACGGTGGCGGAGTGCTGGCATCGCAGGAATCCTTTGCTATCGAGATACGCCTCGCAGCGAGTGATGAACCCGGCGTCGTTGGAATGCCCGTCGAACTGCAGCATGAGCGAAGGCTTGCCGGCCGCGTCATCCAGAAACGATTTGATGTAGGAATCGGGCCCGCACTTGAAATTGGTGATGTACACCGGATGGAGGTTGCTGAAGCGCTGCGCGATCTGTGCCGCCGCCAGGATGCGCCGCCCGGAGTTCCAGTACATGTTGGAATTGACGTCGGAAATGTCCTCGAGCTCGACGGGGAGGAAGTCGAGAGGAAGGACGTTGACCCCGTAAAGGGCGCGCAGCTTACGAGGAATGTCGCAATTCACGCTCCGGTCATAGATGTTGTAGGACCGGCCGAGCAGCACAATCCCCGGCTCGCCGGTCTCGACAAGCCGGCGGAGCGCATCGGCGCCGGCTTCGAGCACCGCGTCGGTGAAGGCCCCTTGCGCGGCGTACGCAGCCATCACCGCGTGGTCGCTCTTGCGCCGCGTTATCCCCAGCTTTTCGTGGGCGAAGTCGGCAAG
>JBEKUI010000056.1:0-19802 GCA_049515175.1 Terriglobia bacterium
ATCGCCTGTGAACAGTGACCAGTGGAGAGTGGCGAGCAGAAAAGCAGGGGAGAGGGGAAAAGCAGAAGCCAGAAGTTAGGAGGCACCGGAGCAGGCGACAGGGAACAGGTCACAGGTGACGGCGATAGCTCTAGGCGAGCAGGCGGACGTCGAGGGGGATGCCCTTCTTTTCGTCGCGGACGAGCGTCATCGCCTGAGTGGGGCATTTCTCGACGCAGACTCCGCACCCCATGCAGAGCTCCCAACTTCTCTCCACGGTCGAGTCATCCATCGAAAGGGCGTCGAAGGGGCAAGGGTCCACGCAAGCGCCGCAGAGATTACAGAGCTCGCGATCGAGCGCTGCCGTAGCGGGTCATGGCCTCGATGCCTCCGCAGCAGCACTTACAGCAGTTGCAGATGGCGTAGAAGCGGTTTCGCATGGCGTCCTTGAACCAGGCCGAGTGCAGGTGCCCGCGCTCGTGTTCGACGCGCAGAAGGTCCAGGGCTTCGGCCTGGGTCAGGTGGCGACTGCTGTGCGGGTTGTGTTCCAGGATGAAGTCCACCCCGGGCTGGCCCACCACCATGCACACCTGGGTGGGCTGACAATGTGTGGCACGTGCGTGCCGGCAGGGGCACTCGTAAGCCGCGATGTCCGGCGGCCCCTGGAGCACCAGGTCGCGCGCCGTGGGGTAAGGGATGATTTGTTCGAGGTCACGCAGGGGGATGTCCTTCTGGTTGGCGATGATCGCTTCCGCCTCTTCGTGCCGCAGGACCTTGCCGTGATAGTGGTCGGAGAGCCACTTCCCGCCACCCGGTTTGAGGCGAGGGAAAACACGGTGGATGAGCGTGTGGACGTATTGATTGGTCCAGCGGCCGTACACGTAGGCGTGCAGGCCGTTGAGCCCGATGCCGCCCTCGCGCATGCTTCTCCAGGTGGAAGCGCGCAGAAGACGCCAGCGTTCGCCGAAAAGCCAAAGACCGGCGAGCAACAGCAGCACTGCCCCGATAGCAAGCAGAATGATGGTGGCAAGCATCGCGCACCTCCGACCGAGGCGAGACTGCGGGATTGCGTCAGAGAATTGTATACACCGCGAAGAGAGGCAAAGCAAGGCCGGGAAAGCAGCGGGCAAAAGGCAACGATTGATTTCGGTACTCTACCGGAAAGTGACGTGACCGGGGTTTCCTGTCCCAGGGGGAATGAGAGAGAATCCACCTGAGGAGGAAAACCGCGGGCGCCCCGACTTTTTTGGCGGGGCAGGCGAGATCAGGGCGAAATTGAAATTGGAAACTGGGAATCGACAATCCCCAGTCCCCAACCCCTACCCACCTTCCGTTCCCTTGCTCCTAACCCCGAGTTTCCGATCCCCAGCTCCCAGAACCTGCCTCCTGACACTTGCCGTTAATCGTGATATAACTTCCTCTGTAGCATTTGGCGAGAGGGGCAACTCCGCCATGCGAGCCGCCCTCTGAGAGAGAAGATGGATTCTTCCGGGCGTTGGGGATTTCGGGCGAGCGCCGCACTGGGCATCTTGTGCGTGGCGCTGCTGGCCGCGAATTTCCTGCTGCCCTATCTGTCCAGCCCTGCGCCCACCTCGGAACCCGCGAGCGCCTCCAGGACGATTCAGAGCGATGTCGCGTCAAGCGTCACGCCCACACAGGCTGACGTCGGGACCACGTCCAGCAAGCGTCCTGTCGAAGCGCGACCGCAGAGGGTTGCCCTTGCAAGCTCGATCGTCGCCGACCATAGACCGCCACTGCACAAGGCGACAGGCGAAATCCTAGAATCGCAGCTCGAAACCAGGGAAGCGCCAAAGACCAAGACCGCTGACTCCGCTCTCGCGGACCCAATCCAAAATCCAAAATCGGAAGTCGCGAATCTTATCAAACCGCTGGGCGTGATTGAGAAGGCCGACGGGCGCGTGCAGGCGGTGATCGAGAACGGCGAGTGGGTCGAACTTGTTGAGGAAGGGCAGGTGCTGGCCGACAATCGGCGTGTGGTGCGCATCTCGGCCGATGGGGTCGAACTGGCGCCGCCGGATGCCGGGCCACGGGTCGAACTTGCCCACGCTGCGCCGCCTCCGGAACCGAGCGCGGGAAAGGCCCCTGCTCGCGAGCCTTCGCGGGCGGCTGTTCCCGCAGTCGATGTTGTCGCGGCCTTCAGGCCGACTCGCCGGGACGTCCGCGCCGTTGCGGCTGCTGGCGGAGAGCAATCTTTGGCCGTAGCGACGCTCGACGTGCGTCGGGGCGACGACGAGGGTAACAGACTGCCGCTTCCGCAAAGCGCCGAGGGCCCCGCGCAGAGGCCGGCCACTGAGCCTAGGGAGACTGTGCGCCCGGCTCCACCTGCCGAGGCGCCGGTCGCACGGATCGAGGCGGCCCAGAATCCAGAATTTGGAATTCAAAATTCCCTCCAGCCAATCGGCCTTGTGGAATGGGCTGATGGTCGGGCCGAGGCGGTGGTAGCGGATGGTGACTTTATCGAGTTTGCGGATAATGAGAGAGTTTTGGCGGAGGCGCGGCGGATTCCGGTGACGCTTCCCGCAGCCGAAGCCCCTGACGACGGTTCGGCGCTCCAAGCCCGCGACGCGCCGATGCTAAGGCAGGAAGAAGAGATGGCAGCACTGGCTTTGTCGGAAGAGGTGGAACGGCCGCCACCCGAAGTTGAGCAGGCGGTGCTCGGGCAGCCTGATGCCCGGGCCCGCGGCGAGCCCGAGGAAGTGGCGGCAGCCAACTCCCGTCCGCCGCCTTTCCACTCGCTGGGCGACGGCCTCTGGGAAGCGGATTTGCCTGGCCTTGAGGAACCGACTAACGCCACCACGGGGAATTTTGAAGCCACTGTGCGCGCTTCCTTCGAAATCAATCGCGGGACGCCGCAGGCTTTAAGGCGAAGTGTGCCCGAAGAGCAGGTCGCAGGGCGGAGTGTGCTCGATGAATTATCCAAATTAGCGCCCTCCTGGATTGAACCACCGCTCCAGACTCAGGTTGTGGGAACAAGAATTGTCAGGCCGCTGGGAATCGTGGAATGGCCGGACGGCCGGGTCCAGGCTGTTATCGCGGACGGCGAGTGGGTCCAGTTGGTCGAGGAAGGCCAGAGGCTTTCCGACGGGTCCATAGTGGGTCGGGTCACCCGGCAGGCGGTTGTTTTGGAGCGGGCGGCCGCGGGCGCGGACGGAAGTTCGGCCAGGGGAGGCGGCACGGCAGCGGGAACCCAGCATCTAACTGACCAACATTCGCCGTCTGGGTTGCATTTGTCTCGCGCGATGCAGGATAATCGAACGCAGTCGCGCGAATAGCAGGGAGACAGGAAATGCAAGGAAAGGGAATTCTGTCGGGTTTGGGCGGGTTACTGCTCGTCGGCATGTCGTGCGGGGGGGGCAGCACGGCCTTCAAGGAAGCTCGGAGGGCCGAGGCGCGGAAGGACTGGGATACGGCCTTGGTCAAGTATGAGAAAGCCCTGCAGTCGGAACCTGAAAACGCCAGTTACCTCCTCCACGAAACGAATGTCCGAACGCACGCGGCGGACTTCCACTTGCGCCAGGGTCGGAAGTTGCTGGCAAGTGGGCGACTGGACGAGGCCGCCGGGGAGTTCCAGAAAGCCGCCAGCATTGACCCCACCAACCAAGCCGCCAGCCAGGAATTAGCTCGAGTCTTGGCTCAGCAAGCGGCCTCCAAAAAGGTTCGGGAGGAGAGTCTCCAGGAAGCCCTCAAGGCCCGCGAACAAACGACTTCGGTCACCGGCGGCGTGGTCAAGCTGAAGCCCCTGCCCCCCGAGCCGCTGGCGCACTTCCGCATATCCGCTGACAGCCGGAAGGTCTATGAGACTCTGGGGAAACTCGCGGACCTAAACGTTGCCTTTACGTCTGATTTCCAACCCAAGCCTGTGTCCGTGGACCTAACCAGCGTGAAGATCGAGGACGCGCTACGCATCCTGGCCTTTCAGACGAAGACCTTCTGGCGGCCGCTTACGACGAACACGATCCTGGTGATTCCTGACAATCCGACTAACCGGCGGGACTACGATGAGGAAGTCCTGAAGACGATTTATATCAGCAATCCCCTGGCGCCTGCCGACCGGACGGCCATCACCACGGCGCTCAAGCAGGTCCTTGGCCTTCAGCGGATTGTCGATAATCCCGATTCCAACGCCATCATTGTGCGTGACACACCGGCCAAGGTTGCTGCGGCGGAAAGAATGATTCGCGACCTCGACCGCGGCAAGGCCGAAATTCTCCTCGATGTCGCGGTTGTGGAAGCGGATCGCAGCCGTGTGCGCGACTTGGGCTTGACGATGGTTCCCACGTCCCCGCTGCAGGCGACGAACATCGCCGGGCTGGGTTTCAATCCCGCGTCCACGGTCACAGTCGGCGGTACGTCAATCCCTGCACTGCCGCTCAATCGCCTTACCCCGGGGTCGAAGGATTTCAGCGTCGTGTTGCCGGGTGCGGTTGCCAATGCGCTGCTCAGCGACTCGCACACTCACGTCTTGCAGAATCCCCAAGTGCGCGTTACCGACGGCTTGACCGCCAAGCTGCGCATCGGCACGCGTATTCCCTACGCCACGGGCAGTTTCCTGCCGTCGTTTGGAGGAACCACCTCGACGACGGGCGGAGGTCTCGGATTATTGGCCAGCACACAATTCCAGTATCAGGACGTGGGCGTGAATCTGGACATTACCCCCCGCCTGATGGCCAGCGGGGAAGTGGCGCTGCACGCGACGATTGAAATCTCTTCTCTGGGAGCCAATATCACGATTGGAGGTTTCAGCCAGCCGACCTTCGGCCAGCGCAAGATCGAGCACGATATCCGCCTCAAAGAAGGGGAAGTGAACCTGCTGGGCGGGCTCATCCAGACGAGCGAGACGGTCTCGGTCTCAGGCCTGCCAGGGCTCAGTCAGATTCCTTTCCTTCGCTATCTCTTTTCGACCGAACACCGCGACCAGACGGACACGGAAGTGCTCGTCATGCTCACGCCGCGCGTCATCCGTCTGCCGGAACTGGGGATGGGCAGCGGGGAGGTGGCAGTGACCGGAGGCGGTGCCCCAGGCAGCGCTCCCCCACCGGCCTTCCCGGGCATCACGCCTCAGCCGGTTCCGGAAGTGCCACAGCAGCCGGAGGGGCCGGCGGAGGCCCCGGGTCAGCCGCAACCATGAGCTTCCGAAGAGTATCGAAGTGCGCGGCAGGCGATGGGAATCGAGGATTTACCCTCATCGAACTGATCGCCGCCATCACCATCATGCTCATCTTGACGGCCGTCGCCCTCCCGCTCGCTCGCGTGCAGATCCAACGGCGAAAGGAACTCGAACTGCGGCGCGATCTGCGCGACCTTCGCCAGGCCATTGATCGTTATAAGGATTTTGCTGATCGCGGCATGATCCCTGCTAACGCCGACACCTTTGGCTATCCCCCCGATCTCGAGATATTGGTGAAGGGTGTGCCGCTCAAGGGTGCGGCGACAGCCAAGTACAAATTCCTCCGCCGCCTTCCCCCTGATCCCATGACCGGTGAGACGAATTGGGGTCAGCGCTCCATGCAGGACGATCCCGATTCCCGGAGCTGGGGCGGCGGAAACGTTTTCGACGTGTATTCGAAGAGCTATGGGACAGCGCTCGATGGGACAAAGTATGCGGATTGGTAGTCTAGTGGACAGAGGGCTTCGGTTCGCGTCCAACCGCCAAAGCCTTTGCTGTCTAGTCCCTCGCCCTTGGTCTCGGACCAAGGACGAAGGAGCAAGGACGAAGGACGAGCGGCTGAAGGCGAAGTCCGTCCAGCCCTTCGGATTCACTCTGCTTGAGTTGATGGTCGTCCTGACGCTCATTCTTACCATCATTTCGATTGCCACGCCGATGTATGAACGCGCCATCCTGCGCGCCCGCGAAGCGGTGTTGCGCGACAATCTTTTTACCATGCGCAACTTGATCGACCAGTTCACCCTCGACAAGCAGCGTCCGCCGCAGGCGTTAGAGGAACTGGTCGAGGCGGGCTATCTGCGCGGCGGCGTGCCCGAAGACCCTATCACCCGGTCGAAGGACACTTGGCAGGTCGATTTTGAAGACGTGGTTGTCGGCGCCAATCAGGCTATGCCGGGCATCGTGGACGTGCACAGCGGTTCGGAGGAAGTCTCGACCGACGGCACGACGCCTTACAGCAGTTGGTGAGGAAAGCAGTTGGCAGTGAAAAGAGTGAAGCGAATTCGGATGTTGGATAGTTGGCACGCGGGTCTGGTTGAGGTTGTCAACTGTCCACTGTAAGCTGACTTATGGAATTTATCTGCAAAGTCGGAACCGCGTCGGGCAAGGTGGTTAGCCAGACGGAGGAGGCGCTGTCGGAGGCGGAACTCCGCCAGCGGCTGGCGGCGGCGGGTTACTACGTCTTTTCGATTCATCCCCGGGAACTCATCAAGGCCAAGCTCAGCAGCATGCGCGGCGGGCGCATTCGGCCCGACGATTTCCTGATTTTCAATCAGCAGTTCCTTACCCTTTCGAAATCGGGCCTGCCGCTCCAGACTTCGCTGGAGTTGCTGTCGCGCCAGACGCGCAGCGAGGAGTTGCGGGCCGCCATCGAGAATGTGCACGAGCGCGTGCGCGCTGGGGCCCTGCTCTCCGAGGCCTTCGAGGCGGCCGGAAAATTCCCCAAGATCTATTCCGCCACGATGCGCGCCGGCGAGCGCAGCGGCAGCCTGGACAAGGTTCTGGCGCAGTACGTAGTCTATCAGAAGACCTCAAGAACGTTCCGCAAGAAGTTTATTTCGGCGCTCATCTACCCGGCCTTTCTCATGGTGTTTCTCTCGGCCCTGATTTCGTTTGTCATTACATTTATTGTGCCCCGCTTCGCGCTGCTTTACGCCGACCTGAACGTCGAATTGCCGCCCTTGACACGGTTTATGATTGAATTCTCGATGCAGGTGAAGAGCCTCGGCCCGCTGGTGCTCGTCGGCATTGCCGGGATGGCGCTCATTCTGCGTGGGGCCTGGCAGTCGGAGCGCACGCGCCTCGCCTGGGACAGGGTCAAGTTCCGCCTGCCTATCGCCGGGAGCCTGCTGCTCAAGTTTTCGGTGGCGGAGTTCGCGCGTACTTTGAGTACGTTGCTGCAGGGAGGGATTCCCATCGTCCCGGCGCTCGAGACGGCGCGGGAGTCGGTCACCAGCCCGCTCCTCGCCCAGGCCATTGGCCACGCCCAGACGGACGTCACGGGAGGGCGTTCGCTGAGCGGCAGCCTGCGCGCCACCGGATTCTTCCCCGCCATCGCCCTGGATATGCTGGAGGTGGGCGAAGCCACTGGGGCCCTGCCCACCATGCTCGACGGCGTGGCGGAATTCTTTGAAGAAGACGTTAACATCGATCTGGCGACGCTTGTGGCACTCGTCGATCCATTGATGATTGCGTCCATCGCCGTCGTGGTGGCGTTCGTGCTGATTGCGTTTTACCTGCCCCTCTTTTCGATGGCGGCGCAAGTGCATTGACGTGGTTGTGGCGCCGGCCTTGAGGGCGGCGCTTCAGACCGGGAGAAAGACCATGCAAGAGACAACTCCGGATCTCGCGAAGGAAATGGAGCACGCTCGCGAGCTCGCGGAGCGCTACCACTTCGACTTTGTGGACTTGCGAGATTCCCGGCCCGACGCGGACCTGCTCCGCACCCTGCCGCTGGACTTGATGGTGCGCTATCAGTTCTTGCCCCTTGAGGCGCATGATCACCAGCTCGTGGTGGCGGTGGGCGATCCGAGCGATCTGGCGCGCCTGGACGAACTCGAGATGAAGCTCGACCGGCGCTTGGTGGTCCGCGTGGCGGCGCTCAGCCAGGTGCGCGAGTTCCTGAAGAAGACCGAGCCGTCGCAACGCGTTCTGGAACAGGCGACGGAAGAGTTTCGCCTCGACGTGATCCGCGACGAGGACGCCGGCGAGGAAGGCTTATCGCTCGAGCAGCTCGTCGAGGAGCGCTCCGCGAGCCCCATGATCCGTCTCGTGGATTCGATCATCTTTGCGGGACTGGAGCGCCGCGCCAGCGATATCCACATTGAGAGCCGCGATAATTCGGTGGTGGTTAAGTACCGGATCGACGGCGTTCTGCAGCAGGCGATGGCGCCCCTGGCGCGCGAATTCCAGTCGAACCTCATCACCCGCATCAAGGTGATGTCGGAGCTCGACATCGCCGAGCGCCGCGTGCCCCAGGACGGCCGCTTCCGCATCCGCTACCGCGGCCGCCCCATCGACTTTCGTGTCTCGATCATGCCCTCGGTCCACGGCGAGGACGCGGTGCTCCGCATTCTCGACAAGGAATCGCTGCACGAAAAGTTCCACCAGTTGCGCCTCGATATCCTGGGATTCGAAGAGCGCGAACTCAAGCGTCTGCGGCGCTTCATCCGCGAGCCCTACGGTATGGTACTGGTGACGGGGCCGACGGGCAGCGGGAAGACGACGACGCTATATGCGGCCCTGAGCGAGATCAAGACGGACGAGGACAAGATCATCACCATCGAGGACCCGGTCGAATACCAGTTGCGCGGTGTGACGCAGATCCCGGTTAACGAGAAGAAGGGACTGACGTTTGCGCGCGGCCTGCGCTCCATCCTCCGCCACGATCCTGACAAGATCATGGTGGGCGAGATTCGCGACAATGAGACCGCGCAGATTGCCATCCAGTCGGCGCTGACCGGCCATCTGGTTTTCACAACTGTCCACGCCAACAACGTCGTGGACGTACTCGGCCGCTTCCTGAACATGGGAGTGGAGGCTTACAACTTCGTCTCGGCGCTGAATTGTATCCTGGCGCAGCGGTTGTTGCGGACGATCTGCGAACACTGCAAGCAACGCGCCGATCCACCCCCGCGCGAGGCGCTGGAGGAGTCGGGCCTCGATCCGGTTGCCTGGGCGGAAGTTCAATTCTACGAGGGCCAGGGCTGCGCAAACTGCAGCCAGACGGGTTACCGCGGCCGGACGGCGATTGGTGAACTGCTGGCGCTCTCCGACCGTATTCGCGAGCTGATCCTCGACAAGCGGCCTTCCTCGGAAATCAAGCGCGTCGCCAAGCAGGAGGGAATGATCACGCTGCGCGAATCGGGGATCGAAAAGATCCGCCTCGGCCTCACCACCTTGAAGGAGATCAACAAGATTACTTTCGTGGAGTGAGCAGCGCCGCCGTTTCACCGCGGTTTAGCCGGATCTTATGCTCTGCCGGTCGCTGGGAGAGAGGAGAGGCAGTGAGGTTGTTGGGAAGAAATGTTTGAAGCGATTACCAGGCGGGTCATGGCGGTCACGCACGGCGGTGTGGCGCGGTTCACGCTGCCGCCGGTGATCTATGAAATTGCTCCGGGCTTCGTGGCCGGCTACCGCCTGGAGGGTTCCGGCCGACAGGCGCGCAAGCTCCGTAGTCTTCGGCTGGCAGCCCTGCAAGCGCAAACGCTCGGACCGCACCTGAGCCACGCCAACGTCGCAGACGCCGCTGATTTGCAGAGCGCCGCGGAAGGGCTCCTCGCCACGGTGGGAAACGGTGGCGGCCGCTACGGGCTCGTCCTGCCGGACGGCGCGGTCCGCGTCGCTATTCTCACATTTGAGACGCTGCCCGGCGATCCGCAGGAGGCTGAAGCGCTCATCCGCTGGAAAATGAAAGACAAGCTTCCTTATAGCCCCGACGAAGCACGCGCTTCCTTTCAGGTTCTGGCCCGGGAAGCGGGACTCGTGGAGGTTCTGGCCGTCGCAGTGCGGGCCGCGGTGCTGGCGGAGTACGAAGCGGCCTGGGTGGCGGCGAACGGCGGGCCGGCCTTGATCCTGCCTGCGACCGTGGCTTTGCTGCCCCTGCTGCCCGACGCTGGAGGGCGCGGGCAGCTTCTGCTTCACGTCTGCTCGAACTGGGTCACAGCCGTGGCGATTGCGAGCTCGCGACCCTGCGTCTGGCGCACGCGGGAGTTGGACGCCATGGCTCCTGAGACCCATGCGCGGGACGCCGCCTCGGAAGCCGTGCGTGTGCTGGCCAGCGCTCGCGACCGCATGCAGGCCGATTTGAGCCGCGCCTGGCTATGCGCGCGTCCCTCCGTCGGACCCGATATGGTTGCCGCCATCAGCTCCGCGGTGGGTCGGCAAGTCGAGTTGGTGAGGCCGGGGGTGGAGCTCAGCGCGCTCCTCTCGCCGGACAGCCGTGAGACATTTGCGCAGTTTGGCGCCCCCATCGCCGGTCTGGTAGCGAATGCAGGATAAATGAAGGTCACACTTAATCTCGCCCGTCCTTCCAACGTCCGTGAGCGCCACGGCCTGGCTTGGGCTGTTCCCAGCGGGCTGGCCGCCGCGCTGGTGCTGGCTTTGATGGGCGTGATGGCAGTGCGCGACTTCCGCGATTACCGGCGCGTCCGCCGGTCGGTGCTGGAGGTTCAGCAGGAAGAAGCGCGCGTGCGCGAGCAGGAAAATTCATTTCGTCAGGAGCTCGATCGCCCGCAACTCCGTGAGATCTACCGCCGGACGGGTTTCATCAACAACGTGATCGACAAAAAACAGTTCGCGATGACAGAACTTGTTGGGAAGGTCACTCCGCTGCTGCCGGGAGATGTGCGCCTCGACGGGCTTTCGATGACCCAGACCGACAAGGCGCGCGTCGTGCGCATGATCGTGACGTCCGACAAGGAGGAGTCGATCGAGAAATTTCTAATCCATCTCGAAGACTCGACGGATTTTGCCGACGTGACGATCATCAGCCAAGGCTTGGCGAAAGCGGGGGAGGACGCCGAGCCGGCCACCGTGGCTTGCACGGCCCGTTATGTGGCCGAGCCCGCACCGCAGAGCGCCGAGGGGCGCTAAGACTATGAGCCGCCGAAAGACTCTTGTCAGGATCGTGGAAGTTGTGGCCATCGCATTAGTTGTTCTCGACCTGGCGGTCTACTTTGCGGTGGTCCGCCCACTGCGAAGCCTGCGCGTCACGGAGGAGGTACGATACACGGCGGCGCGCGATCGTGTGAGGGAAGGGCAGGGACGCGTTGCCCGCCTGGAGAAGTTTAAGGAGGCGGTACCTGAAGCCGAAACGGAGCTCGGTGAGTTTCTCAACGATCACGTGCCGGAGCGCCGGCAAGGTTTTTCGCGGGCGGCGCGGCTGGTGCGCGAATTGAGCGAGAAGTCCAAAGTTCACCTGGCAAGCGTTTCTTACCACTTGGTTCCCGGCAGCGATAATCCCCTCGCGCGGTTGGGATTGGAAGTCGAAGTGGATGGCTCTTTCGCCGGCGTCATGAGCTTTGCGCACGCGCTTGAAACCAGCGGGGAGTTCGTGTCATTGGGCGACTTCTCCTTCGAGCCAGGAGAGAGCCGCACCATCGCTCTGCGGATGGGCGCGGTACTTTATTTGCAGCCATGAAATCAAAATCGCACCTGGAAAAATGGGGATCCATCGGGCTGGGGCTTGTGTGTTTAATCCTCGTTGTAAACCTGGTGTTTCGCGGTGGGTTCAAGACTGGAAGCGCAAAGCCCGTAGCCCCGGTGCCCCGGCCGGCTCCTGCGGCCCGGGGTCAGGCGGAGGCGCAACGCCCACTCGATGATCTGGCCCGGTACAACCCGGCCATACGCATGGACGTACTTGAACAGATTGCTGGCCGCCCTGAGGCTAAGATCGCTCGAGATCCCTTCGAGTTTGAGGCTCACGAACCACCGCCCAAGGCGCCGACTTCTGCGACGGCTGGTCCCGCCCCGCAGCCGGCGGCCCCTCAAGCCCCGCCTCCGCCGCCGCTCAAGGCCGTCGGCTACACGGAAAAGACGGGAGGGGCTCGCGAGGCGATCGTATCCCTCGATGACGAGCTTTTCGTGATTCACGAAGGCGAGACGTTCGCCAAGCGTTTTCGCGTCCTCAAGATCACCCCCAATCAAGTTGAAATCAATGATGAGACTACGCAGCAAAACATCCGCCTGCCCTTCAGCTAGAGATCGTGAAGGGCCAAAATCACGGTGCCGAAGGGACGGCGGCTACGCGCTGGTCATCCTACTGATGCTCGCCACGGTGCTGCTCATCTCTCTGACCGCCGCCTTGCCGAGCATCTACACACAGGGTCAACGCGAGAAGGAAGAGGAACTGATCTTCCGTGGCAACGAATACGCCCGGGCGGTCGCCATGTACCGCCGCCAATTCCGGCGCTTTCCCACTTCAGTGAAGGATCTCGTGCGGACGAACGGTGTTCGTTTTCTTCGCCACGAGTACACTGACCCCATGACGCGGAAAGGGAAGTGGCGCTTCATTCATGCGGACGCCAGCGGAACTCCAATCGATTCGCGCACGTTCTCCCGTCCCAAGCCTCCCAAACCGCTCGGCGATAGCGGCTCCTCATCCTCGACTTCGCCTTCACCCTCGGATTCTTCCACCGGTCCTGGGCCCGGCGCCGGCCAGGAAGGCGAATCTGGCGAGAAATCTTCCTTCTTTGGCGACAGCAAGGAAATCCGGGGAGCGTTCATTGTCGGCGTCGCGAGCACGAGCAACAAGAATTCCATTCGTGTTTACAACAACAAAACACGCTATAGCGATTGGGAGTTCTTGGGAATCGAAATGGGCGCGGGTGGAGGCATGCCGGGGCAGGGCGGTGGAGTCACTCCGGGTGGACAACAGGGCAGGCCCGACTCAGGATTCGGGGGTCCAGGCCAGCAAGGTGGACTCCCCAACATGCCCCCATTGACGGCCCAGTAAGCCTCTCGATCATCACTGCAATCTTGCTGGATTTCTTGATAACACAAGGGGACATAGGAGGCCTCTTGCGCCGATGGGCAAGCGGTGAGGGGCGATGTGTCGCGGTATGCTACGCTGGGAGCTTGACCGTCCGGGCGGCACGGCGGTGATCGGCAAGCATGGCTAGCAGCGAACCGCGCGCGGATTCCTTGCACTGCACCGTGCACATGGAGACGGCAGTCAGCGACCGTACAAAATCATGCACGATGCGCTGATACCCGAGAATCGTAGCGGAGTCGGTGCCGTTGGCGTAAGCCCACGACCAGTCAGTGACCCACCTTATGAGTGAGCTCGCGTGCCGGAGCGGGCCACGTTGGGTAATCTGCTGGGGATCGGCGAGCTGGGCGAGGCAATCGGGCGCGGTAAGAAACACCAACCGTCCATTGCGCAGCAGCGTCTCCGTTTTCAGTCCGCTCTCCGTCAGGCTGCGTGCCAGATCTTTCAGGCACCCGGGTCCCGCCAGGGCGACCACTTGCTGGCCCATTTCCAGACCGGAGACCACGAACTGCAAGACTTCCGCCGGAGATTTATCTTTGCGAACGACCAAACGACAGGATGAAGGATGGGGCGTCAGGACGCCCATCGGGGCAATGTCATGAGCCATATGTTCATATGTTGACGGAATCCTGTTCGCGTGTCAACCACCGTATAGTTTCGCAAGAAATGGTATAGCATTTTTCGCTTTACTTTCGCGCCCGTTTGTGGCGTGTGAGGTTCTTCGCCGGCGTTCTCCTGAGCTCGAAGGGAGTCTACGAATAACCTGGTCGTCAAACGGCCCCATTCAATTAAAGGCAAGCTCCGGTCTTCCGGATTGAGGTGGCAAAACGAATCCGCAGGAATGAAGTTATTTGACATGCGAACCCGGGCTGATATGATGGCCCCTCAAGTGGAGGCGTTTATGCAGCTTACCCTCAACACCAAAGCAAAACAGGGAGTGGTCGTCATTGAGGCGAACGGGCGATTGGTTTCCGGTGAGGAATGTGAGGCTTTCCGGAAACTGATTCGCGACTTATTGACGGCGGAACAGAATCGCATCCTGATCAGCCTGGGCGACGTTATTCGTGTTGATAGCACGGGCATCGGCGCATTGGTCGAAGCGGTCATCCTTACGGCCAAAGAGGGAGGCCGGATCAAACTTTTTAATGTGCCGCGCCTGATTCGCAATATTCTTTCCACCCACCGGCTCTTGCAGGCCTTCGATATCTTCGAGACCGAAGACGAAGCACTGGCGAGTTACGCGACCGAAGTTAAGAAGGCGGCCAGCTAGTGCCGTTCGAGCTTGGTACGGCCGGAAATATCCGAGCATTCAGCTTCTGCGATCTCGAATCGAAACTGCCCCGAACAGAAGGTCTTCACGCCTTTGCGACGCGAGAAACATTGGCTGCAGGGAGGTTGCATCTCCGTGAATCGGATCAATCGACGTGAGTTTGTGGCCAGGACGGGATGGGGACTGGCCGGGGCAGTTCAGCTCAGCGCGGCGACTCCGGCAAGGGCGCGATCTTTGCCCAATGCGTCTGATCGAAGGTTCTACACGGTGCTCAGCATCGGCCGGCTGGGGTTTAAAGCCAGCTTCCCGGAGGCGGTGAGCCTAGCCGTGAAGCACGGCTTTGAAGGTCTGGACCCTGATCCCGGATACTTCACGAGACGTTCGGAGGACGAACTCAAAAAACTTCTAGACGATCTCAAAACGAAGAACTTGAAGCTCGGGGCGGCGGGACTCCCCGTGGATTTCCGCCAGGACGAAACGAGGTTCAGCGAAGGATTGAAGGCCTTACCGGCTGCTGCGGGGCTTCTCGAAAAGGCTGGCGTTACGCGCCTGAGCACTTGGGTCCGCTCTTTTGATGGGAAATTGACCTACCTCCAGAACTTTCGGCAGCACGCTTACCGGTTGCGTGCCTGCGCGGAAATCCTGAAGAGCCATGGACAGCGGTTGGGGTTGGAGTACCTAGGGCCGCGGACGCTTTGGCGCAGCGGCCGTCATCCCTTCATCCACACGCTCAGCGAAATGAAAGAACTCATCATGGCCATCGACACGGGCAATGTGGGAGTTCAGCTGGACAGCTGGCACTGGTTCAATGCGGAAGAGACGCAGGAGGATCTTCTGACGCTGCAAAGCAAAGACGTCGTCACCGTTGACCTGAACGATGCCCCCGCCGGCCTTAGGCTCGATCAGCAGGTTGACGATGCCCGCGAACTGCCTGGCGCTACGGGCGTTATTCCCGTGCGGGCGTTCGTTGAGGGCCTGAGGAAGATCGGCTATGACGGGCCCGTTCAAGCGGAACCTTTCAACGCCGCGTTGCGTTCGAAACCTCTGGATGAAGCCTGCGCGCTCACTGCCGTGGCGATGAGGAAAGTGTTGTCGGAATGAAACCATGTCTCTACCTGCGGCATTGAAAGCCAAGTGGTTCTGGTATTCGATCCTTTGCATCGTCTGCTGGGGAGGCTGGACGCTCTTCGGCAAGCTCGGGTCGGCGGAGATTTCTGCACCCACGATGCAGTTCCTTTTTCCCTTCGGGTGCATTCCCATCGCGCTTGCCATGCTCTGGGCGCGGCGGTTCAAATTGGAAAAGAGTCCGCGCGGCATCTTCTATGGCGTGGCCAACGGCGTGCTTTCGGGGATTGGAGGCTTGGCCCTCTTCGCCGCCTATCGGACGCAAGGGAATGCGGCGGTGATTACGGCGGCCACCGCGATGTACCCGCTCATCACGGTGGTGCTGGCGGTCACCATCTTGCGCGAGCGGCTCACTTGGATTCACGTGGTGGGGCTAGGATTTGCAGGTGTGGCGTTTGTATTGTTTTCGATCTGATTCCGGAGTCCTTGCGGATGCATCTTCCTCCCTGGTTCTGGCAGTGCGCGGTGGTGCTCGTCGCGTGGGGAATCGTGGGATTGCTCCAGAAGCTCTCCACTAATCACCTTTCGGCTGAGTCGGCGTTGGTCTGGCTGGTGGTGGGGTTCTTCCTCATCGATCCGTTGCTCTATCCGAAGGAATCCGTCCTGGCCTACTCGTCGCGGAGCCTGGCCTGGGCATTCCTGAGCGCATTCCTGAACGCCCTCGGTGCGTGGGCGCTGCTGGCAGCGATGAAGCATGGCGGCAAGGCTTCCATCGTCGTGCCGCTTACGGCGCTCTACCCGCTTGCTATGGTGTTCCTGGCACCTGTGATCCTGCACGAATCCGTAACGCGTCCGCAGGCTCTGGGAGTTGCCTGTGCCCTGGTCGCTGTGGTGCTTCTCTCCACTTAGGAAGGATTTTAAGCCACACAACAGACTATCGGGATTCAATGGGTCTCGTGTCCCCCAGCGAATATTGATGCCGCTCCCGTCGCGCTGCCGAGAGGATACGCGTTCGGCTGACTGGAATGGACTCGGCTTCTTGTTTTGTCGGGAGCGTGGCTGTCAATGCGTCGTGGCGGTTGGCTGGGAGGCAGGGATTCGAACCCCGATACGCAGATCCAGAGTCTGCAGTCCTACCGTTAGACGACCTCCCAGAGTTCGTTTCTAATCTATCAGTTAACCTGGGCGTTTTGCAACTTCAGTCGCATCGATCTGCCCGCGGGGATTTCTACAAGTCCATCAGCTGACAGCGGCACGACGGTAAGGGAATGGAACTGGGCGGGATCAGAAGAGTCGGAAGAGCACTTCGATCATGACCTTGACGGGCACGGGCACGCCGTTGCGCATGCCGGGCTTGAACTTCCAGGACCGGACGGTGTCGAGAGCTTTCTCGTCCAGCCCTAGGCCGAGGGGCTTGACCACTCGCGCATCCGTGACGCTGCCCTGGACGTCGACGACGATATAGATTACGACTGAGCCCTGGTGCTTCGCCTTACGGGCCTCCTCCGAATAGGGAGGGTCGGGCTTGTAGATGGGGATGGGTGCGGTGACGCTTCCCCCCACGCTGTAGGCGCCGCCGCCGAAGCCTCCACCTTCGCCAGGTCCGAGGCCTCCACCGCGCCCCGAACCGATACCCGTGCCCTCGCCGCTTCCGATTCCCCCACCAAAGCCGGGGCCATTGGAAGCCGGGCCGAGCACCCCCTGCGGGTCACCCCAAGGGCCGTTCATCGCCATCTGGGGCAGTTTCAGTTCCGGCGGCCCTAGGAGTGTCGGTTGGACGGGAAGTTTGGGGTCAAGATTCGGCAGCACGGCCATGGGCGGGGCAAGCTGGGTCTTGGCGAACTTGGGAACCGCGCCTTTCGAGGCCGGAGTCGGCGACCGGTCGCCTCCCCCGCCTCCGCCGCCCGTCTTGCTGTCCGGACCCTCAAGCTGTGCAAGGTAAGGAGATATATCGACGATTTCCGTTTTGGTGGCCGCCTTGGCAGGCTGCAGCATCCGCTCAATCACGAACGGAAGTACCAACACAGCCAACGCAACGACGTGCACGAGGAAAGAATTCATCCAGGACGCGCCTTGCGGCTCGTAGTCGCGCCAGATGTCAGGCGGGTAAGCGCGCTTCTTGAATATGGCGACGGCGGCCAGTTCGCCGACAATCAGGCCCGCGAACGCACCGAGGATCGCGACCGGTTCACTGTGCAAGGCCCAGCCCGCCGCGGCGCAGGCGAGGCCCGCTGCCAGGGCCAGGAGAGCGCGCTTGCGCGTCTGCTGGTCGTTATAAATGCCGATGGGGTCAGCGGGCTTCTCAAAGAAGACCTTGATTTGACTGCCGATGTCCCGGTACCAGGGGCGCATCTCGCTGATCGGCAGCGTGATTTCGCCGCGATAGTACTTGGCCGGGACAGTGATCTTCGGCTGGCGGAGGAAGTCCCGAACCTCGCGCCAGACCGACACGAATAGATTCGGCTCCTCGACGAACGTCAGCGCATAGGTGGGCTCGGGCGCTTTCGGGCTGGTCTTTTGTTGCGGTGGCTCCAAAGCTACACCGACGCGAGTATTACTAGAACCCATCGATCAAAATCCTTGGCCCCTTTTCGCGAGGGCCGAGTAACCCCCTCGGCCTACTCTTACCATGATGTAGTTTCTACGGGCCGAGTTGCCTTTCCTTTGCGGCTCGGTAGCTCCGGCTACAGCAACAGCGCGGCCTTGCCGCCCTCTAAGATCAGTTTACCACACCCCCGGCTTCCTGCGCGCGGAATTTCCCCTGGCGGAACCGCCCAAAATCCAGAACCTGCTGCTTCCCGGCAAGAGCAATGGCTCCGATTGGCGGCGAATCAACCTGCCGCTCAGACGCCAAACTGACTCCCTTCATTCCCCCTTGTGGACCGACCCTCGACCGGACTGTTGCCGTGTATGCGCCAGGTATGTTAGCTTGCAGTGTTGGACGTGCGGGCCCCTGGAACGTGTCGGTTAGATCCTAGGGCCGCGGCTGGGAGAAGGGAATCAGCGGCTTCGTGGCAAAGAGAACAGCGGAAGAAGCGATGGCCGAAAAATCCGACGTCCAGGTGGGAGCGCTCGCCCGCGTGCTGGTGGCCGCCTGGCTGATTCCGGGCCTGGGACACTTCCTGCTGCGGCGCAAAGGCCGCGCGCTGATCCTCTTTGTTTCCATCTTGAGCATGTTCGTCCTGGGGGTATTGATGCAGGGGGAGTTCTTCGCGCTGCACTCCGCCTCGTATCTCCGCACCCTGGGATTCTTCGGCGAAATGTGCGTAGGCGTGGCCATGCCGGCGGCGCGCTTCTTTGGTTACGCGGGCGGTGACCCGTACTTCGTAACCTCGGACTATGGGACGGCGTTCCTGGTGGCGGCGGGCATGCTCAATGCCCTGACCGTGCTGGACGCTTACGATATCGCCATGGGACGAAAACCCTGAAAGGCAGCGACGAGTGAAGAGCGACAAGGTTCGAGCGGGCAGGCCTTAGGTCTGGCTCGTCACTTGTCATCCTTCACTTGTTAGTGATCTTGCGATGGTCATATCACATTTCACAGCCTTGCTTCTGTTCGCGCTGCTCGTCTCCATGGTCTTCGGAGTGCTGAGCAAGGATACCCCGCGCGACCGCGCGCTATACGGCGTCAAGGTCTTTGGCGCCTTCGTCGGCGCCGCCCTCCTCCTCGGTTGGATTATGTTCCCGATCCCTTGGTGATCGGGCCGGTGGGTCATTGATTCAGTGGAATCCCTGAGCGGCCTTCCATCGATTTACAGGTTAATTGCCCCCGCAACCTGCAAGAACACCTGACCTATCTCGACTTCCCTTGACCTTGCCTCGGCGCCGTTCTACAGTACGCGCACACAGAGGAGGATCACCATGTCAACCATCAATCGCCGGCAATTCGGGCAGACGGCGGCTGCCGCAACGTTCGGCCTGGCTGCCGCCCCACTGGCCGCGCAGGCGGAGTCGCCGGGCAAGGCCGGCTCGCTGACCGACGTCCCGGGAATCAGAGTTGGACACTGCACGGACACTCGCCGCCCTACGGGCTGCACGGCAATCCTTTTCGACAGCGATGCGACCGCCGGAGTGGACTATGACGGTTCGGCGCCGGGCTCGCATCTGGGTGTGTTGCTGCGGCCAGTAAGCCCGCTGGAAAAGATCCACGGCCTGTTCCTTACCGGAGGCGGACCGATGGCGCTCGCCGCTGTGGCCGGCGCGGTGCGCTATCTCGAGGAGCACAAGATCGGCTACGACTGGGGCATTCCTAACACCCGCATTCCCATCGTGGTGGGGGCAGTGATCGACGACCTGGCGATTGGCGACGCGCGCATCCGGCCCGATCCCGATGCCGCTTACAAGGCCTGCCAGGAAGCCTCGACGTCTCCTGTAGAAGAGGGAAACGTGGGCGTCGGCGCGGGCGCGACGATGGGCAAGATGCTGAAGGGCTTCGGCGGCATGAAGGGAGGCCTGGGGACGGCCAGCCTGCGTCTGGGCGACGCGGTCATTGGCGCCTTCGCCGTGCTCAACGCCGTGGGCGACGTCGTGGACTGGCGCAGCGGCAAGATCATCGCGGGCGCCCGGCGCGCCGACGGCAAGGGCTTCGTGCGCATCGTCGATGTTCTCGAGCAGCGAGCCGGGCGAGGCTCCCAAGCGTCGCTCAGGATCTTCGACGACGTCCTGCGCAGCACCACCCTCGTCGTCGTCGCTACCAACATCGACTTCAACAAGACTGAGCTTACCAAGCTTTCCATGATGGCTTCTGTCGGTGCGGGGCGATGCATCAATCCCTACCACACCAACGGCGACGGCGACAGCACCTTCTTCCT
>JBEKUI010000057.1:0-19600 GCA_049515175.1 Terriglobia bacterium
GCTGTACGAAGAAGGCTTGATCTATCGCGGCAAGTACATCGTCAACTGGTGCCCGCGCTGCGGCACGGCGGTCTCCGATCTCGAAGTCGTTCACGAGGAGCGGCAAGGGAAGCTCTGGTACATCCGCTACCCGTTTGAGGACGGGTCGGGCTCGATCACGGTGGCGACGACGCGCCCCGAAAGTATGCTGGGCGACACCGCCGTGGCGGTGAATCCCGGCGACGAGCGCTACCGCGCGGCCGTCGGGCGGCGGCTGATTCTGCCGCTCCTCAAGAGAACGATTCCGGTTGTGGCCGACGATTTTGTTGACCCGAAGTTCGGCACCGGCGCCGTCAAGGTAACGCCCGCGCATGATCCCAACGACTTCGCCATCGCGCGCCGTCACAACCTGCCCGCCATCGAAGTCATCGGCGTGGACGCCCGCATGACGGAGGAGGCCGGCCCGTACCACGGCCAGGACCGCTACACGGCGCGCGACGCCGTCGTGCAGGACCTCCGCGAGGAGGGATTGCTCGAGAAGATCGAAGATTACGCGCTCAGCGTCGGCACCTGCCAGCGCTGTAGAACTGTCGTCGAGCCACTGCTCTCCACGCAGTGGTTCATGAAGATGCAGCCGCTCGCCGAGCCTGCCATTCGCGCCGTGGAGGACGGCCGGGTCCGCATCCTGCCCGACAATTTCCGGAAGATTTATCTCGACTGGATGTACCGCATTCACGACTGGTGCATCTCCCGGCAGCTCTGGTGGGGTCACCGCCTTCCCGTCTGGTACTGCGACGCGTGCGCCGAAGTGATCGTGGCGCGCGAGACGCCAACGCACTGCCCGAAGTGTTCGGGGGCGGCCCTCCGGCCCGAAACGGACACGCTCGACACGTGGTTCAGTTCGGGGCTTTGGCCGTTTGTCACTCTCGGCTGGCCGGAGGACACGGACGATCTACGCCGCTTCTATCCCAACGATTTGATGATCATGGGCTTCGACATCCTCTTTTTCTGGGGTGCGCGCATGATCATGCTGGGACTGAAGTTCATGAACGACGTTCCTTTTCGCGAGCTGTACATTCACGCCCTGGTGCGTGACGCGGAGAGGCAGAAGATGTCGAAGACCAAGGGCAACGTCATCGATCCACTGGATGTGACTGAACGCTACGGCACCGACGCCGTGCGCTTCGCGCTCGCCATCAGCGCCGCGCCCGGCACCGACATCGCCTTCAGCGAAGAGAAAATCGAATCATATCGTGCCTTCGCCAACAAGATCTGGAACGCCGGCCGTTTCATTCTGATGAATCTCGAGAAACTCCCCGAAGCGATGCGCACCGCGCTCGGTGCGGCGCTTGAACCGATTCCCGGCGTGGGCCTCGAACCGATCGCAGGCTCCGAGACGGCGCAGCTCGCCGACCGTTGGATTTTTTCCCGCCTCGCGGCCGTGACACGCGAAATCGACGAAGCGCTCGCGACGTATCGCTTCCACGAAGCGGCCTTCACGGTTTATCACTTCTTCTGGCACGAGTTCTGCGACTGGTACCTGGAATGGATCAAGCCGGAAATAACCGCGCCGACGCAGGATGGAAAACTTCCGCCGGCCTGGCTGAATCTTGCCCGGCTGTTCAAGTCTTCGCTGCATCTGCTCCATCCGTTCATGCCGTTCATCACCGAGGAGCTCTGGTCGCGTTTGCCCCGGGCCGGCAAGGAGCCCTCGATTTCGCTCGCGCCCTTCCAGCTTGTCGGTGAGCGCGTCGCTGACCCGGTTTCGGAGAAGCAGTTTCAGACGGTTCAGGAACTGATCGTCACGGCGCGCAACGCCAAGGCGGAGATGGGCCTGCAAACCCAGAAGCCCAGCGCGCAGGTGGCGAGCGATGATTTGCGCGTGCTGGAACTGTTCCGCGCGCACCAGGAAGTGGTCCTGCGTCTGGCGGGTCTGCAAGCACTCAATTTTACGCGCGGCCGCATGAGCGCGGAGGCGGGTGGCGTCCGAGCCACACCGGGTTTTGATGTTCGCCTGTTTCATGAGGCAGGAATGGATCGCGAGGCCGAGCGCGCGCGCCTACTCAAGGACCGGGAAAAGGCGGGAAAAGCGCTGGCGCAGACGAAGAAGCAGTTGGAGAACCAGGAGTTCATGAGCCGCGCGCCGCGCGAGGTGGTCCGCGGCGTCGAGCAGCGCCACGCGGAACTGACCGCGCAACTCCGCCGGGTTGTGGACTCCCTGGAGAGGTTGGGTTGAAAAGTGGCCGAGCCTGCCATACCGCCAGCAGTTTCCTCCATGAACCTCCTCGCTGGCCTTACTTCCGATGAATTGCGCGCTCTCGTCGTGCACGCGCTGGCCGAGGACGTCGGCCACGGCGATGTCACCACGCAGCTCACCATTCCTCCTGAGCTCAAGGGACGTGGTGAATTGATGACCAAGCAGGATCTGGTGCTCGCTGGCCTGCCGGTGGCCGGGACCGTGTTCAAAACGCTCGACCCCTCGATCGAATTCGAATCGTTGGCGGAGGACGGCGCGGAGGTGGCCGCGCGGACCCGTCTGGCGCGGGTGACGGGGAAGGCAACGGCACTCCTCGCGGGCGAGCGCGTGGCCCTCAATTTCCTACAGCGTCTCTGCGGTATTGCCACGATGACCCGCGATTTCAAGAGCAAGCTCGCCGGCCTTAAGACGGAGTTGCTCGACACTCGAAAAACCACGCCGGGCCTGCGCGCCCTGGAGAAATACGCAGTACGCATGGGCGGCGGCTCGAATCATCGCGCGCGGCTGGATGACGGGATTCTGATCAAGAACAATCACTTGAGTCTGGCGGGTGGCATCCGAACTGCAGTCGAGCGCGCGCGGACCCTTCGTCCCGACGTCGCGCCCCGCCTGTCGATCGAAGTGGAAGTCCGTAGCGCCGTGGAACTCGAAGAGGCCATCGCCGCCGGGGCGGAAGCGGTGCTGCTCGATAACATGACTCCGGCGCAGGTGCGCGATTGTGTGGCGCGCGCGGCGGGGCGGGTGCGACTCGAGGTCTCCGGCGGCGTCAGTGCGGAAAACATCCGGGCCTATGCCGAAACGGGTGTAGACTCGATTTCCGTCGGCGCCCTGACGCATTCGGCTCCTGCGGCCGACATTCATTTTCTGATTCAGCCTCTATAGGGGCGGGATCGCCCCGCCCGTGGGAGGGCAGAGCCCTCTCCGACGTCCATGCCCGCCGCCTCCACAGACCGCAAGATCGACAAGCTGATCCACCTGATGGTGAAGAACGCGATGGTCGTCGTACCGGGGCCGAAGATCGCCGCCGAAATCGGCGGCACCCGCTCCACGGTGTGGCAATACATCGAAAAGCTTCGTGGGCTGGGCGTGGAGATCAAGGGGCATCCGTCGAGCGGCTACCAGCTTGAGAAGCTCCCCGATATTCTTGTGCCTAGCCTGATCAAGCTGGAGTTAGGTGAGAGTCGAATCGGCCACCGGATTCTCCATTACTTCAAGACGAATTCGACCAACGATGTTGCCCTGGACGCAGCGGCGAAGGGTGCCGAGCACGGCACGGTGGTGATTGCGGAGGACCAGACGGCCGGGCGGGGGCGTCTCGGCCGGACGTGGTACTCCGAAAAATCGAGCGGCATCTATGTCTCGATCCTCCTGCGCCCGCCGCTCGCCCCTTCGGCCGCGCCGCTTCTGACCCTTTTGGCGGGCGTTGCGGTGCATCAGGCCATTCGTTCCGTGACGGGACTCGCCCCCGACATCCGCTGGCCCAACGACGTGCTGGTGAATGGCAGGAAGGTGTGCGGCATCCTCACGGAGATGAACGCGGAAGTGGACCGCATTCACGCTGTCGTTTTGGGCATTGGGATCAATGTGAATCATCGCGAGATGCCCGAGGAATTAAAGCCCATTGCCACGTCGCTGCGCATCGAGGCGCACAAGAGCATTTCCCGTGCGCAATTGCTCGCGGCGCTCCTGAAAGAGGTTGAGAAGCTCTACGAATTGCTCCTGCGGGAGGGGAGCGCGCCGATCGTCGAGCACTGGGCAGCAGCCTCCAGCTTCGCGCGCGGCAAAGCGATTCGCGTTCTCACCGCTTCCGGAGAGTACCGGGCGGAGACGGTGGGGTTGGATCAAAGTGGCGCCCTGCGGGTGCGGCGCAGCGACGGCCGCGAAGAGCTTCTGGTCGCAGGGGAGATTGTCGAAGTAAAATAAGTATGCAGGGACGGGCTTGCAGCCCGGCCCGTGCCGCTTTGATGAGCGGCGCGACAGCAAAAATGCTTTTCGTCATCGATGTCGGCAACACCAACACGGTCCTCGGCGTTTTCGAGGGGAACGAGCTGAAGGCGCAGTGGCGGCTCTCGACGAATCGTCGGCAGACCGCCGACGAGTACGGGATCCTTATCCGCAGCCTCTTCACGCTCGATGGCGTCCAGCCCAGCCAGATCACGGGAGTAATGGTCGCCAGCGTCGTCCCGCCACTTAACTTCGTCCTGGAAGAGATGGCGGAAAAGTATTTCAAGCTGAAGGCGGTTTTTCTGGGACCCGGGACGCGCACGGGCATGCCAATTCATTACGACAATCCCCAGGAAGTGGGCGCCGACCGCATCGCGGACGCCGTGGCCGCCTTCGAGAAATACGGCGGGCCCTGCGTGGTCGTGGATTTCGGCACGGCGATTACTTTCGACGCCATTTCGGAAAAGGGTGAGTATCTGGGTGGGGTGATCGCTCCGGGAATCGGTATTTCCTCCGAGGCGCTCTTCCAGCAGGCGGCGCGCCTGCCGCGCGTGGAAATCCGCGAACCCAGTCGCGTCATTGGCACAAACACCGTGGCCAGCATGCAGTCGGGCCTCTTTTATGGCGCGGTCAGTCTGGTGGACGGGATTCTAGACCGGCTCTGCGCGACGCTGGGGCCCAAGACCAAAGTCGTTGCCACCGGCGGCCAGGCGCTGCTCGTTGCTGGCGCGTCGAAGTATCATCCCCCGGTGGATTCCGCTCTGACGCTCGACGGGCTGCGCATCATCTTCGAGCGCCAACTCGCCACCGCCCGGCACAAATAGGTCCTTCCGGCGTGGAAAACTACTTCAACTATTTTACGGAAATCGAAGAGTGCTACCGCCGCTGCCGAAATACTCCCGGGCTGCTGTCACCTCTCGATTGGGCGCTCATCGAATCTTGGAAAGAGGCTGGCGTCCCGCTCCCCGCCGTGATTACCGGGATCGAACGGGCGTTTGCGAAATTCCAGAAGCGACCGCGCCACATCCAGAAAGTGAACAGCTTGGCGTACTGCGCGCAACTGGTCTTGGCCGCCGCAGAGGAGATGAAGGCTGCCGGGTCGCACGGGGAAGGCGGCGCGGCGTCCGCCGCCCGCGAAGAAAAGCCACCCTTCAGCGCGCAGGAGGTCTCCCAGTATCTCACTCGCAACGCAGAACAGATTGAGCAAGCGGCGCGTCGGGAGCAAGCATCGGGCCAGGCGGTGCTGGCCGAAGACTTTGAACGTGCCGCCGCCACGTTGCGGGAAGCGACCGAGCGACTTACATCGAAAGCGGATGAGACTCTGGAAGACCTCGAACGACTGCTAGCCTCGCTGGAAGAGATACTGCACGCCGCGGCACTTCGCGCGTCGCCCGTTGAGTTGCTGACCAGCCTGCGCGCGGACGTGGACCGCAGCCTCGGCCCTTACCGGCGGAACATGACCGCCGCGCAACTCGACTCGCTGGAGCGGCAGTTCCTGAAGAAGCGGTTGTTCGAACACTATCAATTGCCGCGTCTGAGCCTGTTTTATCTCTGAGGGGCCCCAGGGCGCCGTCCGTTGCTGGATCGTGACGAGGACGGCTGCAACGGGCAGCAACGCACCACGGATGTCCACTTGGCCTTTGAATTGATTCCCCACAAGCTGGTTTATGGCCCCGACGCACTAGGTCACCATGACGGCCGGCCGGTGTTTGTGCCGCGTGCTTTGCCGGGCGAGCGCGTCGAGGTAGATGAGGTCCGCGTGGCCAAGGGCGCCGTACATGGGCGCCTGCTGCGTGTTCTTGAAGCCTCGCCGGAGCGTATCGAGCCGCCCTGTCCTTATTACGGCCGTTGCGGAGGATGCCACTACCAGCACATTTCCCCGCAACGCCAGGGTGAGGTGAAAAGCGAGATTCTTCGCGAGACACTGCGACGGATTGGAAAGATCACGTGGAACGAACCGATTCCGGTCCACGCGGGTCATCCGTGGAACTATCGCAACCAGGCCCAGCTTAAGGTTGGGCAACTGGTGGACGGGACCGCGACGCTCGGCTTCTATGAGGCGGAGTCTCATCGCCCGCTCGGAATCGACTCCTGTGCGATCCTGTCGCCGCGGCTCAACGCCGTGCTCGAGGAGTTGCACCAGCCGCCGTGGTCATCGCGGATTGCTTCCTGTCGCGAAATCGAATTGCTCGCCGACGACCGCGACGAACGGGTTGCCATCACACTGCGTGGGAATATCGACCACGCCGCAGCAGAAGCGCTGGCGACCGCTTTGCTGGCTGAGGTGCCGGGCGTTACCCGCGTTGCCGTTGGGAACGACGGACAATTCCGCGTCTTTGGGGAGCCGCGGTTTGAGTATGCAGTGGGCGACTTCCGCTATGGGATTGGCCCGGGATCGTTCTTCCAGGTGTCGCGGTTCCTGCTGCCGGAGTTGCTCGCGGTGGTGACGAACGGCGAAGCAGGCGGCCTGGCGCTCGACCTCTTCGCGGGTGTTGGGCTGTTCACGCTTCCGCTCGCGCGACGATTCGAGCAGGTCGTGGCCGTGGATGCGGACCCCGTCGCGGCCGCCGCTCTGAAGGAAAACGCTGCAGCCCACTCGCTGGCGAACGTTCGCACTGTTTCATCATCCACCGAAGAATTTCTGCGCCGCTTTGCGCAAGGTGTGCCGGACCTCGTGATTCTTGATCCGCCGCGGGCGGGGGTGGGGGCCGCAGTGCTCGATTCCCTCCTCAAGCTTCGCCCCGGGCGCATCCACTACGTGTCCTGCAGCCCTCCAACTCTCGCCCGCGATCTCGGCCATCTGATGGGGCACGGCCACGAACTCAATTCGGTTGAATTGTTCGACTTTTTCCCGCAGACTTACCACATCGAATCCCTCGCCCGCCTCACGCGAAGGTCCGCCTAGCGCGGGGCAGAATCTTCTGATCTGCGGCTGTTTCCACGTTCTAGATGCGGCCGCGGTCGTGTATCGACAAAGGTGCAGAGTCACTTAATACGGCATCCGTTACTGATTCTCGCCGCCTGCTTCGCTGCCGGGATTCTGCTCGCCCGCCCCGGCCACGCCCTCATTTCGGGCGTGACGTTTCTCCTCCTGTCTGCGTGCGTGGGGTTACTTGCCGGGCTCGTCGCACTGCGCGGGCGATGGGATGGGATCGCCATGGCCTTTCTGCTCGCCTCCTTCGTGGCAGCGGGCGGCGCGGCGGCGCACCTCTTCGAACGAAGATTCTCACCTCGTCACATCAGCAACTTGGCGGCATGGGGCGCCGACATGGACGACCCTGTGCGTCTGGAAGGGCGGCTGATCTCGAATCCCACGCGCACTTCGTACGGCTGGCAATTTGATTTTGAAGCAGAGCGAGTCGAAAGCCGTGGCCAGGTGATCACCACCTTTGGCCGAGTCCGCCTGCGCATGATGACGTCGGGAGATGAGGAAAGTCCGGCGCTGGCTGACGCCTTGAAACTCACTTACGGGGATTCAATCCGCGTCCTGGTGCGCCTGCGTCGGCCGCGGGTTTACGGCAACCCCGGCAGTTTCGATTTTCGGCATTGGATGGAATCGGTTGAAGATATCTCGTATGTCGGCACGGTCAAGAGCCCACGCCTGGTGGAGAAATTGCCTAGTGCCGGGAGACTGGGCGCTTCCAAGCTCCTGCAGGCGATCCGGCGCCGTTTTCTGGTGGGCATTGATCGCATTTATCCCCCCTGGTCCAGCGAAGGCCGAACCGGAGCTGTCCTGAAGGCGGTGCTGTTCGGTGACCGCTCGTCGCTGGATTCCGACACGATCGAAAATTTCCGCAAGACAGGCCTCTACCATCTTCTCGTTATCGCGGGGCTGCACGTCGGGCTGCTGGCGTTGCTCGTCGGGTTAGTGTTGCGACGACTCCGGCTGGGCGAAACCTGGCGATCGGCGGGCGTGCTGCTTTTTCTCATGTTCTATGCCTTGTTGGTCGAGCAGCGCGCGCCGACTCTTCGCGCCACAATCATGATAACGGCCTATCTCCTCGGCCGATTTCTCTACCGCGAGCGTTCACTTCTCAATGCCGTGGGACTGGCAGCCCTGGCGCTTCTCGTCGCACGCCCAGCATGGCTTTTCGAATCCGGCTTTCAGCTTTCATTTTCCGCGGCACTCATCATCGCGGCGCTGGCTGTGCCGGTCCTGCAGCGGACCGTCGAGCCCGGCCGGCGAGCCCTCGCAGGCTTGCACGAGGTTGACCGCGACATGACCTTTTCTCCGCGCTGGGCCCAGTTCCGGCTCGACCTCCGAGCGGTCGTCCAGGCGCTTGCGGCGCGGTTCAAACTGCTGCAGCACCATCCAGCGGTGGCTGATTGGGTTGTCCTCGTTCCGTTGCGGCTGGTTCTCTGGGCGCTGGGAATCCTGTTGTTCTCCGCTCTTCTCCAACTGGGTCTGCTGTTGCCGATGGCGGAGACGTTTCATCGCGTCACCTACGCGGGGATTGGATTGAACGCCCTCGCCATTCCGGTGATGACCGCGCTGCTGGCGGCTGCGGTTCCCACGGTGCTCCTGGCGGCGCTGGCTCCATCGCTGGCCATCTGGCCGGGCAAGCTTCTGGCCGTCATCATGCACGGGTTATTCGCATTGACGGACTGGCCGGGCCTTCCGGCTTGGCTTTCGTACCGAGTTCCCGAACCGCCACTTTGGGTCTCGCTCGGCTTCGTCCTGGGGATGATCGCGGTGGCCGCGACCCTCGGCCGTGCGCGCCGCGCCTTTTGGGCCTCTCTGGTCGTGCTAGTGGGCCTGGGCGCGATGATTTCTCTCCACCCGTTCGCGCCACGTCTGCCAAAGAATGGTCTGGAGATTACGGCGCTGGATTGCGGTGGAGGCGACGCCATCTTCGTGGTCTTCCCCAATCAAACGACGATGCTCGTGGACGCGTGTGGGAGTCGAACCGGTTCAGGAAGCGAAGGAGCCTTCAGCGGCCGGCGGTGGGATCCGGGCGAGGAGGTCGTCTCATCCTATCTGTGGTCGCGCGGTCTCACGAGGATCGATGTGGTAGCACTGAGTCACGCCCACCAGGATCATCTCGGGGGGCTCGGGGCGGTTTTGCGCAACTTTCACACCGGGGAATTCTGGCACGGCCCGAATCCTCCCACTCCTGCTTATCTTGCCGTGCTTGGCGAAGTGCGGAAGCTAGGGATCCCCGAGAGGGAGTGCGCGGCGGGAGAGCGCCTCGAGTTGGGTGGGGGCACAGTTGAAATCCTCTGGCCGCCGGCGGGCCGTCCCACCAGGGACCAGCCGTCCAATGACGATTCCGTGGTGTTACAAGTTTCGGCGGACGGGGGCAGCGCGCTCCTCACCGGCGACATTAGCGAGTCGGTCGAGGCGGAACTCGTCCGTGCGGGAACCATCCGGCCCAGTCAGATTCTGAAAGTTGCCCATCACGGTGCTCGAACCTCGACGAGCGCCGAATTCCTCGCCCGAGTCTCGCCCTCCGTGGCCTTGATCACGAGCGAAAGTGGCGGGCTGGTCGGCCTGCCGAGCCCGGAAGTGCTGGACCGGCTCCGGTCCGTGGGCGCGCGGATCTTTCGAACGGATGTTGAGGGAGCAATCAGTATCGAACTCAGGGAATCCCAATTGACGGCTAGGTCTTATGGAGGATCAGCCATCCACTGAGGTGGCCGACCAGACGGATTCCTTGGTCAATTCGTTGGGGCGAAGGGTTCGGTACAAGGCATTGGAGATCTGGGCGCCGAAGAGGGTAACCGCCGACGAGATGTAGGCCCAGCTCATGAGGGCCACGACCACGCCGATCGAGCCGTAGACCTGCCGATAGTTGAATACCGGAAGCAGCAGGGTGAAGAGCGAGCGAGCGCCTTCCCAGAAGACCGCGGTAAGCAGGGCGCTCGGCAGCACCTGGCGGAAACTCATGGGACGGTTCGGCAAGGCCTTGAAGATCACCACAAACATGGTGAGGGTCAAGGTAAACGTCGTAAGGATGATCGAGGCGCTGTAAGCCAGCGCCAGGAAAGGGGAAAAAAACAAGGGGCTTTTCCTGGAAATCCAACTGTGCACGTAAACATTTAATCCCACCACGGTCGAAGAGAGCAAAAGCATGATGCCAATGACCAGTGCCATTTCCAGTGCCAGCAGATGACGGCGCCACCAGCCTCTCTCCACCTTGGCCTCCCAGGCGCGGTTGAGCGCTTTTTCGAGCGGCAGGAAAATGCCGGAAGAACTCCACAGGAGGAGTAGGATCGAGAGAATGCCCACTTTGCCATAGGCCTTGGTGATTCCCTCCAGATTCCGAAAGAGAAAATCCGACTGGACGGGAAGATAGCGTCCGAGGATGATGGCCAGTCGTCCGGCGAGCTCGTGTTGCTTGATATAGAAGCCGCTCAGGCCGATAAGCAGCAGCAAGAACGGAAAGATGCTGAGAAGGCTGTGATAGGCGATGGAGGCAGAGGCCGCAAAGGAATCTTCGTTGAAGAAGCGGACCAGCGATTCCTGCAGGACACTCCGGACCTGGCTCCAGCGGCGGCTTCGGGGCTCCGCCTTAGTGATGGGGGTGTCAATGGGCATCGCGCCTGACAGCATCCGGTCACCCAGGGCGCTTGCGGCTCGCTCCTGATAAGGTGACGGTGCCTAGCTTATAATAACTTCTGCAGGGATGCGAAAAGATTGCGACGCCATGGACCGTATGCTGCCTACCGAAGAAGAGATCCGGCAAGAGAACCGCAAGGTGCGACGCCTTCAGATTGTCGTCAGCTTAGTGATGAACGTGATTCAGCAGAGCGACCTTCCCATCGAGGAGGCCACGGAGATGGTCGCCTCCACGCGGCAGTTCGCCTTGCACCTATTTCCCGACAAGGAATTCACCTACGATTTGATTTACCAGCCACGTTTCAAGCGGCTGCTCGCCGAGAAATACAGAATCTGAGCTGCCCGTGTCCGCAGACCTGAGATGCTAGCGGGCCGGCGGGCCGGTGGCGGCCGTCGTCGTGACCGATCGCAAGGTGCCAGTAATGCTGCCGACCGAGACCGACGCCTTGATGCGCAAGGGCAGGCGCTGCGCGTCATCGCTAAACCAGATTTGCATTTCCCCTTGGCGGGAATAGAGACCACCAAAGACCTTGGGTTCAACGCGAAAGGCATCCCGAATGCCGAACGGCGTCTGGACCGGCTCGCGCGTCTGGACCTCCACGGCCACGTCGTAGGTTTTGGCGCCGTCGTTGATGGGCAGGTGGATTACCTCGCCCACCCGCAGCGGCTGCTTCCGGACGTGGTAAAAAGCGGTGACCACGTCCGCAACGCAGGGGGGGATGTTGTTTTCGGCGTGTTTGGGCGGCGAATTGGGCCTGTTCAGATCGATCTCATCGAGCACCGCCAGCCGCCGCTCGACATCAAAAACAAGGCGTGCGTCTTTGCGGCGTCGCCCCTCATGAATCTTCTTATGAATGCCGCGCGAGCAGAGGGTCTTCGGGTCGAAGACGGAGTGGAACTCGTTTTCCACGTCAAAGAGCACGGCGACAAACCCCTGCGAGCGCGCGGTAGTAACCGTTTCGTAGGTTTCGGGGGACCGGTCTTCACCGGGCTTGAGCGTTACCGTGACCTGGCCAGCAGGGAATACCGACCACGTGACGTCGTAGGTCAGGGTTTCCCCGGGCGCAAAGGGGGAGCCGGCGACAGCGTCGGAAGCGTGCAATGCGAACGGGTTCACGCCCAACGCGATGAAAAGCAACCCCCGCAGTGCGCGGCCCGGCCTCAGTTTCGCCATCGAAGGATTAGATGCCCCTGCGGTTCGGGAGGTGTCTTCTCCGCTTCTACCGCAAAGTCATTTTGACATACAGGAAGACCGCGCCCGCCACAAATCCCAGCGCCGCCTGATACTCGCGGTTTTGGCGATAGGTGGCCCAGCGGAATCGTTTCCCTCCCGTATCGGCGGGCCGCAGCCGCGGCAGGAAAAAGGGGACGGCCCTTGCGTATTCGGAGTAGGGTGGGCCAAACTGCTGGGCCAGGAAGGCCGCCTCTCGCCGCATCACCGGCCAGTAAACGAGCACGAACAGGCTGACCATCGCCAGACCCAGAATCCATGAGCCGCCCGCAATCGCGAACCCCGAACCTATGATGAAGCTTCCGAGGTAGAGCGGGTTGCGCGTGTGGGCGTAGGGGCCACCGGTTGCCAGGTCCTGATTCTTGTTCAGGCAGCCGGCGGCCAAGGCTCTGAGCAGCAAGCCCAGGAGTCCGACAACACTGCCCGCCAGAAGCAGCCGCGGGCTGGGCTGCGAAAAGACCAGGTAAGCGACTCCCAGGATGAAACCCAGAGGCACTCGCCAGCGCGCTGCCCAAGCTGCGTATCCCTTATCCGCGCTCATGTGTCCTCGTGAGGCGCTCTTGGATCGCCCTTAGGACGGAGTCCACGGAAATTCCAGAAATATACCCGGCGGATTTGTTCCGGCGAGTATAGTCAATCGGGCCACCATTCCACAGTGTAATATCCAGGGGAGAGAACGGTCCATTGCGCGCGGGGTGGGTGGGGCCGTAGATTCCGACAATCGGCGTGCCCACGGCGGCCGCAAGGTGGAGCGGCCCGGAATCGCTGCCTACAAACAGCTTGGCTCGCCGCGCGAGCGCGATGAACTGGGTGATCGTAGAAGGGAAATAATGTGCTCGCGGCGTTGCGGAAGCGCGGCGAATCTCTTCGATTACCGGTTCCTCATCCGGAGACCCCGTCAGAAGGAATTCTCCCGGGAACTCCTCCGCCATCCGCCGGATCACCGCCGCGTAATTCTCCGGCGCCCAGCGTTTGCTCCGCCAGCCTCCGCCGGGATTCACGATCATGAAATCGCGCACCCCAAGCGCCGCAAGCTGGCGGCTGACATAATCCTCGTCGGCGGTGCTGGCCGGAAGCGGAAACTGCCAGCGCGCGCCGCCGATTCGAGGCACACCCAGGTATTCGACCAGTGCCAGATTGAGTTCGATGACGTGCTTTCGTTCGTCCGGCGTCACTCGCGCCGAATAAAAGACAGCCGCGGCCGGTTCGCGCAAGCGGTTCTCCGTGAATCCTACGCGTTCCCGGGCGCGGCTGAGCCGGGCGATAAAAGCTGACTTGTAGAGTCCCTGGAAATCAATCGCGGCGTCGTAATTTTCTGCGCGCAGGGCCGCAACGCTGCTGCGAACGGCGGCAAGAGTTTCACCGCGCACGAGGTTCCGGCGCCAGCCGAGAGTGTCGAGCGGAATCACACGACGCAGGAAAGGGTTTCGCTCGAGAAGCGCGGCGTGGCGACTCTCCACCACCCAGTCGATTTGAGCTCCTGGAAATGCCTCGCCAAGCGCCGCTGCCGCCGGCAGGGCGTGCACGATGTCTCCAATCGAGCTGAGACGAATGATCAGGAATCTCTTTGCTGACTCGGGCATGTTTAAGAGCAATGAGGCGAGTGACGAGGGACGGTTGACGAGCAAGGACAAAGAAATCAGGATCCTGGACCCTCACTCTAATTAAGCTACTAGTTCCTGGCTTCTTCTCGTCCCTCACGACCTACTATTCTGCGCCTTGCGGGCAATGTCGGCGAGGATGTCGCGCGTGGAGTGATTCTTGGGATCTCCCACAATGCGCACAGTCCCGCCGAGCTCCTTCATCACTTCGCGTTCCGGGACGGTAGCCTCGGTGTAGTCCGTCCCCTTGCAATGAACGTGCGGACGCACCTCGCGCAGGATTCCCTCCGCCGTTGGATCGTCGAAGATTACCACGAAGTCTACGCAGGCGAGCGCAGCGACGAGTTCCGCCCGTGCTTCCTGCGGGAGCAGAGGTCGGCCGGGACCCTTCAGCCCCGCCGCCGACCGGTCACTGTTGACACCGACCACCAGAACGTCGCCCTGTTCTCTGGCTCCCTGGAGATACCGCACATGGCCAACGTGCAGGAGCTCGAAGCAGCCGTTGGCAAAAGCGATCCGGCGCCCTTCCTGCCGCAAGCGCTTGCCCAGTTCGCCCGCCTCCGTAAACGGAATGATCTTCCGATTCACGCGTTGCGGATCGCCTCCCTCAGTTCCTGCGCCGCGACGGCGGTGGTTCCGCGCTTCATCACCACGAGACCGCCGGCGCAGTTGGCGAGTTGCGCTGCGTGCAAGAAACTCGCGCCTGCCGTCAGCGCCAGGGTAAACGTGGCAATCACCGTATCGCCGGCGCCGGTGACGTCCACGGCCTGGTCCGATCCGAAGACAGGAATATGGCGCGGCTCCTGGCGCGGCTCGAACAGCACCATCCCGTCACGACCGCGGGTCACGACCAGGGCCTGGAGCGCCAACCGCCGCAGCAACTTCTTGCCGAGTTCGTGGAGCAGCCGGAGGTTCGTGCCGACCTTCCGGCCCAACGCTTCCTCAACTTCCGGTTCGTTGGGGGTGGCCGCCGTCAGGTGTGAGTAGCTGAGCAGGTTGAAGCGCGAATCCACGGTGATGGGCAGTTGACGCTTTCCCAGGCGTCGCCGGAGCAGGGAAACCTCGCCGGCGTCAGTGGTGCCATATCCGTAATCCGAAATCAGCAAGCCCGAGGCGCCAGGAAGCAGGTCCCGAGCCTTGAGGGTGAGCTTCCGACGCAGCTCGCGAGAGAGCGGCTGAGGAGGTTCGCGGTCAATGCGCACGATCTGCTGGCGCTGCCAGTGGGAGAGCCCGCCGAGAACCCGTGTTTTCGTAGGGGTGACGTAGTTCCGCAGCCGCAGGATGTGGCGAATGGAAATATTCTTCGCGGCGAAATATTCGATCAGTTTTTCTCCTGCTTCGTCATCGCCCACGACTCCAACAGGAAGAACCCTGGCGCCAAGACCGGCCAGATTGTTGGCGGCGTTCGCGCCACCTCCGGGAACGATTTGCTTCTCGCGCTGTTTCAAGATCAGGACCGGCGCCTCGCGCGAAACCCGGGCGATCTCCCCGTGGATGAACTCGTCGGCGACCAGGTCGCCTAGCAGCACGACGCGCTGGCGGGGCAGCCGGTCGAGGAGCGCGAGTAACGAAGAACGATCGGTGGAATTGATCTTCATATCTCTTGCACCGGCGAAGACCTCCGGCGACGTTTCGCCGGCACCCGGCTGGTTTCGCTTAGAATGATCTCCGCCGCTTCCAGGAGATTCTCCGCCACGTGGTCCGGCCGGCGCGGCCAGGCGCTGCGATGATACTCGTACTCGCCGCGTCCGTAGCCGGTCATCAGGAGGATCGTCCGTGTGCCGGCATTGAATCCCAGTTGCATGTCACGGTAGGTGTCTCCAACCACATACGATGCGGGCAGATCGATATGAAACTCCTCCGTGGCTTCCATCACCATGCCGGTGGAGGGCTTCCGGCACTGGCAATCCTTTCTGTAAGCCGCCACTCGGCCGCTGGGATGATGCAGACAATAGTAATAGGCGTCGATACGCGCATCGTACGAGGCTAATTCGCTCGAAATCTTCTTGTGAACTTGCCGAACTAACTTCTCCGTAAAGTAGCCGCGTGCCACGCCCGACTGGTTGGTGACCACGACCACCGGCCGCCCCGTCAGATTGAGCTTGTGAATGGCCTCGCCGCTCCAGGGAAAGACCCGCAGCCGGCTGAGGTGGTTGATGTAGCCCACCTCGTCGGAAATCGTCCCATCGCGGTCGAGGAAGATCGCCGGAGTCGGCGCAGGATGCCGCGTCTCCTGGCCGTCCCGCCCGCCGCTCACCGTCAGACTTCCGCCGCGAGGAGCCACGCGCTACGCCGCCTCCTTCGCGAGCCCGAGCGCCGCCACATAAACGTCGTCCACGGTTACTGACTCCATGCACCGAAAATCAATCGGGCACTCTCGCAGCCCGCAGGGGCTGCACACAGCGGGGCGCTTCACGACGCGCGTGCGCGCGCCCACCGGGCCGGTGGCTCGCTCGTCGGTGGAGCCGAAGACCGCGAGGACGGGCAAGCCCAATGCCGCGGCCAGGTGCATCGGCCCCGAATCGTTGGTCACGACAAGCCGGCACTGCGCGAGCAGCGCCATCAGTTGCCGCAAGCTGGTCTCCCCCGAGAGAAGCAGGGGCGTGTGATGCATCGCCCGGGCGATTTCCTCGGCGAGAGGCCGTTCGTCGCGGGAGCCGAAGATTAGCACATCGGCGTGGAGCGCACCAACCAGCCGGTCCGCCAATTGTGCGTAGCGGGGCAGGAGCCAGCGCTTCGCCGGGCCATAGAACGCGCCGGGATTGATGCCCACCAGGAAACGCGGCCCGGAAAGCCCCATCCTTTGCAGGTGCCGGCGCGCCCACTCCATTTCCGTCTCTTGGAGGGTGAGGCGCAGCTCCTTCACCGGCGGGTAGCGGTCGATCCATCCGGCACGAAAGAGGAGTTGCAGGTAGTTGTAGGCCTGGTGGCCGTAGACAGCGGGCGGGGGAGGCTCGATCGCATCTGTAAGCAGCGCGCTCCGCCCGTCGCGCGCGTAGCCGATTCGCACTGGAATCCTCGCCCACCACGCCATCCACGCGGCATGGAAGGCATTCTGGAAGAGGACGCTGGCGTCGAATGCTTCCTCGCGGAGCTGGCGCACCAGTTTCCAGAATCCCAACGGCCCGCGGTGTGCCCCCTCGGGATCGTAGATGATCTGGCGGCTGACGGCGGGAAGATACTGGTAGAGCTCGCTGACCCACGGCTTGCATACGAGGACGATCTCGGCCGCCGGAAAGCGCGCATGGAGCGCTTCCAGAGCGGCAAGCGACATCACGCCATCGCCAATCCAGTTCGTGGCCCGAACCATAATCTTGCGCGGATTGGACAGGCCCATTTTCAAGCGGGCACCTTCACCGAGCGCAACCCTTGGATGAGGGCCTTCTCAAACGCCGCGGCGTCTTGAACCTCCAATCGCACCGCACACGCGAACACGGGTATTCCGGGGGTCCAATGCGCCGGAAAGTTCATCCAGTCTTTCTCGGTCGTGACCAGGATATCAGCCCCTTGCGCGCGCGCCCGCTTTTCCAGGCGATGAAGCTCACCCGCGCCGTAGGCGTGGTGGTCGCGATAGGCGACCTCCTTGATGACGTCCATCCCCCATTGTTGCAGATTTGCGCCGAAGGCCCGGGGATTTCCGATGCCGCAAAAGACCAGCGCCCGACGGCTCTGCAATTCCTCCAGGGAATGGACCGAATCGTCCCGGACGTCGATCAGGCCACGAAGCGCGAGGGAGGCCTGATAGATCTCCGCGCGTGGGTTGACGTGCGCAATCGCTTCCCGATGGCGTATTGGATTGGCAATCCCCGTGCGCGTCAGGACAATGATATTGGCACGCTTCAGGGCGGAGAAAGGCTCCCGGAACCGTCCGGCGGGAAGCAGCGCCGCTTGGTCCGGGTCTTCCGTGACGTCCATCGCCACGACATCGACCGCGCGCGCCAGGGACCAGTGCTGGAAGCCGTCATCCAGGAGGTGGACGTCTACGGTGAAGCGCTCTTCCGCCAAACGTCCGGCGCGATATCGGTTGGCATTGACAACAATGGGAACCTTGGGGAGCGCTCGCGCGAGCAGCGCGACCTCATCCCCCACATCACGAGGGTTGACGGACTTGCGGTTTTCCGGTGGCAGGACGATCATTCCGCCGATCCGCCGCCGATAGCCGCGCGTGAGGACGGAAGGGCTCCATCCGAGGTCGAGCAACCTCTCCGCGATCCACCAGACCAGCGGGGTTTTTCCTGTCCCGCCGACCGTCAAATTGCCGACACTCACCACCGGCCGGTTCAGGCGATGAGTCTTGAAGATTCCATGCCGGTAGGCAATTCTCCGCAGCTCGATTCCGGCGCGGAAGCCGAGCGAGAAAGGGAACAGGAGGCGTTTCACTCCGTTCCTCTCTCACGCGTATTCGCGGCGAATGCCGGCGCGGCCAACCATCCTTCCAAGATCTCCATCACACGTTCCGTTGCACCGCGGTGATCCTCGAGCAACCGCCGGGCGGCCCCACCGAGTTCATTCCGGCGAGCCTCATCAGCAAGTAATTCCAGCATGGCCCCGGCCAGTTGCGTCTTATCCGAAATCTGGACCGCTGCCTGCCGCTCGAGCAGAAGCTGGGTAATGTCGCGGAAGTTGTGCATGTGGGGGCCGAAGAGGATCGCCTTACCCCAATAGGCGGGCTCCAGGACATTGTGACCGCCGGTGGGAACGAGGCTCCCTCCCATAAAAACCAGATCCGCGAGTTCAAAAACGCTTGCCAGTTCTCCAATGGTATCCAAAAGCAAGACATCCGCGGAGAACGTCGGGTTCGTGGACTGGCCCGCGTCCTGACCTAAGGCGGTCCGGCGAACGGTCTTCAGGTCTCGGAGCGTCAGCAGGCTGGCCACTTCCTCGAATCGCGCCGGATGGCGCGGGGCAAGGATTAACAACGCATTGGCGTATTGAGACCGCACCTGGGCCCAGGCGGTGAGCAGCAACTCTTCCTCACCTGCCATCGTACTCGCCGCGATGACCACGGGACTCCGCCGCCCCTCGCGCAGAGCGCTTCCCAGCAAGCGAGTGAATTCGCCGAGCCGCGGCGGTGAAGCCTCAAACTTGAGGTTGCCGCTGACCACCACTTTCTCCGGCGGCATTCCCAGGCCGCAAAAACGCTTCGCATCCGTCTTGCTCTGCGCGCAGATTCCGTCCACTTTTTCGAGTACTCGGCGCATGAACGGTCGAATCCAACGGTAGCGGCGATAGGAGCGATCGGAGATGCGGCCGTTCACGATCAGAACGCGAGCTCCTTCCTGTCGGGCGGCACGGAGCAGATTGGGCCACAATTCCGTTTCGGTGATGACGAGGACCGCCGGGCGGATGCGCCGCATCGCGCCCCCCACCGCGAGCGGCCAGTCCAGGGGCAGCAGGAACCGGCCGGCGACATCCGGCAAGCGTGCGGCGCTGGCTTCGCGGCCGGCGGTCGTCACGTGGCTCAGGAAGACCTTTCGACCGGGATAGCGCCGTTGGATTTCCCGGACCAGCCCCACGATGGCCAGGGTTTCTCCCACCGATACGGCGTGAACCCAAATAGCGCTTTGTTCCGTCTGCTGAAACTGTGGGGGGAGGATGCCAAGTCTTTCTTTCCAATCCGCCGAGGACGAGATGCTGCCACGCAGCCGCCACAAGTAGTAAGGCGCGGTCACGATGATTCCCAGCGTGAAAAGCAAGCTATAGATGAAGAACATCGTGGGACAGGGCGCCCGCGGGCGCAATCAATCGCAGCGAATCCAGCCTTGAGTATAGGCGCGGATCATGGCCAATGGCAATTTGCAGACCGGCTCAGCCACTAGGAATATTCCATCCTCCTCCTCGGGTGCGTCCCGGCAGGGCGTGGCGCTCCCCGGAGAGTAGGAAGAATCCCGTTGTCTTCCCGCTAGCCTCAATACTGTTCACTTTATGATTATGAGGCATCCTGAGATTTCGATGCGAACATTCAAACCAGCCGCTCGCGGGCGCAGCGGAAAGTTGCTCATCTTGCGCTTCACCCCGCGCGGGTTGCG
>JBEKUI010000058.1:0-19409 GCA_049515175.1 Terriglobia bacterium
GCGTCGGTCAGCAATCGGCTGTACCGTCGCATTCGCCCTCCCCCTGGCGCTCTCCCCCCCTCCCAGGGAAAGACAACTAACGAGAAATTAACGCATTACACCGGGTTTTGAAATAGCTTCTAAGCATGACGGTGCGCAGTCTACGACTCGCGGAGCTTGCGAAGATCGGCCTCGTCGATTTCGAGGCCCAGGCCCGGGCCATCCGGCACGGGCAAATACCCATCTTTCTGTTCGAGGCGCGGCTGGATGACCCGGTTCAGGATCTCGCGCTTGGTGTTGATGTCGTATTCTTGCGCGCGCTCATCGCGTGCGAAGCACGCCGTGAAGTGCAGGTTCGCCGCCGTGCCGATGGCCGGTTGGGTCTGATGGGGAATCAGTATTCGATTGTAGGTGCTCGCGAGCGCGGCAATGCGCAGACCCTCGCTGATGCCCGCGCATTTCACCAGGTCGGGTTGCACGATGTCCACGTTGGTCTGGTTGATCAGGTCGCGGAATTGCCAGCGCGTGTATTCGTGCTCGCCGGCGGCCACCGGGACATCCAGTGCTGCGACGACCTGCGCGATCCCGGGGTAGTCGTACTGCGCCACGGGCTCCTCGTAGTGTATTAACCCGAGTTCGTCTTGGAACCGCCGTCCGAGACGGATCGCCGTGGGCACAGAAAAACCGTTGTTGGCATCGAAGCCCAATTCGATCTTGTCACCAATGGCCTTGCGGACTTCCGAAAGGACGGCCCAGTCGTGAGCGGGGTTCGCGTCGGTGTGGCGGGCTCCCCAGTCCATCCGAATCTTGACCATCGTGATTCCGGCCTCGACGGCCTGCGCCGCACGTCGCGCCATCTCGGCGGGCGTGGCCTCTGCGCCGCCGCCAATGCTCGCGTAGACGCGTACGCGATCCCGGCGGCGACCGCCGAAAAGCTCCGAAAGGCTTTGCCCCGTAGCCTTCCCCAAGATGTCCCAAAGTGCGATGTCGATGGCCGCGATGGCTTCCGGCTGCGCGCCCATTACCCCCAGCTTGTAGGTGGAATAAAACATCTCGTCCCACAGCCGTTCCCGACTGAGGGCATCCTTGCCCACAACCAGCGGTCGGAGCGACTCGTTGATCAGGCTCGCCAGGGCGCGCACGTTCATGGGACTTGATTCGCCATAGCCGGTGATTCCCTGGTCGGTGCGCACGATGACGAAGAGCGAATCGCAACTGAGCGTCCAGGTTTCGACGGCGGTAATCTTCAGGCGAGGCAAGGAACGCGCCATCGCATCAAAGGCCGGCAGGCACAAAGCCGCTGTGGAAGCGAAAGACAAGCCATGCTGCAAAAATGTTCGGCGCGAGTAACCTCTGCGCTCGGTGCTGCGGGGATTAGTCATCGCCGGATCGCTTGGGCTGCGGCATCAGAACGCCGCGAGCTTGGTGAGGTTTGTATCAAACTGCGCCGTAGGCTGCAAGGGGTTTGCCGGCTGGGCGCAAAATACTGGGTTCGCGGAACTTACGCGTGACCGTTGCAGCGTCATGTGATTGCGTGTAGATTCCCCATGGGTGTGAGTATCACGAAATGCGAAATCTCAGAAGGAGAGCGCAATGAATGTAACGGTCAGCCGGCAGATTACGGTGCTCATGGAGAATCGGACCGGAGCACTGGCTGAGATCTGCACCAAGCTTGCCGAGAAGGCGGTCAACATTCAGGGGCTGATGGTTCCCGATCACCCAGGGGTTGCACCGGTGCATATGGTGGTCAATGGCTTGGATGCGGCGAAGAAGATCTTCGACGGCATGGGGCTCAAGTACACGGAGGAAGATGTGCTGTCGGTGCGACTTTCGGACAAACCTGGAGCCCTGGGCAAACTGACTCGCAAGCTTGCAGACCATGGGGTGGATGTGAAATACGCGTACGGAACGATCCTCAAGGGGGCGGGGAAGGCCGTGGTGATTCTGGCGGCCTCGGATCCGGAGGCTGCCGCAAGACTCGCAAAGTAGAGGGTTGCGCCGGCACCTACTTGGATTTCTGGTTGACGGGGCTCAAGCCGGTGGTGGGCCAGGGCGCATCTCTAAACTCTCCCGAGGAGTCGAATGAGCCCGCAGGGATGTCCTGCCCGGGACGGACATCGATTCCAGCCCGCCGCACGTGAGCCAGCGCTTCCGCCTCGTGCATCCGCGACGCGTCATATTCCACGACCAGATCGCTTCCCTCAATCCTCAGTCCGCGCACGCCGTACACGGTCGAGAGCTGCCCCAGGCGGTGGAGGTCGCCGGGCGCGAGCGGCTTGTTGAGGTGGTATCGCAGGGTGAGAAATGTCATGGCAAGCACCCCTAAAGCAAGAATGATAGCATGAGCACGGGTTCCGGTTCGACGGATGCGAACCGACTCGGAACGATTTGAATCTAATTCAGCAGGACACGTGCATTCTACGATGCGACGCGCCTCGACCCAAATCGACAAGTCGGCCGCGGGCGATCGACTCACGCTCGAGATTACGGGTATGCACTGCGCTTCCTGCGTCTCGTCGGTGGAGGAGGCGCTGAAGTCGGTTGCGGGCGTGAGCAACGCCTCGGTGAACCTCGCCACCGAAAAGGCGACGGTCGAGGCAAAGGCGGCCGAAGTTGATGTCGCCGCTCTCCTCCAAGCCGTGGAGGACGTGGGGTACGGCGCCTCTCTCAGCGCCGCTCAACCCTCGGACCGGGCGGAAGTCGAGGCGCGCGAACTCCGCCGTCAAATCGAAGATCGGACCCTGCGACGCGACCTCGCACTGGCCCTCGCGCTCAGCATCCCCGTAGCGGCCATCAGCATGTCGATGGTCCGCTTTCCACACGTGAATGAGCTCCTCCTGTTTCTGACGCTTCCCGTCTGGGCTTACGCCGGTCGGCGGTTCCACTCGAGCACCTTGCGACTGGCACGGCATTTCTCCGCCAACATGGATACCCTCGTGTCGCTGGGCACGACGACGGCCTTCGCTTGGAGCGTGTTCGCGTTGCTTTCCGGGCGTGAGGAGCAGGTCTATTTCGATTCCGCCGCCGTCATCATCGCACTGATCTTGCTCGGTAAGACCCTGGAGAATCGCGCCAAGCGCCGCGCCTCCGATGCCATTCAAGCGCTGATGAACTTGCAGCCGCCCACGGCCTCTATCGAGCGGAACGGCGAGTTTGTGGAAGTTCCCCTGGCGGAGGTTCGCGCGGGCGCCGTCGTGCTCGTCCGGCCGGGAGAAAAGATTCCGGTCGATGGTGTGGTGATCGAAGGCGCGAGTGGAGTTAACGAATCGCTGCTGACCGGCGAGAGCCTGCCGGTGGAGAAGCAGCCGGGCAGCGAATTGATCGGTGGCACAATCAACGGCACGGGTGCCTTGCGCTGCCGCGCAACCCGCGTCGGCGAGGCAACAACGCTCGCTGAAATCGTCCGCGTCGTGGAAGCGGCGCAGACATCCAAGGCGCCCCTGCAGCGCCTGGCGGACCAGGTGGCCGGGGTCTTCGTGCCCATCGTCATCGCGATTGCTTTCGGGACCTTTCTGCTTCATTGGCTGTTCGCCCACAATTTTGCCGTGGCGGTGATCGATGCCGTGGCCGTGCTGGTCATTGCTTGCCCCTGCGCCATGGGCCTGGCGACGCCGACGGCGATCATGGTCGGGACGGGCAAGGGCGCGGAGATGGGCGTCATCATCCGCGGGGGAGACAGCCTGGAGAAGGTCCGCCGACTAACGACGGTAATTTTTGATAAGACGGGAACGCTGACGCGCGGGCGGCCGGAGGTGGTGGGGGTCACGACACGAACGGGCACGACCGATGCCGAATTGCTGGCACTCGCCGCTGCGGTCGAGATTTCGAGCGAGCACCTCCTCGCCGAAGCCATCGTGCGCGCCGCTAAAGAGCGTGGAGGGGCGCTTCCCTCTCCCGTAAACGAGTTTGAGTACACCCCTGGACGCGGCGTGCGCGCACAGGTGGATGGCGCGAAGGTTCTGCTTGGGAACCGACGAATGTTGGAAGAAAGCGAAGTGGCGCTGGGTTCGGGCGCAGAAGAGCTCGAACGCGTCGAGTCCGAGGGGAAGACGGGTGTCCTCGTGGCCCGAAACGCGGAATGGCTGGGGCTGATCGCCATCGCCGATCGGCCCAAGGTGGAAGCTAAGGAAGTAGTGGAGAGGCTCCACCACATGGGCCTGCGCGTCGCGATGCTGACCGGCGACACGCGCACGACCGCCGAAGCCATCGCGCGGGCCGTGGGCATCGACGACGTAATGGCCGAGCTTCTGCCGCAGGAAAAGCTTTCGGCCATCGAGCGCTTGCAGAAACAGGGGCAGGTGGTGGCGATGGTCGGCGACGGCGTGAACGACGCGCCGGCGCTCGCCCAGGCCGACCTGGGTCTGGCGCTCGGCAGCGGCTCCGACGTGGCGCTGGAGAGCGCGGACATCGCCCTGCTCGGCAACGACTTGCGCGGCGTCGTGCGCGCGCTCGAACTCAGCCGCCGCACCGTGCGGATCATCAAGCAGAACCTCTTCTGGGCGTTTATTTACAACGTCGTCGGCATTCCCTTCGCAGCGTTGGGCTGGCTGAACCCGATGATCGCGGCGGGCGCGATGGCCTTCAGCTCCGTATTTGTGGTCACAAACTCGCTCCGCCTGCGGCGATTCTCGCCAACGTTGTGATGTTGGTGTAGGGGCGGCTAGTGCCCGCCCGTTGTAGCGCCGCTCCATGAGCGGCGAAATCGTTGATACGAAGTGCCGCCGGTCACAGACTGGCGCAACAAGGCGGGGGGAGACGATTCTCCGCCATTCCCTGTGTTAAGATTCGCGTGACTCGGCACTCTCAGGTGGAGGGGCTATGGCGAAAGCGAAAAAGCAGAAGGCGGAGAAGGCGGCGCCGGCGAGCGACATGACGCCGATCGTCGCGGCGGAGTTGGCAGGAGTCATCTACCAGGCGCGGCTGCTCAACCGCCAGGCAAAGCTCAACATTCCCGAAACGGAAATCGTGAATGATGTCGTGAGCCTTTGGCGCAAAGTGCGCGACATGCTGGCCGAGGGTTGAAGTTACTTCGGCGCCTCGCGAAGACGCGGCGAATTTCTGCGGCAGCCCGCTAGGCGATTCCGCTGGAAGAATTGGCCGTCTGACCGGGAATCCGCAGGCCACCCACGAGGTCGGCAAGGTGGACGCGCTTGCGCTGGCAAAATGCGCGGAGGCCTTCGACGATCCGCAGGGAGGAGTCGGGCGCATAGAAATTGGCCGTGCCGACTTGGACGGCCTGTGCCCCTGCAAGGACGAACTCCAGCGCGTCTTCGGCCGTGGCGATGCCGCCAATACCGATAAGCGGAATCTTCACCGCGTGGTAGGTTTGGTAAACCATCCTCACTGCCAGGGGCTTGATGGCGGGGCCGGAAAGGCCGGCGGTGACGTTGGAGATGCGCGGCGTGCGTGTTTCAATATCGATGGCCATCCCGACGAAGGTGTTCACGAGCGAAAGCGCGTCCGCGCCTGCTGCTTCCGCCGCGCGCGCCGTGGCCGTAATGTCGGTGACGTTGGGCGAGAGCTTGACGATCACCGGATAGCGTGCCACCCGCTTTGATGCCGCCACCACTTCCTCCGTCAGCTTGGGGTCATTGCCATAAACCATCCCGCCGCAACGCGTGTTGGGGCAGGATATGTTCAGCTCGTAGGCGTCAATCCCTTCGCCTTCGTTCAGGGTCTCGATGCAGCGAACGTAATCCTCCGTGGTGTATCCAAACACGTTGACGATGCAACGCGCTCGCAGTGTGCGCAGAAAAGGCAGCTTCTCCTCCAGGAATCTGCGCGCTCCCACATTTTGCAGCCCGATGGCGTTGAGCATGCCCGCCTCGGTCTCGTAGATGCGCGGCGGGGCGTTGCCCTCCATGGGCTCGGCAGAGATGCCTTTCACGCAAATCCCGCCCAACTGGTTCAGGTCAATCACCTGGGAGAATTCCTGTCCGTAGCCGAACGTTCCACTCGCCGTCATCACCGGATTCTGGAAATGCACGCCGGCAATCGTGACGTCAATCTTCGGCTGGAAGTTCGGCTGCAGCCGCGCAGACGTCTTGCCGCCCTCGCGCCTCCGCTCCGTAGCTTTGGAACTCGCCTTCATGCGCCTTTTAAGCCTTTTCCTGGCTCTCCGGCTGAAACGGGAGCCCACTTTTGCCTTCTGACTCTTCCTTTGCTCTTAAGTCTTCGGAATCCCCTCATTCTCCCAGATGACCCGGTCCGCCCAAAACACCGGCCCTTCCGTGCACACCCGCTGATACTTGCCATGGCCTGTGCCCTCGACCTGGATACAGCACCCGAGGCAAACGCCCAAACCGCAGCCCATGCGGTTTTCCATTGAGACCAAGCAGGCGTGGCCGTACTGCCGTGCCAGCGCGACGGTGGCGGCAAGCATAGCCCACGGGCCGCAGACCATCAGCAGAAACTTTCTGTCGCGACGGCGGGCGAGATAATCTGCGAGCGGCCGCGTGACGAAACCCTGGTGCCCGCGCGAGCCGTCCTCGGTAGCGAGCGCCACACCTTTCACCAACGGTTTGAATTCCTCCAGGCCGACCAAGTCTGCTTTCGTCCGGCTGCCAAAGAAGAGTCGCTGGCTCAGGCCGTGCCTCGCCAACTCCCGCGCCGGCAGCAGCAGCGCCGCGATGCCAATCCCGCCCGCGACGTGCAGGATTTCCTCCGCCGCCTCGGCCTGCGGAAGGTATTCCTCCACGAAGAATCCGTGGCCGAGGGGCGCCAGCACACCGAGTTTGTCGCCCGGCTTCAGTTCCGCCATCAGGCGCGTGCCCCGTCCTACGATCTTGTAAAGGAATTGAATCAACTGGGGCGGGTGCACGGATTTGCTTCGGAGGCGGCCGCTCAAGGGTTTCACATCGTAGACGCTCATCGGGCGACGCAGCAGCACGTCCGAGCGGCCGGGCAAACGCAGCATCGCGAACTGGCCGGGACGAATCGCCTTCGCCTGCCGAGGTGATTGAACGCTGAGGAGGAAATGGCCGCCGGTCAGCGGACGGTTTTCCGTGACGGCCACGATTTCGTCGAACATCTGAGCTATCGTAGCAGAACTACGCAGGCTCTTGTAGAGGCGATTCGCAAAGCGCCCCTACACCTTCGTAGCGGTCGCCTCTTGGGGCCCACCTTGATGTGGCGGCGATGTCCCATCGCCATAGATGCATCATCAATCACTTCGCCGGTGAGTCACCGCCGTTACAGCCCCAGGCGGATCGTCAACACCTGATGCCGTTTAATGCTGAACCGCACACTGTGCGCATCGGCTTCGAGGGTTTTACCTGGAACCTCCACTCCGTTTGCTTCATGGGCGGAAGTAATCGAAATCAGCGGCAGCGTGATTCGTCCCTCCCCGGCACGTCCGGCGATCTCCTGCACGCGAAGGACAATTCCCTCGCCATCCTCGGCACCCTTAAGTGCGCTGATGATGAGGTTGTCAGGTGCAATCTCCGCCAGACTCGCTCCGCCTGCAAGGAGCGAACCCGGCGCTGGCTCGCGGTCGAGGAACTTGTCGCTCGGCCGTAGTTGCGAGACCTCGAGCGGCGTGCGCGCTTCCCGGCCAAATCGCGCGGCCTCCTGCGGATCAAAACTCTTTCCGCTGGTGATGGCGTAGCGAAAAACAAATTCGCCTGACTGTCCGGCGGGCGTATTTGTGAACCAGTAGTTATTCAGGGCGTACGAAAACACCGCCGCAGATGATTTCTCAAATTTGGCGGGCCAGCGTCCGCGATTGATATCGCCCAGTGAGACGAGGGGCGCATCGAGCGTGGCCAGAGTCATCGCTGCGTTGTCATCTTCGACGCTCACCCAGTTCTGGGGCGCGAACCATTCATTGCAGCCTCCGAGGAGCATATCCTGCTCGGGATTGATCCAGCCCATGGCTCCGTCAAAACGGAAGGTGGGATTTACCGCAGCCCAGGGAAAAGCGAAATAGACGGCTTCTTTAGCGTAAGTCAGTTCTTTGCGAATCCTGTTGCGGAATTCGATGCGCTTCTCGTTATCCGGTATATAGATTTCGGTTTCAATTTCTGGGGTGTTCATGCCTTTGGCCGAAAGGCGCACGACGTGTCCCCAGGGAGTTTTCTGCACCGCTTCGATCTGGCCCAGTTCGGCGCGATGAATCGTGAGCTCAGCGAACGGCAGGTGACGGGCGAGATGGGTGAGTTGAGTCGCGTCGCCACCTTCGCCCATTTCCCCGCGGCCCTTCTCGCTGCCACCGCCCGTGACGTACAGATATTCATTGAGCAAGAAAGGGCTCTTCGGGTCCACCAGCTCGCGGCCCAACTCCTTATCGTACAGGCTCATGATGGCGCCACGAATTGGGTCAAGCGTGACCCGATAGAACTTGTTCTGGAAAATGTTACTCTCCGGCTCAGAGCGGGCGGAAAGCGTGGGCTGGCCGCGGCGAATGCGATACACCTTGTAACCCATCGAGGGCACATCCTGCGCCCAGAAGCGGATTGTTTGGTAGCTGTCGCGCTCTTCGACCACTTCGAGTGGCACGGCCGTGTTCGTTGCCAAGTCTGTAAGAACGGTTCCAGTGTCGACCTGGAATCGCACCAGCCCGCTCCGTCGCCAGCTCAGCGGATTGAACACAATGAGGTTTTCACCCTGGGTGGCGATCCGGTCGGCGAGCTGGCTCATGCCGCGACGCATCAGCTCGTCGATATCTTTGGCGGCTTCCGTTGCCCGGCTCATTTTCACTTCGAGCTGTCGCACCATCTCATCGTGCTCGGGTTGTCGCGGCCCGCGATACGCCGTGATGGTGTGCTCGCCGTAAGTAAGCAGATTGCGCCAGATGTGGTGCGAGAGTTCCAACGGAAAACGGATCGTTCGGTTCAGGCTTGAGGTGAGGGCAGCCAGAGCATCGGCCGCGAGCGCGCGAGCCTGGCTCGTGCGGTACACCCCCGTGCTCGAAGCAATGGTTCCCACGCCGTCTTCCCAATACGCGCCGCTGTCGCCTCGGACCACTTGCAGCTTGTCGCCGAAGCGCTCCTCGATGTAGCGGAAGAAATCCGCAAAACGGCAGTTCACGATCTGGGGATAGGCGTATTGCTCGTTCCAGCGCGCGGCGAGCGTGGCATCTTCGAAATCGAGCGGAATGTTTTCGACTTCCGTGCCGTAAAGCAGAACGGCGTCCGGCGCGTAGTCGCTGCGTTCAAAAGCCTGAAGGAACAGGGAGAGCCCGCCCGGGCCCGCCTCGATCGCCGGCGGCACGCCGAAGACCGCGCGCAACTGGTGATAGTGATACGAATACCAGGCGAGCACGCGCGCCCCGTCCGGTCCCTCCCACCAGAACGGCGACTTCTGGTTCCAACGGCCGTGCACGAGCAGCGGCCCGCGCGTCTGATTGCCGCCCGCAACGAAATACCGAACGCCGGAGGCTGCGAGCGTCGAGGGAACCGACCAGGAATAGGATGGGACGTCCGTGATGTTTGCGAGGTCGAAGGGCAAGCCGTACTCGACCTGCAATCGCTTGCTGAAGTAGAGCCCTCGGTAAAGCTCCTCGAGGGAGAGTGCTTCAGTCAGAAAGCTCGCGTAATACGCATCAACACTGATCCTTCCGGCTCGCGCTTGCGCCGAGAGTCTTTGCGCCAACTCGGGGCGACGCGTGGGCAGCCACTGTTCGAGTACCCAACTGCCATCGATGTTGAAGTGGTAGTCAGGATGGGCTTCGGTTACTTCCAAAACCTTGTCCACTTGCCGCGCCCAGACTTCCGCCACCTTTGCCTGATAGTCAGTAAATCCGATGTCGAGATGCATGTGGGGTGCATAGAACACCTTCCACTTGCGCTTGGGTGTGAAGTCCGTTGTAACTGTGTGCCGTTTGATCCCCGCCTTGTCGATGATCTCGATTTGCGCTACTCCCGCCGGCGTGCCATCGGGAATCTGGATGCTATAACGCGCTTCCCCAAACTCAGCCGCTTTGCTGGTCTCGATTTCAGTTCGAAAAGTTCCGCGGGTCACTCGCGCTCTGCCCCCGCGCCAGGAGTCGGGATAGCGGACGGTCAGCCAGCAATCTTCGACCAGACCCTGAGGCGTTTGGCGGTAGAGCACGGTGGGTTCGAGAGAGACGCTTGGTTTCCTGTCTTCGACCGCTTGCGCATCATGGGTTAGCGAGAGGGCGTCGTAGTAAAGGCCCGAGTCGCCCGGCCCGCCGGCCGTGATGTGACGCGTCACCGTAGCGGGCTCGTCGAGGCAGGTGAGTGTCAGGCGATTCTTTCCGGCGCGGAAGTAGCGCGCGGCGAGAGCAATCCGCCGCTGCTCGGACGAGTGAATGGGATTGAATGCGCCGTCTTCATCGCCCAGGCTAGGGCTCGCCTTTGGGTAGAAATAGAAATTTCCGGCATGACCGTTAATCTCCACGCGTAGCGCGGGAATGCGCGGCTGACGGAAGAGCAGGTCGAGATTCAAATAGAAGACGCCTTGAGGTGACTCCGGCAAGTTGAAGATCAGCGTGAAGGGATGCGACACGCCGCCCAGGTTGCCGTTCCCCGAACCGGGCTGAAAGCCCGGCCAGCTTTTCGCGGCCTCAGCGACGTCGAGCGTCACACCCGGCGTGCCGGACCCAGGGACAAACGTGTAGGGTTGAAATTCGTGGACTGAATCGTCCTGCTTGCCCAACTGCCAAACGACTTTTTCAACCCCTGATGCGCTATTTATCCAGCAAAACGTAAGAAGACATGGAAGGACGAGGCGGGGAATCACACGCATGACGAGCCTCCAGGCGAGGGAGGCGGCGGGTCATGAGGAGTCTACCAGAGTTCGCAGGGCTCGTGTAGCGCGGCGCGGTCCTTACGTAGCGGAGACCTTCCGGTTGCCATGGTGTAGGTACTTTTCAGTCCGGCAGCCGCGTCTGAACGCGCGGGGCTGCTAATTGGGCACAGCCCGCTTACTCCAAATGGCTCTCAATCCACCGGCGAATGTGCGGAAGAGAAGTGCGCGGAAAGCGGTGAGTTGTTTTGTAGAAGCGGAAGTCGACCGAGGCGGCGCGCTCGGCGAGCTGGCGGCGGAACTCCAGGTTCTTCTCCCGCGAATACCACTCGTCCTGAGTCGCCGCGATGTGCAGGGCGTGAGTTTGCGACTGTTGATAGCGATGATTCTCGTTCCAGTCCTGCGGCACGCCGCCGCAAACCGCGATTACGCCGCGCACCTTGTGGGGGTGGGTGAACACGAAGCGATAGTTGAACGAGCAGGCCTGCGAGAAACCCAGCAGAAAGACACGGCTCGGATCGGCCCCGTATTCCTTCTGGGCGCGCATGAGGAGCGTTAAGAGATTGTGATGATGGAGCGCTACAGACTCTTCCGGCTTGTAACTCGTCCCCCACCCAAAGCCGAGGTTGTACTTGCCTTGGTCTTCTCCCAGCCGGAAGAAGAACTGATAGGGGCCCTGCAGTGAGAGCACAACCATCCGCCCCTGCGCGATGCGCCTTGCCACACGCATCATGGAATCCTTGTTTCCCTGGAAACCGTGCAGCGCAATCAGTATGGGCCAGCGCCGGCGCCTCCTGTGGCGCGTCGGCAATTCCACGTCGTAGTAGCAGCGAATCTTTGCGTTGAGGCTGTATTCCATAAGTTTTGTGATGAATGCAGAAATGGTCCTGGCGCTCCCGCAGCGGTCAGGGCTCGGGAAACCGGTGCGAGTCTAATCGCCGGCTCGAGCAATCTCCACGAGGTTGCACTGAAACGTCGAGCCGTCGCCCAGGTCTGTGAGCCGCGAGGAAACCAGCGCGTTGATTCCGCGGCCCCCATGCATTTGCTTGGGCCACGGGACACCCTCCGCCACGACGACACCCTGGCGAACGTCTTCGGTGACTTCGGCCCTGAGCCGGCATTCGCCGTGGCCGTTGAAGGCACGCACCCAGTCGCCGCTCGCGATGTTGCGCGCCGCCGCATCACCGGTATTTATCTTGATCGTCAGGGGCACTTCATTCCCGACTCGCTCTTCCGCAGAAGCAAACGTCGAGTTGAGCGAATGGACGCTGGGTGGGCAGAGCAATTGCAGCTTGCCGTCCGCGGAGGCGCTCTCGCTGCAAGGGGTGTAGACCGGCAGGGGATCGAAACCCAGCTTTGCCATCGACTCGGAATAGAATTCAATTTTCCCGGAAGGTGTCGAGAATTGCAGCGCATCGCGCCCGCCATCCTCCGGCACGTTCAGCCGCAAGGTGGTGCCGGAAGCGAGTCGTTCAAAATCGACCCCACGTAGGAATGGTGAGGGCGAATCCAGCGCCTCACGCATGATTTCCCACTCGCTCAATTGAAAACATTGTTCGCCAAAGCCCATGCGCCGCGCGAGCATCTGAAAGACCTGCAGATTGGATTTCGCCTCCCCGAGTGGTTCAATCACCGGCGGGCCGATTTGCAAATAGTGATGCCCGTAGCTCTTGTAGAGGTCGAGGTATTCGAGGAAGGTCGGTGCGGGCAGGGCAATGTCCGCGAAATCGACCGTGTCCGTGTGCACCTGTTCGTGGACAACCGTGAAGAGATCCTCGCGACGCAATCCGGCGTGGACCCGTAATTGATTGGGCGCCACCGCAGCCGGATTGCAGTTGTAAACGAAGAGGGCCTTGACCGGAGGATGCTGCTCGGCGAGCAGCGCCTCGTCGAGCTTCACCATATTGATCGTTCGCGTAGCGGGCTTGAATTCCTCCTCGCCGGTCACGCGCGCGAGGTTGAGCTCGAAGCAGGGTCCCGTATCGTGATGGGCGCCCGCGCCCGGTTTCCCGAAAGCTCCTACCACACCGGGCAGGCAGGCGATAGTGCGGATGGCCATCCCACCGTTGTCGTGGCGCGAGAGGGCAAAGCCCACGCGGAGGAACGGCGCGCGGGAGCGCCCATAATGGAGCGCCAGGCGGACGATTTGCTCTTCCGGAACACCGCAAATCCGCGCCACACGCTCCACGGGATAATCGGCGAGGGCGCGCTTGCGCAGCGCTTCGAATCCGAGCGTGTGTTGCCGCGCGAAGGCTTCATTGACGGGCCCATCGCGGAAGAGAACGTGCATCAGGCCGAGCGCCAGGGCGCCGTCGGTGCCCGGCCGCGGCATCAACTGTTCGTCGGCAAGGTGGGAGGTCCGGTTACGGTAGGGGTCGATCATTACAACGCGCGCGCCGCGCTTCTTTGCGGCCTTGACGATGGGCACGAAGTGAACGCTAGTGGCGGCGATGTTCATTCCCCAGATGAGAATGAAGTCGGAGTGCGCAGCCTGGGCGAGATCGGTTGTAGTGTGCCTGCCGAGGGTCATTTCCCAACCAGCCATGGCCGCGGGATCGCAAATCGTCCGGGCCAGGCGGCTCGCGCACAGGCGGTGAAAGAACCGATGGCCGGCGTTGCGGTGGACAACCCCCAATGATCCACCGTAGGAGTAGGGAAGGATTGCCTCCGCGCCAAACTCCGTGGCGAGGGATTTGAAGCGCGCCGCGATCTCATCCAGCGCTTCATTCCAGGTGATGGGAGCAAACTTGCCTTCTCCCTTTTTCCCAATCCGCCGCATCGGTCGCAGCAGACGCAAAGGTGAATAGACGCGCCGGTGATAATTCGCCACTTTGTGGCAGAGGAAGCCGCGCGTTAGCGGATGCGCGGGGTCACCTTGCAAGCGCGTGACACGCCCCTCCTCAACCGTCACCAGAATGCTGCACGTGTCCGGACAGTCGAGAGGGCAGGTGGTTTTGTGGACTTGGGGTCCGCTGCTTTGCATGTTGTTGCCCTGGCGGATGAAGATGCAATTCTAACACATCGACCACTGCCTCAGCCTTCCTTGCAGCAGGAAGGGTCTTATCCGGCCGGCCGCCTCCATGAGCTCTCGATCGGTTGTCATCATGCTAGGCCCCTCGACTCCCCTGAAGTACGCTGGAGACATGCCGATAACTAATTGGAGGGCGTAGGAAATGCCAGGACTCTGGTACCCAACCCTGCTCCTCCCCTTAATCACTCCCCCCTCCTTTTGAATCGCATCCGGAATTGAGGCTACAATTGTGATTTCGTTGGGTAGAGGGCCATGGGAACACTTCTCGAAGCATTGCTGATTCTGGGACTGGTTTTTCTGAACGCCTTTTTTGTGGCGGCGGAGTATGCCCTGCTAAGCGTGCGGCGAACGCGCCTCGAACAGTTGGCACGTGAGGGTGAGGCGCGCGCGAGGCTGGTGCAGGCCCTGCTCGCTGATGTGGGTCTCCTCTTCTCGGGGATTCAACTGGGCATCACGGTGGCAAGCTTACTGATGGGCGCGATCGGCGAGTCCATCATGGCGCGCGCCATCATGGGAGTGTTGGAAGAGTATCTGGCCCGCATTGCCGCCCTGACCGTAGCCCATTCAATTGCTGTGGCTTGCGGGTTCCTTCTCATCACAACCCTCCTCATGGTGCTGGGCGAACTTGTCCCCAAAGCCCTCGCCTACGACCGTGCCGAGCGGATGTCCATGCTGATCGCCGCGCCTCTACTCCTGATCCTGAAAATCAGCAAGTACCCCGTGCGCGCGTTGGACGCCATGGCAAGCGGCGTATTGCGCCTTCTCGGGCATTCGACGGGAGCCGGTCACGGCGCGCTCCACACTCCCGACGAGGTCAAGCTGATCGTTTCCGGAATCCGCAAGCGCGGCCTGCTCGGCGAGGAGCAGGAGGAGATGATCCACAGCGTCTTTGACCTCCAGCACACCCGTGTGCGAGAGATTATGGTGCCCCAGCCGCGTATTACCTCCCTCCCTCTGACCAATGATCTCCACTTCCTTCTGGTGCGCGTCGTGGAAGACCGCTTCACGCGTGTGCCCATTTACGAGGGGTCGCGCGACCACATCGTGGGGATTCTGAATACCAAAGACCTGCTCCGCGTGGCGCTCGACCGCATGCGCCAGCACGTTCCGCTCAATGCGCCGCTCGACCTCCGGCCGCTCCTTTATCAGCCCATGATCGTGCCCGAAACGATGTCACTCGCCCGCATGCTCGACGAGGCGCGGACGCGCCACTCGCAGATGGCGCTCGTGGTCGATGAGTTCGGGACCTTTGTCGGTTTGGTGACGATGGAGGACGTCCTCGAACAAATTGTGGGAGAGATTCAGGACGAGTATGACCGGGAAGAGAAGGCCACTTATCAGGTGGGAGAAAACGTGCTGGTTGTCGATGGCGCGCTGAGCCTGCGCGCCCTGGCCGACGAGTATGGGATTTCCTTGCCTCGCGATTCCGGATTCGAGACCCTAGCGGGATTTGCGCTCCGGCAGTTGGGGATCATCCCGCGCGGCGGAGAGTCGTTCATTTTTGAGAACCGCCGTTACACCGTGCTGGAACTGGACGGCCGGCGGGTGGCGCGGGTCCGCGTCGAGAAGATGGCTGCTCCACCGGCGCCCTCCGTTCCCAAACCTGCCTAGAGATTATCAGGTGTGACCTGTCCGCTAGGATGTGGCGGTGGGCCCTGCGCCGATCACGACCCCAACCTCGGCCCCTCGCGCCACGTTCAGGATCTTGGCCGCCGAGCCCCGGTTTGTGCAAATCTCGATATACCCGGAACTACCGACTAGGGCAAACAGCTCGTTGGGTTTGCCCATCGCGTAGGCCAGGTTGAACTTGGTGACTTCCTGCTGATTGATGACGATCTTGAAGGGGGGAGGATTCTCGCTGAGCAGTTGGGGAATGTCCTCCGGCGTCAGATTGGTGATGATGTTTCCGAACTTGTCGATGCGCAGAGCGACGCCCTTGATCAGCTGATCGTCAACGCGTTGGGCCTTCGGAGGCACGAACTTCGTGTAATCACTGATGGGCTCGCCGAATTTGTCGACCTCAACTCCCTTGCTCAGCCAGCCCACGGCCGGCGCGAAGACGTCGCGGGCGTGAAAGGTCTGGCTGACGGGGTTAAGGAAGTAGTGCTCGGATGTGATCTCGCGCACTTCGATGGACTCCTCCCGCTCATAGACGAGCGAAAGCACGCCGTTATCCGGTGCCACGAACTTGTAATCGATCGTCCGCGCGATAAGCGGCCGCCGCGCCGTACCGACTCCCGGATCGACCACCACCATGTGGATCGTATCGATGGGAAAGTAGCGATAGCTCTGCGCCAGCATGAAAGCCGCGTCAAAGACGTCGTACGAGGCAACGTGATGGCAAACGTCGACAATCAGCGCTTCGGGGTTGATCCCCTGGATGACGCCTTTGATGACTCCAACATAATAGTCGTTGAGGCCAAAGTCGGTGATCAGCGTAATGATTTGCTTGCGAGCCAAGGCTCCTCCACGCGGGCCAGAGAAAGGAATTCGGGGTAACTCAGGCAACCTAATCTGAAACGCTGCCCTTGTCAAGCAATCCGGATTGAGGCACGGTCCTTCACCTTTCAGTTGAAGAGCACTGCACCCCGGCGGCGCTACCGGGCGAAAAGCCGGCGGAAATCCTCGGTGGTGAGCGGTGCGACCCGTGCCGTGGCGAGGTTTTCTTCAACATGCTCGCGACGGCTCATCCCCACGAGCGCGCAAGTGATGCCCGGCGCCGAGCGCACGAACTGTAGCGCGCATTGTGCGTCGGTGGAGAGTCCAGGGAAAGACCTTCGGATGTCTGCGGGGAGTCCCTGCGCCAGGTGACCCTGCATGATGCTGGCGCTTGCGAAAACCATCAAGTGGTGTGCGCGCGCCACCTCAAGAAAGCTGGTCAGGTGACCCTCCCACGATTGAGTTCGCGCCGCCAGTGCCTCCGGCATGGCGAGATTAAAGGGTAATTGGACGGCGCGAAAGTGATGGTCCTTTCCGCCCACCTCTTCCGCCACGCGCAGGATTTCTGCGAGGGAGAGGGATTCGCGCGACTCGGGCTCCTGCCGGTAGGCATTCCACGTCGCCGTGCCGTAGGAGCGAATCTTTCCCGCCCCGACAGCATCTTCCAGTGCCGCGAAGGCCCCGCGCAGCCGATGGTCAAATTCCGCGCGCGAAATTTCGCCGAGCTGAGTCTCAGGATTGTGGAGGTAATAGAGGTCGATCGTCTCGACACCCAGGTTCCGGCGGCTCTGGTCGATTTGATTTTCCAGGTAGCGGGGGGACATCACGTGGCAGCCCGCGGCAACCTCTTCAGGCCGGACAAGACCCGTGGCGATCAGTTTCTCGTGGAAATAGGCCGCAGGGTCCGGCGGTTCCTCGCTGTCAAAGGTGAGGAACCCGCCTTTGGTGGCGATCACGACTTCGTCGCGGCGCAGCGTCCCTGCATCAAACATCGTGCCGAGCGCCGCGGCAATCGAGCGTTCGCTGCGCTGGTGGCGGTAGTTGATGGCGGAGTCGAAGTGGTTGGTTCCCAGCGCCACGGCACGGGTGACCGCTTCCGTATAGCGTTCGTCAAAAGCAGGCGTCGGCTCACCCAAGTAAGTGCCGAGACCGATGGTCGAAATCCAAAGCCCGTTCGCCTGCCGAAAATGCCCCGGCAGGCGAGATTCATGTCGCGCGCGGAAACGCGCCGTCCCTTCAGCGGTGGCGAAACCCGGTATCAGCATCGAGAGGGGCAACCCTGAGTGCCGTCAGTGTTTTAACCCGAACCGCTTTGTGCTGCAAGTATCATCTCCGAAGAGCCGACGCCATCGCGGGGCGCGGCCCACCTTCCGGCCTGATTCGAGAATTGTCGCTCGAGTCGATGCGCCGCCCTGGGAGTGCCCACGACACCCGGTTCATGCCTATCGGCGCGGGCCGTTGCTGAGGAGTGGCGGCTCTACGCAGGCTCTGCGGTCGGGGCAGGGGACTTTACAGAATCGCCGACCCACTGCAGGTAATTTCGGGAACCTTCAATTATCGGCAAGCAGATGATTTCCGGCGTGTGATAGCTGTGGATCTGGGCAATCGCGTGTTTGATCTCCGGAAAGAGGTCGCGCGTGCTCTTGATGAGCATGAGATATTCCTTGTCGGCGGCGATCTTGCCTTCCCAGTGATAGATCGATTCGATCCCCTGGGTGATATTCACGCAGGCGGCAAGCCTGGCTTCAATGAGGTGTTTCGCGATTTTCTTGCACTCGCGGCGGCTTGCGGCAGTGACCAGGACCACGATTTTATCCGTCATAGTTCCCCCCACGCAGCGAGCCGAATGATTGCGCCAAGCGTAACGCAAAGATACAATAAGCAGACGATGCCAGACAACCCCATCCACTTCGGTACGTCCGGCTGGCGCGGCATCATTGCCGACGATTTCACGCTGGCGAACGTGCGTCTTGCCTCCGCCGGCATCGCCTATCACCTGCTCGACAAGAGTTCCCGCCCGCGCGTGATTGTCGGTTACGACACGCGCTTCATGTCTGAGAAGTTTGCGGATGCGGCGGCGGAAATCCTGGGAACACACGGCATCGAGACGGAAGTCTGCCAGCGGCCCGACCCCACGCCCGCGATCTCCTTTGCGATTCTCCACCAACGACTCGACGGCGGCATTAACATCACCGCCAGCCACAACCCCGCTGAATACAGCGGACTGAAATACTCGAGTTCCGACGGCGCCCCAGCGCTGCCGGATGTCACGCACGCTATCGAGAGCAACGTCGGCAAGATTCTTTCCGGCGAGCTTTCACTCCGGGGGCCGATGTTCGCCGCACCGTTGCGCCACTCCGCCGACCCGCGCCCCGCCTACCTCGAAGATCTCCGGCGCAAGGTGGATTTGAAGGTCATCGGCGAAGCGAAGATGAAGATTGTCTACGACCCGCTTTACGGGACCGCGCGGGGTTATCTGGACGACTTGCTGCGCGAGTCGGGGGCGCAACTCACCGTCATCCATGATTATCGCGACGTGATGTTCTCCGGCGTCGGCCCGGAACCCAGTGAGAAGAATCTGGTGGAGCTTGCCAAGGTCGTCCGCGAGCAAGGTTGCGCGCTGGGGGTCTCGACCGACGGCGATGCCGACCGCTTCGGCGTTGTCGATGCCGATGGGACCTGGATCCAGCCCAACTACGTGCTTGCTCTCCTTGCCGACTACTTGATTGAGGTGCGCAAGCTTCCGGGTGGGCTGGGGCGTAGCGTGGCAACGACTCATCTCATTGACGCCGTGGCGAAATATCACCACGTCCCGTGCTACCAGACGCCCGTGGGATTCAAGTACGTCGGTGAACTGATCAAGGAAGACAAGATCGCGCTGGGCGGTGAAGAGAGCGCGGGGCTGTCGATTCGCGGACACCTGCCCGAAAAGGATGGTCTTATCGCGTGTCTATTGATGGCCGAAGCCGTGGCGCGACGCGGGCAGTCTGTGAAGCAACAGCTCGACGCTCTCTTCAAGAAAGTCGGCGCGTTCTATCCGGTGCGTATCAATCTGCGCCTGGAGCCCAACGTTCAGAAGCGGCTGCTCGAAAAGCTGAAGCGCGACTGGGACGAGCTCGATACGCAGAAGGTTGTGAAAATCGATCGCACCGATGGGCTGAAGATGATCCTCGCGGACGGCGCGTGGGTGCTGATGCGGCCCTCGGGAACCGAGCCCGTGGTTCGCGTCTACTGCGAGGCGGCCTCGCCCGCC
>JBEKUI010000059.1:0-19106 GCA_049515175.1 Terriglobia bacterium
TGGGATTCAAACTTGTCGCCACGCGCGGTACCGCCCAGACACTGCGCGCGGCGGGGTTGAAGGTGGAGAAGGTCTACAAAGTGAACGAAGGCCGTCCCAATGTCGTGGACCTCATCAAGAGCGGAAAACTGGATCTGATCATCAACACGCCGCTGGGTCGAACCTCGCGTTTTGACGAGAAGGCGATCCGCCGCGCCGCGGTGCAGGGAGGCATCACCTGCATCACTACGCTTTCCGCAGCGGCAGCGGCCGTAAATGGAATCCGCGAGCAGCGCGAAAAGGGAATTCAAGTCACCAGCCTGCAGGAATTACATCAAAAGAAAGCTGTAGCTCTTGGGCATCGATTGTCAGCAGCCACTTCCGGCACGAGTTAGTTTTGGAGGGCCGAGGGTTCAAATCCCATGACACGAAATCAAATCATCAAACAGCTGAAAGGCGTATTCACTCCCGCCGTCACGCCGTTTAATCGCAAGGGCGACGTGGACCTGGGACTGTACCGCGAGAACATCCAGCGTTACACGGGCATCGGGCTTTCGGGAGTGGTCATCGCCGGGTCCACGGGCGAGGCCCCTTTCCTCAGCGAGCGAGAGCGACTGCAAATTCTGGACGTCGCGCGCAAGATCGTACGCCCCCCCGAAATCGTCATCACCAGCACAGGACTCGAAAGCACTCTTCTCACCTTGCGCCTCAGCCGTGAGGCCATTGCCCGCGGCTCGGACGCGCTTCTCGTCATCACACCGAATTACTACAAGGCGAGAATGGATTCCGTCGCGCTCCAGGGGCACTTTCGCGCGGTCGCGGACGGGGTCCGCCGGCCGGTGATCATGTACAACATTCCGCAATTCACCGGCATTCGGATGACGCCCGACACCGTTGCGGCGCTGGTGCGCCATCCCAATATTGCCGCGCTCAAAGAAAGTTCCGGCGACCTCTCTTATGTGCGCAAGATCATTCGCCGCGCGGGACCGGGATTCCGGTTGTTGGTAGGCTCGCCATTGATCTTCCTGGAAGCGCTGCAGGCCGGGGCGGTGGGGGGGGTGCTCGGCCAGGCAGATTTCGTGCCGGAACTCTGCCTCGCCATTTACGATGCCTTCCTGAAACGGCGCTTGAAACTGGGGCGTGATTTGCAGCAACGCCTGGCGTTTCTGGCTCAGAACATCGCTGTTCCCCATGGAATCCCTGGAGTGAAGGCGGCGGTCGATCTTTGCGGCTATCACGGGGGGCCGCCCCGCGCGCCCTTCATGCCCCTCACTTCCACTCAGCGTCGCGCCATAGCCGACGCCCTGCGCTCTGCCCTGCGCGGCCTCGTGGCTTGAAGCGGATCGTCTAGAGCGGCAGCTCCCGCCCAATTCCCATTTCTTTCGCACGGCGATAAATCAGGATTGCGGTCGCCATATCGTCGAGCGCCAAGCCGAGGTTCACCGCGAAAGTTCGTTCCTGGGCAGATTCGCGCCCTGGCTTCTTCCCGGAAGCCAACTCGCCCAGGTCCGCGTAGGGCTCGGGCGTCTCGCGAAAGTAACCCAAGCTGCGATAGTAGGTCATCTGCCCCTTGTCGTCGGTGGCGAGCTTGTCCGCCTCGCGCAGCGCCGCGCCGCTCCAGTAAGAATCGAAATCCACCAGGCTCGCGAAGCTGCCCTCGGCGAGCCAGCCCGCCGGGATTGTGGCGTGAGGAGTTTTCAGTATCGGCCCACTCGTAACCACGAGGTCGAGCTTTTGCGCCGCGTCGGCAACGTTCGCGACCGGCTCGATCTCAAGCCGCAAAGTTTCTGCCATCTCCGCGGCAAAGCGGCGCGCGACCTCAGTATGGATGTCGTAAGCCTTCACCTTGTCGATCTTGAAGCAGCAGGCCAGCGCCGCGAGATTGCTTCGTCCCTGGACGCCGCAGGCAACGATTCCCACCGTACGACTTTCCATGCGAGCGAGGTATTTCGCCGCCAGCGCCGTCGCAGCGCCGGTCCGCTGGGCGGTAATCCAGGTGCAATCCATGACCGCGATCGGAAATCCGGTCTCGGGGTCGTTCAGGATGAGCAGTCCGCTGATGTAGGGAAGACCTTTGGCTTGATTCTGCGGATAGCCGGCAACCCACTTCAAGCCGGCCGACTGGATGTTGGGAATATAGGCCGCCATGGCATGAATGAAGGCGTCACGTCGCGGGTGAATTCCCGGCTTGGGCGGCATCTCGGTACGGCCCTCGCCCTTCTCCCGAAACATGTTTTCCAGCGCCCCGATGATCTCGCCCATGGGGAGCTTGATCGCTTCCACATTGGCCTTCGAAAGGTACAGGATCTTCATCTCAGCCATGGTTTCACTCCACACTCCAACATAGGAAATGTCCTGCGCGGACCAACAGATCACACGCGCCCAATTGGTCCCTCCGGGTGCTTTGACCATCTCGGTCGCATGCAGAGGATTGTCGGGATGGCGCGTCCAGTGTACGATGAAACTCTGGTCTTCCCGAATGGCGATTCCCTACACACGCGTTCCGAAATCGTCGCGGCTCTTGCTCGATTACCTCTACGACTTTGATCGAGTGGCGGAGTTCTTCACCGCTTCCCCGTTCAGCCTCGCCGGTTACCAGGCGGTCGCATCGCAGTTGGCCGCGCAGAAGGGTGAGCGGGGCAAGCTCGCTGACGTTCTGGCAAAGCAGAACCAATCCTTCGGCAGCCCTCCCGAGGTTTTCAACAACATCGAGCGCCTCAGACACAAGGAAACGTTCGCGGTCGTTACCGGGCAGCAGGTCGGCTTGTTTTCGGGGCCGGTTTTCACGCTTTACAAAGTGTTGACTGTCATACGTCTCGCCCAGTGGCTGTCGGAGCAGGGCTTGCCTTCCGTGCCCGTCTTCTGGTTGGCGACCGAGGATCACGATCTGGAAGAGGTCTCACAAGCGGCGGTCTTGGATGACGAATACGCGCGCGTGACGCTGGCCGACCCCGGCGAGCGGCCCTCGCCGAAATCACCGGTGGGTCTGACGAAACTGACCGCCGGCGTCGCTGAAACTCTGAATCAACTCGAAGCAGTTCTTCCCATCGGCGACAGCCGCGCCAGCTTGATGCAGGACTTGCGTGAGTGCTACCAGCCCGGCCAGACCTGGACCCAGGGTTTTGGCCGGTTGATGGCCCGCCTCTTCGGACGTTGGGGAGTAATTCTGGTAGACGCCTTCGATCCAGGCCTTCGCGAGTTGTCCGCGAAAGCGTGCTCCCTGGCAGTGGAGCGGTCGGCTGATTTCCGTGGCAAACTGCTGGATCGTTCGCGGAAGCTCGAGGAAAGTGGCTATCACGCCCAGGTTCATGTGGCCGATGATTCCACGCTGCTCTTCTTGCTGGCGGGCAGCGACCGTCTGGTGCTACGGCAGAACAGTGACGGTTTCATCCGGGAGGATGGCGCTCGCTTCTCCACGGCGGAATTGAAGACTCTGACGGCGAACGAACCCTCTCGCTTCTCCGCGAATGTCCTGATGCGTCCGATCGTGCAGGACGCTCTGCTGCCGACGCTTGCTTACGTCGCCGGCCCGTCGGAGCTGGCCTATCTGGGCCAGGCGCAGGCGATCTATGCCGCCTTCGGCCGCCCGATGCCCGTGGTGTTTCCGCGGGCGGGGTTTACTCTGCTCGACCCCAGGACCGAGCGCCTTCTCGAGAAATACAAAATCACCGTGGAAGACGTCTGGCAGGGCGAAGAGCACTTGAACGGCAAGATCGCCCTAGCAGGTCTGGCGGATGGATGGACGGAACGCTTCGACCAGAGCGAGCGGGAACTGACAGCACTTCTGGAACGCTTGCGCAAAGACATTGAAAGCCTCGACCCGACTCTCCTCGATAGCCTGAAAAACTCCGAAGAGAAAATGAAGTACCAGTTGGAGCGCGTGCGCGGAAAGCTGAGCCGCGCGGCCATGCAGCGCTCCGAACTGCTCGGACGGCATCAGCAGGCGGTCCGGCGATTACTCTACCCGGAAAAGGATCTCCAGGAACGGCAGGTGTGCGGCGTCTACTTTTTGGCGCGCGCGAGTTACGCGCTGCTCGATCGTATCCTCAATGAAATTCGCGTCGAATCATCCGACCATCAAGTTCTCCTCTACTGACCCCGCCCTCACGAATTCTATGTCTGCTGGCCTCGTGTCGCGTTGGCGCGCTGGGGGCGGCGCATTCAGGAGGTCTGCTATAATCGGAAACTTGAGCGCAGGAGACCGCGTCAGGCATGACGCGGCCGGCCACTCCCAAAGGAGATGAAGCTCCCCATGGAAACTTCGCATCGCGGATTGTCGGCAGGCACGACCTCATCGCACAACGTGCAGGTGGAAACTCGCTCGCGCGTCGAGTTCCAGGACATCACCGGACTCGTGCAGAAACTGGTTGCGGAATCGGGCGTCGCGAACGGGACGTGTCATCTCTTTATCCCCCACACTACCGCCGCGATCCTCATCAACGAGAATGACGATCCGGCCTTGCAGAAAGATCTGGACAGCTTCTTGAAGAGGCTGGCTCCTCAGGATGCGACGTACCACCACCATGACGGAAACTGTGATGCGCACCTGAAGGCGGCGGTGATTGGCTGCTCCAAGGCTCTCCTCATCGAGAACGGCCACTTGGTGTTGGGAACCTGGCAAGGTGTGTTCTTCTGCGAATTCGACGGCCCGCGCCGGCGCAATCTGCGCGTGAAGGTCGTTCCTGATTAGCGAACAGCCTTTGTGAACGCAAATCCGCCAAACCAATCCGAGATTGCCCCCACACTCGGGATCTATCTTCAGATCCCGTTCTGCGCCTCCAAGTGCAGCTTCTGCAATTTCAGTTCGCGAGTTTCTCCCGCCGGCGTTTTCGACGGTTACTGCCGGGCGGTCGAGAGCGAAATCCGTGGATTGGGCGACTTCTATGGAAGGAACGCAATTGGGACGCGAATCCTGGAGTTCGCCGTTGACACGCTCTACATCGGCGGTGGCACGCCTCCCTTGGTGGGAATCGAGCGGCTACGCCGGATGATGACAGCGTTGCGGGGCCGTCTTCGTACCGACAATCTGGATGAGTTCACCATGGAAGTGACACCAGGTTCTGCGTCGCCGCAGGTGCTTAAGGACCTGCGCGCCCTGGGCGTGAACCGGTTGAGCGTTGGGGCACAAAGTTTCAGCGACCGCGAATTGAGTGCTGTCGGCCGGCTCCACAGCGCTGCAGAAACTTGCGAAATGATCGCCGCGGCGCGGCGCGAAGGCCTTGATAACCTCAGCCTCGATTTAATCGCCGGCTTGCCTCATCAGACCGCTGACTCGTGGCGAGCGACGCTTGAGACCCTGGCCCGGGTGCGGCCGGAGCACGTATCCGTTTACATTTTCGAAGTGGATGAGAAGAGCCGGCTGGGCGGTGAAGTCATCCAACACGGAACGCGATATCACGCTGACGCGGTGCCCGACGAGGACTTTGTTGCGGATGCCTACGAACGGGCGCGCTCCTTCCTACGCGCGGAAGGCTACTTCCAGTACGAGATTTCCAATTTCGCTCTGCCCGGCCGCGAATCGCGCCACAACCGCAAGTACTGGCGCCGCGAGCCGTACGTGGGCCTCGGCGCGGGCGCCCATTCCTTCGACGGTGGGCGGCGCTGGGTGAATGAAGTATCCCCTGCGCAATACCAGGCTCGGCTGGAAGCGGGCAAGCCCCCCTTCGAGCGAAGCTCACCGCTTTCCCAGGATGAGCAGCTCGCGGAATTCTTTTTCCTCGGACTCCGCCAGGCGGAGGGAGTCGATCTTTCTTTAGCGCGCAAGCTGTGGGGTCCTGAGCCTGTCGGGCGCACGGAATCTATCATCGGGTTCCTCAGCGAGCGCGGTTTGATCGAAAGAGACGGAGATTGGGTCCGGCTTGCGGACAGTGCGTATTTAGTCTCCAATGAGGTCTTCCAGGAATTTCTCGCTACCCACGAGGAGGTTTAATGGGCGCCTCACTTCACCACGGGAAAACTCTCGAGAAGGTAAGCATGGCGGATAAGTTCGACTCATTCCAGGAGTTCTGGAGCCCCAAGATTGTGGGCGACCTGAACGACGCCTATGTCAAACTGGTTAAAGTGAAGGGTGAGTTCGTCTGGCATCACCATGAGCAGGAGGATGAACTCTTCCTGGTGGTCAAGGGCCGACTGCTGATTCAGTTTCGCGACCGGGATGTGTGGCTCGACGAGGGGGAGTTCCTCATCGTGCCTCGGGGCATGGAGCACAAGCCAGTCGCCGAAGACGAAGCGCACATTCTGCTCTTTGAGCCAAAGGCCACTCTGAATACCGGCAACGTCAAGAACGAGCGGACGGTCAGCGAATTGGAGAGAATTTGAGAGCGACGACGATGAGCGAATCTATTGTGGACCTGCGAAGTGATACGGTGACCCGACCCACGCCGGCGATGCGGCGCGCCATGGCCGGAGCCGAGGTGGGCGACGACGTTTACCGCGAGGACCCCACCGTCAACCGGCTGCAGGAGCGCGCGGCGGAAATCTTCGGGCGCGCGGCGGGATTGTTTCTTCCCTCCGGCACCATGGGCAATCAAGCGGCCATCAAAGTGCACACGCGCCACGGGCAGGAGGTGATCTGCGAGCAGCGCGGCCATATCTACAACTACGAAATGGCCATGACCGCCGCGTTCTCGGGCTGCCTGGTGCGGCCTCTCTGGGCAGAAGACGGAATCCTGAGCTGGGAGTTGATCGCGCGCGAAGTGCGCGGGCGAAGCGACCATCGCGCGCGGACGGGATTAGTTTCACTCGAAAACACCTCGAACCTCGCGGGCGGTTCTGTCTATCCGCAGGATGTGAGCGACGGGATTTGCGACCATGCGCATGCCGCGGGCGTGCCCGTTCACCTGGACGGCGCACGGATTTTCAACGCCAGTGTGGCCCTTGGAAAGTCCGTGATCGATCTTACTCGGAAGTTCGATTCCGTGATGTTCTGCCTGTCGAAGGGATTGGGCGCGCCGGTGGGTTCAATGTTGGTGGGCAGCAAGGAATTCTTCGAGGAGGCGCGCCAGGTTCGCAAGATGCTGGGGGGCGGAATGCGTCAGGCGGGAGTGCTGGCGGCGGCGGGACTGATTGCGCTCGAGGAGGGTCCCCAGCACCTGGCAATCGATCACCAGAACGCCAAGCTATTGGCGAATGGACTGGCGGAAATCCCCGGCATCCAAATCGATCCCGCGAAGGTCGTGACCAACATCCTCTTCTTCGATGTGACCGGGACGGGCCTCGCGGCGTCCGAGATCTCGAAGCGCCTGGCCGCGCAGGGAGTCCTCGCCAACGCCGTGAACGCCCAGGTTATTCGCATGGTGACCCATCGCGACGTGGACCGCGCTGGATGCGAGCGCGCCCTGCACGTGTTGCGCGAGTCCCTGCGCGCATTGCCTAAGACTGTCGTCGTCTGAATCGGCTCCTTGCGGCCTACTTCTTCTTCTCCGCATTCTTGGCTGCCAGCTTGGCCAGCCCGTCGAAGTAGTGCCTGCGGTAAGTGGAGTCGCCGGGATCGAGGCGCATCGCCGTACGAAAGGACTCGATGGCACCTTGGATGTCGCCGAGTTTTTCCCGGGCATAGCCCAGGCCGTTGTAGGCCTCCGCGTCGTCGTGGTCGTAGCGGATCGCTTCCAGCATTTCAATCCGTGCCCGCTCCCAATCCTTGCCCAGTAAGAACGTAACCCCCAGTTCGCGGTGAAGGTCGGAATTCTCCGGGTCCAGCTGACGGGCGTCCCGCAGATGCTCCGCCGCCTCTTCAATTCTTCCCCGCGCCCGGAGCTGAATGGATTCCTGAATGTGGGCGAGCAGGCGCTGCTTGATCTCTGCAGGTTCCAGCCCCGCCGCCGGTGAGGCCGCATTCTCAGCGGCATTGACTTGAAGAGTCTCCCCCGCGCGGGGCGAAATCAGAATGGATCTGCTGGGACTGTTCGGGCAACTCACGTGAAGGTAGTGATCGCCCGGTTCCACGGATTCGAGAATCAGCGAACCGTCCGCAGCAGTTTTCGAGGGCGCGTCGGCGTCAATCTCCACGTGGCACTCCGCCTGCCCCGCATGCAGCTCAACGGTTGCCGTCTCGGGACTTTTCTCTTTTGACGAAAGAGCAGCCGCAAGACGGCCGGGAACCGAACCGCAGAGAAGGACTGCACTCAAAGAAAGGCAGGCAAAACGCCAGTTGCCGGACACGAAAATCATGTTAGCACAGCGGACACGTGGGGGCGGGGCGGGTCCGGCCGCTTTTCTTGACGGCCCTCCGGATGTGGTATAGCCTTTTTGGTGAAGGGCACGCGACGGCAGCCGGGCGAATCAAGGGGCTTCTTAATATCTATTCTTGGAACGCGGCAGGGTGGCAGAACTTCTCCAGCAAACCTTCGCAACTTTGGCTTCCGGCATGACCAACCGGGAACAATTCTGGGCAGACCGAATCTTCGCCGGCGACCGCCGCGCCATCGCGCGCGCCATTTCGTCGGTCGAAAACAACGCGCCGGAATCGGCCGGGTTGCTCAGGAGACTGTTCCCACGGTCCGGCAACGCATTCATCGTCGGCGTCACAGGTTCACCGGGCGTGGGAAAGAGTACACTGGTCGAGAAGCTTGCAGGCTCGTACCGCGCCAAGGGAACGCGCGTGGGAATCGTGGCCGTTGATCCCTCCAGCCCGTTTTCGGGCGGAGCCATCTTGGGCGACCGCATCCGGATGCAGGCCCTGTTTGCGGATGAAGGAGTCTTCATCCGCAGCATGGCCACCCGCGGGCATCTGGGCGGACTGGCCCCCGCCGCACAGGACGTGGTGACGATTCTCGATGCCGCTGGCTGTCGGGTCATATTGATTGAAACAGTGGGAGTCGGCCAGGATGAAGTCGAGGTGGCGCGTCACGCTGATGCCACGATCCTCCTGCTCGTGCCCGGGATGGGCGATGAGGTTCAAACCTTCAAGGCCGGAGTGATGGAAATCGCCGACCTTTTTGTGATCAACAAGGCCGACCGGCCGGGAACGGAGCGCGTGGAACAGGAAGTCGCGGCAATGCTTTCGCTCGCTCCGCGAGTCGAAGGCTGGCAACCGCCGGTCTTGCGCACGGTCGCCACAGCCGGCGAAGGCGTCGAAGAACTTCGGGAAGCCCTCGATCAATTTCGCCAGAGCAGCGAGCAATCCTCCCTGCGTCAGGAGCGGCAGCGTGAGCAGTGGCGGGCAAGGTTGCTGGAATTGCTTCGCCAGCGGCTTTTTGAGACCGCACTGGCGGGACTCCCCGAGGGCGCGATGGACTCCCATCTCGCGGCCCTCCTTGCGCGGCAGAGCGATCCTCATTCCGTGGTCGATCAGCTCATCGCGGAATTTCGCCAGAGAAGCGGCTGAGCGGCGAGTATGAAGATTCATCACATCGGCATCGCGGTGGAGTCGTTGAGCGCCGCCCTGCCGGCGTTCGAAAAGATTCTCGGCTGCGCTCCGATTTCGCGCGAGACGATCGCGGACCAAAAGGTGCGCCTGGCAGTGTTCGAGCTGGGTGAGATCCGGATCGAGGTGCTGGAGGCCACTTCGCCGGACTCGCCGATTGCGAAGTTCCTCGCCAAGCGCGGGCCTGGAATTCACCACCTGACGTTCGCGGTGGCGCGCCTACCCGAAAAACTTGCGGAACTGGAGCGGAACGGCATTCGCCTGATTGACCGCAAGCCGCGGCGCGGCGCAGGCGGCGAACAGATTGCCTTCCTTCATCCTGCTGGAGCCTCGGGAGTTCTGATCGAATTGGTGGAAGAAAGAAGCGCAGACGTGGCGGGCGGGACGGCGACGGGGCAGAAATGAAACTGGGGAAGTTCCAATTGGATTTGCTTTCCGACGGAACCTTGGCGCTGGATGGCGGCCAGATGTTTGGAGTGGTTCCGAAGGCGCTTTGGCAAAAGAAACTGCCCGCTGACGAACGCAATCGAGTGCGCCTGGGCTTGAATTGTCTCTTGGTGAGGGCAGGGGAACATAACGTCCTGATTGAGACAGGGATCGGAGACAAGTTTGAGCCCAAGTTTCAGGACATCTACGGCATCGACAAGACAACAACTCTCCTCGCCGATCTCGAGCGGGTGGGGTTGAGCGCCGCGGACGTCAGTATTGTCATTAACACACATCTTCATTTCGATCACTGCGGATGGAATACGCGGCGCGAGGGGGGAAGTGTCGTGCCCACGTTCCCGCGCGCTCGCTACTACGTCCAGCAGGGCGAGTGGGATCACGCCCTCCATCCCAGCCAGCGGGACGTGGCAAGCTACCACCCGGAATTCTTCCGGCCCGCCGAGGCGCAGACGGAATTCCTGCAAGGCGACTGCGAAATCGTTCCGGGAATTCGCGTGGAAGTGCTGCCCGGTCACACGCGCGACATGCAATGCGTCTGGATTGAATCGGAGGGCCAGAGCGCCTGCTTTCTGGGCGATCTTGTGCCCACGCGGGCGCACCTGCCCTATCCGTGGATCATGGCCTTCGACCTTTACCCGATGGAGACGCTGGCCAGCCGGCACCGCATGTTGCCACGGCTGATTGAGACCGGAAGCATTGTGATTTTCCCCCACGACCCGGAAATGGCCTGGGCAAGACTGAGTGAACGAAACGGCGCCATCGTTGTATCGCCGGTGGCCTGAAGGAGCGGATCATTCGATTATGACGAGCGCAGAAATCGGAATCATCGGTGGCAGTGGGCTGTACACAATGCCGGGCCTGGAACGCAAAAAGGAAGTGCGCGTCGCCACGCCCTTTGGCAAGCCTTCGGATGTCTACGTCGTGGGGACTCTGGAAGGCCGGCGAGTTGCCTTTCTCACGCGTCACGGTCGCGGGCACGTGCTCATGCCTTCCGAAATCAACTATCGCGCCAACATTTTCGGTTTCAAGAAACTGGGAGTCGAGCGCATCATCTCCGTGAGTGCCGTGGGATCGCTGCGCGAGGACATGCGCCCGCTCGACGTTGTGCTTCCGTCACAGTTCTTTGATCGCACCAACGGCCGCGCCTCGACCTTTTTTGGCGGTGGGCTGGTGGCCCACATCGGTTTCAGCGACCCGGTCTGCCCGGAGGTCGCGGAAGTGCTGGCTCGCTCCTGCGCGGGGCTAAACCTCAACTGCCATCGCGGCGGGACTTACGTGTGCATGCAGGGGCCGGCATTTTCGACCAAGGCCGAATCACACACCTACCGCGCCTGGGGGATGGACGTCATCGGCATGACCAACCTGCAGGAGGCGAAGCTGGCACGCGAGGCGGAGGTCTGCTACGCCACGCTGGCGATGGTCACGGATTACGATTGCTGGCACCCTGAGCATGACGCGGTCACCGTGAAGCAGATCATCGACTACCTGAACCGCAATTCCGAGAACGCCCAGCACATTATTCGCAACGCGGTCCGGGAAATGCCGCGGGCGCGGGACTGCAAGTGCGGGAGCGCCCTGGCCCACGCCGTGATTACGGATCGGCGCAAGATCCCTGCCGGCACGCGAAAAAAGCTGAATCTCCTCGTGGGCAAGTATCTCACGTAGCTATTGTCGTATCTCTGAAAGCGGGAGACCGAGGCATGTCATTGCTCGTCGTGGGTTCTGTGGCGTTTGATTCGATTCGCACGCCGCACGGCAAAGTGGAAGATATCCTGGGCGGCGCCGCCACTTACTTCTCCGTGGCGGCGAGCTGGTTTGCTCCGGTGCGGGTTGTCGCGGTGGTTGGGGAAGATTTCGGCGACGCGCAAATGCAGGTGTTTCAGGACCGGGCCATCGACACGACGGGGCTGGAGCGCGCCGCCGGCAGAACCTTTCGCTGGAGCGGCGAATACGCTGGCGCGATGAACGAAGCTCGCACGCTCGACACCCAGCTCAACGTGTTCGAGCGCTTTGCTCCCAAGATTCCCGCCTCTTACCTCAACAGCGAATTCGTTTTCCTCGCCAACATCGATCCCGTCTTGCAACTTCACGTCCGCGAACAACTTCCCCAGGCACGGGCGGTGGGACTGGACTCGATGAACTTTTGGATTCAGGGCAAGCCCGTCGAGCTCAAGAAGACCCTGGCGGCGGTGGACATCCTGGTGATCAACGAAACCGAGGCTCGCCTGCTCTCCGGCGCCCAGAATCTGAAGTACGCCGCAGCGGCGATTCGTGGTCTGGGACCGCGTGTCCTCATCATCAAGCGGGGCGAGTACGGCGCCAACCTTTACACGCAGGACTCGATCTTCTCCGCGCCGGGACTCCCGCTCGATGAGGTCAAGGATCCGACCGGCGCCGGAGATACCTTCGCGGGTGGATTCATGGGATACCTGGCGCAGACCGGAGACTTTGCTGAAAACAACCTCCGGCGCGCGGTGATCTACGGATCGGTGATGGCCAGCTTCGCAGTGGAAGATTTCGGACTTGGCCGTTTGCTGCGCCTCGACCCCGCGCAGATCGCCGCACGCTTTCGAGATTTCAAAAACCTCGCCCATTTCGATGCCTGAAGATTCCGTCCCCGCTGCCGCGAGCGCGCCGGCCATCGAACGGCCCGACGTGCGAGCGGGAATTGCCGCCTGGGCCGCAATCCTCACCGTGGCCGGGGGAAGCCTTCTTGCCTTCTACTCTCGGGGACTTATCAACATCTATGGCGATTCGATGGCCCATCTCGAGGGGGCGCGCCGCCTCATCGATTCCCTCACGCCCGGTTACGCGGAAATCGGAACGGTCTGGCTTCCCATCCCTCACCTCCTGATGGCGCTCCCCGCCCAAAATGACTTTCTCTGGCGAACCGGCCTCGCGGGCGGAATCGTCTCGACGGTCGCCTTCATGCTGGCTGCATGGACCTTGTTTCGCCTCTCCCTGTCCATGAACGGAAGTCTGGCGGCGGCGACGGTGACTCTGACCGCATTCCTGCTCTGTCCCAACATGCTCTATCTCGCGAGCACGCCGCTCACCGAGCCTCTGGCGCTTCTTTGCGTGGTCCTCCTCGTCTTTGCGCTTTTCTGCTTTTGGCGCACTGGCTCCACCGCCGCCTGGGTCGGAGCTGCGTTGGCAGGATTCGCAGGAACGCTGACGCGCTACGAATGCTGGTCGTTGCTGCCCTTTGCCGCGCTCTTCGTGCTCCTGGCGCGAGAGGATAGAAATCGTCTTCGAAGGACGCTGCTTTTCGCGTTGATTGCCGGGGCAGGGCCGATGCTCTGGCTCCTCCACAATGCTTACCGGTTCGGGAACCCGCTGGAGTTCTACACGGGCCCTTTCTCCGCCAAGGGAATCTACGAACACCAACTGGCGACGACCGCGTTTCGATTTCCCACCGACGGCAGCCGGATTATTTCCGCGCGATACTACTTGGAGGACTTGCGACTCGTGATTGGTGTCTGGCCGCTCGTCCTGGCGCTGCTGGGATTGATCGCCTGGGGGGTGGACGGGCTGCGTCGCGGGCGCCGGGCGGCGGCGTTGCTGTTGCTGGTCCCGCTGCCGTTTCACATCCAATCGATGGCCCACGCCGCGGTGCCCCTCTACGTTCCCACGCTCTTTCCCAACACCTATTGGAATCTGCGGCTGGGGATTGAAATGCTTCCCGCTGTGGCGCTGCTTGCTTCTTTCCTCGTGCCCGCGGCCTCGAGGAAGGCACGCGCCCTGATGATGGGGATCTTGCTCCTGATCCTCGTGGCGCAGTATGCTTCGACGCTGGCCCACGGCGCTGAGGAATTGGCTATCGCCAAGGAGGGAGTGCTCAACACGCCCTGCCACTCCCGTCGCCAGCAGGACCTCACGCAATTTCTTCGCGAGCGATACGATGGGCAGACGATCCTCATGGCGGCGGGGAAGTGGCCTTGCGTCCTTCCAGCGCTCGGGATTCCGTATCGTAAGACGCTGAGCGACGCGAACCACGACCTCTGGACCCAGGTGAGCCGCGAGCCGGAGAAATTCGTCGAATGGATTGTGCGGGGCAGCGATGAGCCGGTTGATTGGCTCATGCGCGCCCACCCCGAGGCGTTCAAGAGATTTGTGGTTGTATTTGAGGAGCAGGTGCCGAGTGAAGGGCAGCTCGTCGTGTACCACAGAGAACCACAATGAGCGACGACTGGCCGGAAGGCCATCGGAAACAATCTGAACGCTCGAAGCTTCGGAGAGAATCATGAAACGGGAAATTCCCTTCGCCAAGTTTCACGGCCTGGGAAACGATTTCATCGTTGTGCCCTCCAAAGCGCTGAGTGCGCCGGTGAGCGCGTTCGCGCGTGGGATCTGCCGCCGCAACACCGGTGTAGGCGCGGATGGTCTGCTGGTGCTGGGGCCGGCGCGCGAGAAAGGGATCGACGCCGAGCTGCGATTCTTCAACGCGGATGGGAGCGAAGCCGAGATGTCCGGCAACGGCATCCGCTGCGCCGGCGCTTTCCTGGCGGGGGCCGGATGCGAAAGCGATCCGCTCAAGATCAAAACCGTCGTGGGAGTCAAATCCCTCGAATTGATCAAGGCAGAGCGCGGCCGCTGGCAGTTTCGTGTTGCGATGGGGAGTCCCATCCTTTTGCCGGGGAAGATTCCATTCAAAGGCGTCAAAGGGTCCAATCCGGTGGTGGGTTTCCCGCTCCCAACGCGAGGCGGCCCGGTGCCGGTGACCGTGACCTCGATGGGAAATCCGCACTGCTCGATCTTTGTTGATGATTTCGTAAGCATCGATTGGAAAAAGCTGGGCAGCGAGGTTGAAAGGATGGAGGCGTTTCCGAACCGGACCAACGTGGAATTTGTGCGCGTCCTCTCCCGCAAGAACATTGAGGTCCGCTACTGGGAACGCGGCGTGGGCGTGACGATGTCCTCAGGGACCGGTTCCTGCGCGGCAGTCGTGGCGGCAATCCTCAACGGCCGGACGGGACGCAACGTGCAAGTGAAAACGCTCGCCGGGACGCTCGCGGTTACCTGGCCGAAGGGAGGGGAAGTGACTCTTACCGGCCCGGCGGAATTCATCGCCGACGGCGTTTATCACTTCCGCTCCTGACGCGCTGCTCATTCGCCCGGTTTTTCCGCCTCACCCACCATAGGCACGAAGCGCACGGGGAGCAATTCTTCCTGCTTGATCCCCCCGGGCGTGCGCCGGACGCGAACCAGTTGCTGAAAGAATCGGCCGACGGGCAGCACGAGCCGCCCCCCGGGCGCGAGTTGGTCGACGAGCGCGGGAGGAATATGATCCGGCGCGGCGGTTACTATGATGGCGTCGAAAGGCGCGGCTTCGGGCCAGCCGCGGTAGCCGTCGCCGATGCGGAGCTTGATCCGCGAATAACCGAGGTCCCGCAGGCGCAAGGCAACTTCCTTCCCCAGGGGCTCCACGATCTCAATCGAAAAAACTTCCGCGGCGAGCTCCGCGAGCACCGCGGCCTGATAACCGGAACCCGTGCCAATCTCCAGGACGCGGTCGCGGGGCTTGAGCTCCAAGGCTTCCGTCATAAAGCCCACGATGTAAGGCTGAGAGATGGTCTGACCATGACCGATGGGCAGAGGCTGGTCCGCATGGGCGGACGGCACCATCTCCGCGGGGACGAACAGGTGCCTCGGCACCTTGCGCATCGCCGCGAGCACTCGCGTGTCGCGAACGCCTCGCGCGGCGATCTGCTCGCGAACCATGCTCTCGCGCGCAGCGCGCTGGCTTCCGGAGTCACCGCGTTCGGAAGCCTGACTCAAGCTCAGGCCGCGGAATGCAGAGCGGTCGGCTCCCCAGACGAAGAGCAGGGAGGAAAGAAGGAGAGCACGAAGGCATGATTGAGAAGGAAGGTGGAGTTGCATGTCACCCTCCGCGTTCCGGGGGCGTCAGGGGCGCACGTAGAGATACAGCTGGTGGCTGATGCCTACCTCGGACATCACAATCAACGATTTCTCGGGCGTCCAGCCGGGAATCTGAAAGTCGTGGGTCACGACCCGCGAGCCGGAGCGCAGATCACGCTCCAGGATAGGCTTCAAACGCTCGTTGACGCTGGTCAGCAGATAGAGCGTCACCACGGTGGCGGGCCTGAGGCTGACCTTGTACATATTCATGTGCAGGATCTTGGCCTTGTCTTGGAGCTTCAGCGCGGCGATCCGCTCCATCGACTGCTTGTAGAGATCGTCGTCCAGCTCCACGCCCACGGCTTCGGCGTGGAACTTCTGCGCGGCCATGATCACGATGCGCCCATCGCCGGAACCAAGGTCGTAAACGCGATCGGTTTTATCGACGGCGGCAAGGGTCAGCATTTCGGCGACGACTTTTTCGGGAGTGGGAACGAAGGGCGCCAGGCGGTCGCTGCGATCGCTTTCGGTGGGCTGTGCCTCCTGCGCGGGGCGCGCGATGGCCAACGCCGTCGCGAGAACTATGAAACCAAGAAATTGCGCTGCGATCCGTCGTCGCCGCATTAAAGTCATTACTGAACTCCCTGCCTGCGTTATGCTTTCACGTTTGGATTCTACAGGCGCGAGTGCACCTTGTCGAGCCGGAGGTGGCCAACGAGGACTGAATTGACCGGGGTCGAATTCGATGGTATGAACCGCTGGCGCCGCAAGCGAGAATTGGAGAGCGATGACGAGTAATCCGCCGACGCTTCGCAAGGAACTGACGCTGATCAGCGCCACCGCGCTGGTCGTCTCCAATATGATTGGGACGGGAATCTTCACGACGACCGGGTTCCTCGCCGGGGACCTGGGGCGGCCGTCGCTGGTCCTCGCCATCTGGCTGGTGGGCGCGGTCATGGTAATTGCCGGTTGCCTTTCGTACGCGGAACTGGGAATCAATTTCCCGCGCTCAGGCGGGGAATATGTTTATCTGCGCGAAGCCTGGGGGCCGTCCTGGGGGTTCATGAGCGGCTGGGTGTCGTTCTGCGCCGGATTTGCCGCGCCCGTGGCCCTGAGCGCCATGGCGTTTTCCGAATATCTGAGCGCCTTCGTCCCGATGTTGCGCGTGAGCGGGGACCGGAGGCTGGCCCTCGGGTTCCTCAACCTTTCTCCCGGGGCGCTGCTGGCGGTGGGGCTGATCCTGGGACTGGCGCTCGTGAATATCCTGGGAGTCTCCGTCGCCGCGAAACTTCAGAGCGGGTTGAGCGCGACGACGCTCGGAGTGCTGGCGCTATTTCTCCTCCTGGCGTTTACCGTAGGAGCCGGGGACTGGCACCACCTGTCGATGGAGGCGGCGCGCACTTCCCATCACGGGGTGGGCGCGCAATTCGCCGCCTCGCTGGTCTTTGTAATGTTTGCCTACAGCGGGTGGAACGCGGCGACCTACGTGGCGGAAGAGATGAAAGACCCGGAGCGAACTCTGCCGCGCGCGCTGCTCTGCGGAGCGGCGATCGTGGCGCTGTTCTATTTCTTGCTGAACGTGGCATTCATCTACGCGCTTCCTCTGGAATCGCTCAAGGGTGTCATAGCGGTGGGGGCGACGGCGGCGCACGCGCTCTTCGGCGCGCAGGTGGGCGGATTCTTCATCGGCGTCATGGCCCTGGCGCTGTTTGGCTGCGTCAGCGCCATGTCGCTGGTGGGTCCGCGCATTTACTACGCCATGGCAAAGGACGGCTGCTTTTTCCCGGATGCGGCGCGCGTTCATCCGCGCTGGCGGACACCGGTGCGCGCCATTCTTTATCAGGCGGCGGCCTCCTCGCTCCTGGCCCTGACAGGAACTTTTGAAATGCTGATGGTCTATGTGGGGTTTGCCCTGGTTCTCTTCACAACGATTGCCGCCGCCGGAATTTTCCGACTTCGTAAGCGCCCGGATTGGAAACGCCTACCGGCGGTAAGCTGGGCCTACCCGCTCGTGCCGGTGCTTTTCATCACTTCCAGCGGCTGGATGCTGGTATCCACGCTGGCCTTTCGTCCCAAGGCTTCACTGCTGGGATTGCTCACCATCGCCTGCGGGGGGCTGTTTTACCGCTGGCGCTTTCACAAAGCGGGATAGAAAGGGAGAATCTGCCTGCAAGCCACGCGCTCTTTCATCGCTCTTCTCGGAATCGTTCTGACCTTCGGCGCATCGCGCGCGCCAGGGGCGGACGCGCCAGTCGCCTATGAGATCGATCTGCGCTCACCCGCCTCGCACCTGGTCCGCGTCGGCATGACCATCCCCGACGCCCAGGCCGGCACGGAGGTTCAGTACCCCGCCTGGAACGCGCTCTATCAGATTCGCGATTTTGTGCGCTGGATGCGCGGCCTCAACGCGCAGTGTGACGGTCAGCCGATGCAACTCGTGCGCCGCGACCTTTACACCTGGTCAAGCGGAGAGCGCAACTGCGACAAGCTGGAGGTCCGCTATTCGGTCTACGTCGACGACGAAGGAGTCTTTTCCAGTGTCTTGAGCGAGCATCACGCCTATCTCAATCCGGCGATGATTCTCCTGTATTTGCCGCAGGATCGCGCGCGAGCCTTGCGCGTGAAGTATCTTTTGCCGGAGGGCTGGAAGCTGGCGACGCTGCTGGAGTCGGCGCAGCAGCCGGATGAATTTGAAGCGAGGAACTATGACGAACTCGCCGACAGCCCTGCCGAGGCGGGCGTTTTCCGCGAGTATGATTACGTCCAAAAGGACGCGCAGTATCGCGTCGTCGTGGATGCCGCCGAGAACGAGTGCTCCAGCGGGAAGCTCCTGGAGTCGCTCCGCAAGATCACTGACGCGGAGACTTCTTTGATGCAAGACGTGCCCTTTGCGCGCTACACGTTTCTGGTGCACGTTTCGCCGGTCGGCAGGGGAGGGATGGAGCACCGCGACGGCGCGGCCATCACGGTCTCGGCGGATGAGTGCCATTCCAACTGGCCGGGAGTCGAGTCAATCTTCGCTCACGAATTTTTCCATGCCTGGAATGTGAAGCGCATCCGCCCACAGACCCTGGAGCCGATCGACTACGTCCGCGGGAACGACACGCGCGACCTGTGGTTTGCGGAAGGCGTGACGAGCACCCTCTCGGAGTACGCTCTCCTGCGCGCCGGGATGGTGCCGCGAGAGACCTTCCTGGCGCGCCTGGCGGGCGAAATCAAAAACCTCGAGGATGCTCCGGCGCGAAACATCCAGAGCGTCGAGGATTCCGGGCGCGAGGCCTGGCTGGAGAAATACGCCGACTACCTTCTTCCTGTCCGCAGCATTTCCTACTACAACAAGGGCGAGCTCCTGGGGTTCCTGCTCGATCTCCTGATTCGCCACGAAAGCGGCAGCCGGCACAGCCTGGACGATTTGATGCATTTCCTCAACGAGGATTATGCCCGGCGCGGGCGTTTC
>JBEKUI010000060.1:0-19062 GCA_049515175.1 Terriglobia bacterium
GCTCCGCCGTCCCGCCCCTACAACGTCCAGTCGGGGCGATAGGTGTCCGCGACGTATTGCTGCGCTTCCGAAGCGTTAACGATCTTCAGGTTGGAGCTGTCCCAGTAGATTTTCTTTCCCGCGCGCAGGGCGACGTTGCCGAGCAGCAGCGCTTCCGTGATCGGCCCGGAGAAGCCGAAGTTCGCTCCTCCCGGCGCGCCGCCTTTGCAGGCCTCAATCCATTCGCGATCGTGCCCGATCGAGCGCGGCAGGGTCTTGGGCGGCGGCTGGAAGGCTTTCATCTTTGATTCGGGAATCAGCTTCGGATTTTCACCGGTGAAGCCGCACATGATCGTCCCCGCGTCGCCGATGAAGAAGAGGCCTTCCTTCTCCTCGCCCATTTCGCGCGTATCTTCGAGTTCGTCGGGGCGAGGCGGCCTAAGCCCGCCGTCGTACCAGGTAAGCTTGACGGGAGGCATCTCGCCGCGTCCCGGGAATTTGAAATGGATGATGGAAGCGGCGGGGAAGCTTTCTTTAAAGGCCAGCGTCGAGCTCGCTTCCACGCTCGTGGGCGGCCCCAGCTTCAGTACGCGGAAGATCGTGTCGAAGCTGTAGCACCCCATGTCTCCGATCGTCCCGGTGCCGAAATCAAACCAACCGCGCCACACAAAGGGCAGATAGACGTGATTGTAAGGGCGGGGCGGCGCAGGCGCGGTCCAGAGATCCCAATCGAGCCCTTCCGGCACGGGCTCCGCGTTCGCCGGGCGCTCGATCCCCTGCGGCCAGAACGGCCGGCTCGACCAATTGATGACGCGGCGCACCGGGCCGATTGCGCCCGCCCAGATCCATTCGCAAAGCAGGCGAGTGGCCTCGGAGGCCTGATTGCCCGTGGCAACCTGCGTTGCCAACTTCGTCTCCCGCGCTACTTCCGCCACGCGGCGCGCCTCGGCGATGGAATGCGTGAGGGGCTTCTGGCAGAAAACGTGTTTGCCTTTCTTCATCGCCGCAATCGAGATCGTCGCGTGGGCGTGGTCGGGTGTACCAATGATGATCGCGTCGATGTCCTTTTCTTTTTCCAGCAACTCGCGGAAGTCGTTGTAAACCGCACAGCCGCGGTATTGGCCGGAGGGCGTCTTGAGGCCATAGTAGGCCTCGACCAGCCGCCGCGCCGGCTCGCGCCCGCAAACGCAACCTTTCCAGTCGGCGCCCCAGTTCGCGTTGCCCAGCAACTCGCGCTCCTTGTCGCGGATTTCGTTGTCGCCCCACTCGGAGTAATTGCTCGACTCCCGATTGACGTCGCAGACCGCGACGACCTGGATGTCGGCGTGCGGCAGGAATTCCATCATCACCCGCGTGCCCTGCGACCCGACGCCGATGCAGGCAACGTTGAGCCGCGCGCTCGGGGGCGCGTAACCCGGCCCGCCGAGAACGCTGCGCGGAACGATCGTCAAGGCCGCGGCCGCCGTGGACGCTTCGGCGAGGAACTTGCGCCGGGAAATATGTTTGGCGGAATTAGTGCGTGAGGATTTCATAACTATTCCCTCCACGATGCTATGTTTCCCACGCATTCCTATCGCATCTGGCGAGGAAAAACAAATGAGTTTCCCTGTTCGCGCCTTTCGTTCTGACCTTTTTGGCAGTACGCTACTCGTGGCATGGGAAACCGCCCGGCGGCGAAACTTCGCGTCGATCATCTGCTCGTCCAACGCGGGTTGGCGGACTCGCGCGAGAAGGCGCAGGCGATGATTCTTGCGGGCCAGGTGCTGGCCGGCGAGCAGAAGGTGGAGAAGTGTGGCGCGCTGGTGGCGGCCGAAGCTACGCTCCGTATTCTAGGCGAAGCGCCCCGGTACGCGAGCCGCGGCGGCATCAAGCTGGAAGGCGCACTCGAACACTTCCGCGTGGATCCGGAAGGGAAGATCTGCCTCGATATCGGCGCCTCGACCGGCGGCTTCACGGATTGCCTGCTCCAGCACGGCGCCGCGCAGGTCGTCGCCCTGGATGTCGGAACCAACCAGCTCGATTGGAAGTTGCGCCGCGACCCGCGCGTAAAAGTGCTGGAGAAAACCAACGCGCGTTATATCACTCCCGCGCAGGTGGGGAGCCCGGTCGAGCTGGTGACGATGGATGTTTCGTTTATTTCGGCCACCAAGATTCTTCCCGCCGTGCCCCCGCTCCTCGCGGCGAGCGCCGAGGCTTTGGTGCTCGTGAAGCCACAATTCGAGGCTGGGCGCGGACAGGTGGGGAAGGGCGGGATCGTCCGCGAGGCACGGCTTCATCAGGAGGCCATCGCCAAGGTTTCGCGCAGCCTGCTGGAGCTCGGATTCCGCCAGGTGGCTTCCACCGAAAGCTCTCTGCCCGGCGCGGGCGGCAACCGGGAGTTCTTCCTCTATGCAATTTGGGGAAAACACGCCTAGAATAACTGCGCTTCGATTCCCGAAGTTGTAGGGAGGAGCCGTGGGGCTACCCTCTCAGGTTGTACCTATGCCCATCAAACGCGTCGGCATCGTTTCCAAACCCAAGAAAACGGAAATCCGCGAAGTCGTTCCGCCGCTCATCGCCTGGCTGCGCGAGCGCGCGATTGAAGTGTTCATCGACAAGGAAACCGCCTCCATCGTCGAGAGCCCGGCGCGGCCGGTCAGCCGCAACGAAATGGCCGGCATGGTCGACTTGCTCGTCGTGCTGGGCGGCGATGGGACGCTGCTGGCGACAGCGCGGGCACTCAATCGAAAGCCCGTACCCCTTCTGGCCGTCAACCTGGGCGGGCTGGGATTCCTTACCGTGATCACCCGCGACGATATTTACCCGGCGTTGGAAAGCGTGCTCGCCGGCCAGTCGCAGATCGAGCGGCGCGTGCAGATCGAAGGCGAGCTGGTGCGCGCCGACGAAGTTATCTCGTCATTTCTGGCGCTCAACGACGTGGTGCTGAATAAGGGCGCGATCGCGCGAATCCTCGATTTCGATGTCCTCGTGGACGGCCGCTTGATCTCCACCTACAAAGCGGACGGCTTGATTGTTTCCACTCCCACCGGCTCGACGGCCTATTCGCTCGCCGCCGGCGGCCCCATCGTCGCGCCCGCGGTGGCGGCCTTCATCGTCACGCCCATTTGTGCGCACACCCTCACCCTCCGCCCTCTCGTCCTGCCCGACACGGCGCAAATCGAGATCACGGTCAAAAGCCAGCGCGAAGCCGCCTACTTGACTGTCGATGGCCAGGTCGGCCTCGCCTGCCACAGCGACGACAGCGTGCGCCTGCGCAAAGCCTCCTCCTATGTGGAGATCGTCCAGCCCCCCACCAAAGATTATTTCGAAATCCTGCGGCAGAAACTCAAGTGGGGAGAGAGGTAGGAAGAATGCAGCAGCCAGTGGACATTCATCAGGAATGAAAGCGGGTCTCTCGATGTTGCCAGAAGTCATCAGCACGATCAACCGCTATGGAGAAAGCCCCAAAATCCAGCTTGCGCAGGAGTTCTACCTTTGTCGCTGGATTTCACCCTCCTTTTGGGGCGCGCTCTTCGTTGCGCTCGCGGCTGTCGTCAGCACGTTGGGATTCGCAACGACCTATTCCTTAATCAACCCCAAATCCGGATATATAGACAAAACAGGAAACGTAGTTATCAAGCCGAGATTTGATTGGGCGGGGTCGTTTTCGGAGGGGCTGGCACCCGTCAGAATAAAGGGCAAACACGGGTACATCAATAAGAGCGGCAACGTCGTCATCGGACCCACCTATATGGAGGCGGAACAGTTTCGCGAGGGGCTCGCGCCAGTCGCCATGAATGGAAAGTGGGGCTACATCGACAGCAAAGGAAGAATGGTGATCCAACCGCAATTCGACTTGGCAGAGCCATTCTCTGAAGGCTTGGCACGGGTGCTGTTTCAGGACAAATACCGATTCATAAACCACAGTGGGGACACCGTTCTCGTACCCAAATTGGACTGGTGTGGATCGTTCAGCGAAGGACTCGCCGTCGGCGGAATCAGCCACAGGATTGTATTTATCGACAAAACAGGCAACGTCATCATCGAAGTCCCCGGAACCTGGGCCGAGCCCTTCTCCGATGGCCTAGCACTTGTAAACGCGGGCAAGCCATTCGGCTATCGGTATGGTTACATCGACAAGTCGGGTAAGATGGCTATCGAACCTCGGTATGAGTGGGCGGAGCCCTTCTCGGAAGGCCTCGCCGCAGTTAACATCGGCAGAAAGTGGGGTTACATCGACACGTCGGGACGACTTGTGGTCCAACCTCGATTTGATTATGCGGGCCTTTTCTCCGAAGGTATGGCTGTCGTGGCGACTGCGCGAAAGACTTCATTCATCGACAAGGCAGGCAGAGAGGTGCTTCAGATCAAGTACGAACTCGTCGATCCGTTTTCGGAGGGACTTGCCCTCTTCACCATCGAAGAGAAACACGAAGGTCATCCCCAGTCCTCACCACGTCCCTGATTCTGCCAGGGCAAGGACTTCGCATGTCTTCCGCCAGGTGTCCGTCAGAAGGGCCTCTCCAAGGTGCGGGGTAGATCTGCTTGCGTTTACTGCTTTCTTCCCTCTGCTTACTGCCTTCTGCCTACTCGATTTCTTCTCCCGCCATCAGGTCTTCCAGCCGTTCGCGGGGGCGGATGAGTTGGGCGCGGTCGCCGTCGATGAGGATCTCGGCGGGGCGCGGGCGGGTGTTGTAGTTGGAAGCGAGCACGTAACCGTAGGCGCCGGTGGTAAGGATGGCCAGCAGGTCGCCGGGCTGGACGTCGGGCAGGGCGCGGTCCTGCGCCAGGAAATCGCCGGTCTCGCAGAGCGGTCCGACGACGTCCGCGGTGAGCGTCTCCGCCGGGCGGCGCTGTACCGGAACAATTTCGTGGTAGGAGCCGTAGAGGGTGGGGCGCATCAGGTCGTTCATTCCTGCATCGACCACGATGAAGTTCTTCTGCTGGTTGCGCTTCACGTAAAGGACGCGCGCCAGCAGGACTCCGGCGTCGCCCACGATGGCGCGGCCGGGCTCGATGATCAGGCGATGTGGCCCACCGCGCAATTTCTCGGCGAGGCTGGTGAAGAGTCGATCGAGCGCCAGCGGCTGCTCGTCGGCGTAACGAATCCCGAAGCCGCCGCCGATATCGAGGAATTCCGGCGCGAGGCCCTCGCCACGAATCGCCCGCGCGACTTGCAGAATTTCATCTAGGGCTTTGAGGAAAGGTTCGACTTCCAGAATTTGCGATCCGATGTGGCAGGCAACGCCGCGCACCCGCAGCCACTCCGAACGCGCTGCGCGGCGGTAGAGTTCGACGGCTTCGTCCCTGGGCACGCCGAACTTGTGAACGATCTGGCCGGTGGAAATGTAAGGGTGAGTCTCGGCGACGACGTCCGGGTTGACGCGAATCGAAACCGGCGCGGCCTTGCCGAGAGCGCGGGCGCGCTGCTCGATGACCTCCAGCTCGCCCGCCGATTCCACGTTGAACATCAGGATGCCGGCGCTGAGTCCGGCGTCGATCTCCGCTGCCGTCTTGCCCACGCCGGAGAAGACGACGCGCGCGGGATCAGCCCCCACGCGACGCACGCGGGCCAGTTCGCCGCCGGAAACGATATCGAAGCCGGCGCCCGCCTCGCGTAGCAGGCTCAAGATCTTCAGACTGAAATTCGCCTTGACGGAATAGCAGATCAGGCTGGGAATGTTGGCCAAGCCCGCGGCTAGCCGCCGGTAGTTTTCCAGAATGCGGCTGCGGCTGTACACGTAAGTGGGAGTGTCGAAGCGGCCGGCCACGCCTTCTAGCGGGAAGGCCTCACAATGCAGCTGGTCGGCTTGATAGTGAAAGGATTCCATGGGTCAGTTGTTTGCTGCGCGTTGTCCGTGGCTTGCTGTCATTGGCCGAACTGCGGCTGAGTCAACCGCCCCAAGCCCGCTCCTCAGCGGACGCGAAAAAGCAGTAAGGTCTGGTCGTCGCGTCGCGGCTCTCCGGCTTCGTGGCGCGTGATCTCGGCAAACGTTTTTTCCAGAATCTCGCTGATCGGGCGCGAGGCGTTCTCGCGAAGAACATTTTCCAGCCGGCGCGCGCCAAACTCTTCGTGGTTGGCGTTCGCCGCTTCGATGAGGCCGTCGGAAAAGAAGGCGAGCACGTCGCCCCTCTCCAGCGTCACCGAGGTCGCCTCATAATCCACATTTTCGAGGAGGCCCAACGGCACACCCTCGGCGCGGATCACGCGTGAATGCCCGCGCCGCACCAGGACAGGCAGCGGCATGCCGGCGTTCACGAGGTGCAGGGCGCGCGTTCTCGGCTCCCAAAGGGCGTAAGCCAGCGTCACAAAGTGGCCTTCGATGCGCCGCTCGACGAGCATGCGGTTCAGCTCCCGCAGCGCTTGGGGGAGCGGCAGGCGGAGGGGCGCCATGCTGCGCACAATGCCCAGCGTCATTGCGCCGTAGAGCGCCGCCGGGGCGCCTTTGCCGCTCACGTCACCGATGACCAGGAGGTGCCGGTCCTTGCCGTATTTCAGGAAATCGTAGAGGTCGCCGCCCAGCTCGCGGGCGGGCAGGAAGCGCGCGCAGACTTCCAGGCCGGGGATGACCGGGCAGAGCGCCGGCATCAGGTGGAGCTGAATCTCGCGCGCCCGCGCCAGATCGCGTTCCAGGCGCGCCTCGCTGCGGACGACCTGGTCGTAAAGGCGCGCGTTCTCAATCGCCACCGCGATTTGCGGCGCCAGCGTGGAAAGAAGCCGGACGTGCTCCTCGGTGAAGTAGTTCAAATGCGGGCTCTCGAGGTCGATGATGCCGATCACCCGGTCATGATAGAGGAGGGGCACGGTCATCTCCGAGCGCGTTTCGGGATTGACGCTGATATAGCGCGCGTCCTTGCTGACGTCGGGCACGACCACGGCCTGCCGCAGGCTGGCGGCGGCGCCCACGATCCCCTGCTCAAACGACACGCTGCACAGGTCGGGAAGGCGCTCGTCCTGCTTGAGGGAGATGACCGCGTTGTAGCTTTTGGATTGCTCGTCACCCAGCAGAATGGTGAAGCGATGGTAGTCGATGAGCTGTTTAGTGAGAGTCCCCACCTTGCGCAGAAGTCGGTTGAGGACCAGCTCCGAGCTCAGCTCGCGGCTGATCTCGTTGAGCAGTTGCAGGGCTTTCGCCTGGCGGACGCTGCGCCGGTAGAGCCGGGCGTTTTCGATCGCCATGGCGATGCGACCGGCTAGCAGCTCCAGCAGGTTCTGATGCTGCTCGGTAAAGAAATCCGGCCAGGGCGCTTCCAGGTCCACGATGCCGATCAGCCGGTTCTTGGCGATGAGGGGAACCGACAGCTCGGAGCGCACCGAGGGGAGCGACTGGATGTAGGCAGGATCCTTCCGAACGTCGCCCACGCGGACGGAGCGGCGCGTGGCGGCGGCGCGCCCGACGATCCCCTCCCCAACCTTGATCCTCAAGGTTTTGACGCTTTCCTCGGGGTGGCCCCGGCTGAAGCGCACGCGCAATTCCTGCCGCTTTTCGTTGAGCAGGAGAATGGCAAACACTTCGTAGTCGATCACGCGCTTGACGAGCTCGCCGATGCGCACCATGAGCTCGTCGAAGTCGAGCGTGGAGTTCGCGCTCTCGCCGGCCTCGAGCAACAAGGTGAGCAGTTCGGTCAGCTCCAACGGACGTGCGGCGGGAGAGAGTGTTTTACTCACACTTCACGCCCTGTCGGAACGGCCGCAGCCGGAATGGCCCACTCCCCTGAGCTCGTCATTTGCATGGCAGAACATTCATTGTAACATACGGCTCGGATTGACCTTTCGGGCGCGCGGATCAGCCGGGCAAGCTTGCGGAAGCGCGCGAACTCTGGGCGCTGCGATGGATCGCGAAGAATTCGACCGGATCGTTGCCGAGGCCGTGGCTCAGCTTCCCAGGGTCTTTCGGGAGCGGCTGAGTAACGTCGCCATCGTTGTGGAAGACAGGCCCCGCGGGGAGGAAGGCCGCGACCGCTCTCTGATGGGCCTCTTCCACGGCGTTCCGCTGACGGAGAAATCGACGTTCCAGTCGTCGGGGCCGGACCGCGTCGAAATCTATCAGAAAAACATCGAGGCGGTGTGCCGGACGAAAAGAGAGATTCGCTCGGAGATCCGCGCCACGCTCCTCCACGAGCTCGGCCACTACTTCGGGTTGAGTGAGGAAGAGCTTTCGGACATCTGACGTCGGAAGGGCGGCGGGAGCACCTGCCGTATAATGGTTCGGAATGCTGGTTCTGGCCTTTGACACAACGAGCGAAGCGGGCGGCGCGGCCCTCTACCGTGACGATGAATGCCTCGCCAACGTCTCCAGCCAGGGCCCCACGAACCGCTACTCGGTGGCGCTCTTTCAGATGGTCGAGCAGCTTGTGCGCGACGTCAGCGCGCGCCATGGCGCGGCCCCCCAGAGCCAGGCGGACATCGAACTCTATGCAGTGGCCAATGGGCCCGGGTCATTCACCGGAATTCGAGTGGGGCTGGCCGCGGCGCAGGCCTGGGCCAGGGCGTTCGGGCGGCCGGCCAGGGGCGTCTCCGTCCTCGAGGCGCTGGTGGAGACGGCGCAGCCGGAGAGCCCATACGCCGTGCCGATTCTGAACGCCTATCGCGGCGAGTTCTATCTGGGCGACTTCCGCCGGACGGGCGGCTCGGCGTTTGCTTCCGCCGGCGAAGGGCTGGTCTTGAACCCCGAAGCGTTGAAGGATTTTCTCGCGCAGCGGCTCGATGACGATGGCGACGTAACCTGCATCGTGCGCGCTCACGATCAGGCCGCACTGAGTTTGCGCGCGAGCCTGCCGGAGCAGCTCCGCTGGCAGAGCGTGACCGGGACACTGCTCGACGCCATCGCCCGGCTTGGCCTCCGTGCCTTGAGCGAAGCGCATCCTCAGTCGCCCGCTGAACTCGACGCGTATTACATTCGCCGGCTGGACGCGGAGTTGAATTGGAAAGCTTGAACGGATTTTCGTCGACGCCCGATGCGCGGCAAACGCATCACTGCGCCGATGCTCGAGGGTACGAAGATGGATGCTTGCGCACGTGTGCCAGACTGCAGGCTGATCGCCGAGGGATGAATCTTTCGTGAAAACCCGCCTCGCCACCAAGAACGATCTTCATGGCATCCTCGCCGTTCAGCACAAGTGCCCGGAGGTAGCGCGCTGGCTGGCTGCCGACTACGAGCGACTGATCGACGATCCCGGCGGCAAAGTGCTGGTCGCGGAACTGCCGACGATGGACCCGCCGAAGATTCTGGGCTTCGCGGCCTTTCATCGCATCATTGACGAGGTCGAGCTCCGCAACATGGCGGTGGACCCTGACCATCGCGAGCAGGGCATCGGCCGGGCACTTCTCGAACTTGCCCGTGACCGAATGCTCGAGGCCGGCGCCAAACGGGTTTTCCTGGAAGTTCGGATCACCAACAAAGCGGCGCAATCGCTCTATTACTCCGTCGGCTTCGCGATTCATTCGATCCGGAAAGACTACTATCGCGAACCCTCGGAGGCCGCCCTGGTCCTGTCCATGGAACTTTACCCACCCACGGTGCTGTCTCCCATTTGAGGACCCTGCAATCCTGCAATTTGTCGACGCGAGCTGGTCTGCAGACCTCGACCACTTCGTGCAGAGAGTGCACGAAGCCGTATATTTTCTATGGACTTCTGCCGAATGTTCCACGTGGAACATTCGGCCGGTAAGTGATAGGAATCACAAGGCTTAATGGTCGCGGGCGAAACGTTTGTCGCGATGGTCTCAGAGTTGCTTCTTGACGAGTGAGGTCGAATTCAACAGGAGGACATACAACCATGAAGAAAGTCATCACCACGCTGAGCGCTCTGGCCATCGCCGTTTCGCTGAGCGCGCCGATGTTCGCCAAGGAACATACCAAGAAATCGAAGGAAGCTGCTGCCACCACCGAGCAGGGCAAAGCCCACACGAAGCACTCCAAGAAGAAGGGTGCCACCGAAGGCAAGAAGGATGGCCAGCAGGCAACAACGCCCAGCAAGCAGTAACCGAGCTCCTCAGGGCTGAGCGGCAGGTCACCCAAACCCCCGAGCGGGAACCCGCCCGCCGGGGGTTTCTTTTTTGACCCGAAGGCCGGCGAGTCCCCCTTGAATCGAGATAGCGGCTGTGCTAGCCTGACCCTTGCGTGATCATAAGGACAGGGGGTGACCCACCCGTGAGCAGCCTTGCCGAGGCCATCCGGGAGCAATTGATGGCCGAGAGTCCTGAGTATCAACGCCTTCGTGAAGAGCATTCCCGCTACGCCACCCAGCTTGAACAATTAAGCGCCAAATCATTCCTTTCCGAACAAGAGCAGGTGGAAGAGGTTCGGCTGAAGAAGCTCAAGCTGCGTGCCAAGGACCAGATGGAAATCCTGGTTCATAAAGCGCGCACGGCGTAAACACTGATGCTGGCTGGGCTCTGAGCGCCCCTGGAGGGTCGGAATTCACTCGGGCGCCACGACGAGGGGGTGAGTGTACCCTAAAGATCCCTCCCTGCAGAAAGAAACCAAGCGTCCATGGTGAAAGAGGGCTACTGGTACGGCCTGCCGCTGGTGCTCATCACCGGCGGGCTGATCGGCTTCAAGTTGTACCTCCCCGCCGCATTCTTCCTTGTTCTCGCCCTATTGGTTCTGAACTTCTTTCGCGACCCCGATCGCGCCATCACCTCCGAGCCCGGCGCGCTGGTCTCTCCCGCTGATGGCCGCGTCGTCCAGATTGTCGAAGAAGAATTCGCGGGCCGGCCGGTGCGCCGGGTGAGCATCTTTATGTCGCCTCTGGACGTGCATGTCAACCGCTCGCCCATTACCGGGACAGTCGGCGAAGTCACCTACAACAAAGGTTCCTTCCACGTCGCTTCGTTGGAGCGCGCCTCCATCGAAAACGAGCAGAACGTCTTCACCGTCGAAGGTCCCGACGGGGTGGTCGTCGTCAAGCAGATTGCCGGCCTGCTGGCTCGCCGCATCGTCTTCTGGAAGCGGCCCGGCGACGCACTCGCCCGCGGCGAACGCGTGGGCCTGATCAAGTTCGGTTCCCGCGTGGACGTTCTAGTTGATCCCGCAGTTGAAATCCGCGTCAAAGTGGGCGACCATATCCGGGCAGGGAGTGACATCCTTGGATACACCAGACCCCAATTCTAAGCCCCCCCGGCACGGACGGTTCCGCCGGGGCATTTACCTGCTGCCCAGTTTGTTTACGGTCGGCACCCTAGTGTGCGGGTACTTTGCGATCCTCTCCACGCTGAAGGGGTCGCAGATGCTGGCCGCGGGCATCGGCGACGCTTTGAGCAGCGTGCCCTTCGACAGCGCGGCCAAGGCCATCGGCTGGGCGGTTCTGTTCGACGGGTTGGACGGGCGCATCGCCCGGCTGACCCATTCCACGTCTGACTTCGGCCGGGAGTTTGACTCCCTGGCCGATGTGATCACCTTCGGCATCGCGCCCGCCTTCCTGGCTTACTCCTGGGGTGTGCGGCCCGTGGAGGAGGTTTACGGGTCGCAACTGGTTGAACACTTCCGCCAACTGGGCTGGATTCTCACCTTTATGTTCGTGATTTGCGGCGCCGCCCGGCTGGCCCGCTTCAATATCGATAGCTCCAAGTCATCGAGCGATCGCCGGTATTTCATCGGCCTGCCGATTCCAGCGGCGGCGGGCGTACTGGCGGCATTGGTCCACTGGGCCAAGTACCCCGTCAACGAGTGGGCCTTCGGCGTCGTGTGGCTGGGAGTGGTTTCCGCCACGGCGCTCCTGATGGTGAGCCGCGTTCGATACTACAGTTTCAAGGCCTTTGACCTGCGCCGCCGCCGGCCTTACGTGGCCATCGTCCTGATCGGCCTCATCGTCTATGCGGTGTGGGCGTTCTCGGAATCCGTGCTGCTGGCCATCGCGCTCACTTACGGCCTCTCGGGTCCCATCGGCCGGTTGACGTCGCGGCTCCGGCCCCATCCTCACGCGCCGGAAGAGGTGCACGCCTCATGAGCCCCAGCCCGCCGGGCTACCGGGTCGGCTTGGCCGGCGCCTCCTCCCTCCTGGGACAAGAAATTCTGCGAGTTCTCAAAGAGCGCGGCCTCGCCATTTCGCGTCTCACGACCTTTGAAGCCGAGGAGGAGGAACCGGACCTGCCGGTTCTCGACCTTTCCGAGGGGATGGGTTTCGAGGCAAGTGGCGAAGAAGACGCCCCGGGCAGTCTGGACCTTCTGATTTTCGCCGCCCGGCCGCGATCCAAGGCCGGGGAAACCTCCCTGCTCGGGCGCGCCCTCATAGCCGCCGGGCTGGCCGCGGATTCCAGCGCTTCGCCGTCCCCCCACTGCCTGGTCATTGATGCCGCCGGCGCCCTGGGCAAGATGCCAGGCGCCCCGTTGAGCGTTCCGCGCCTCGAGGGGACCGGCCCCGCCACGCCATCGACGGCGCTGTCACAGGTCCGCGTCTCGCCTCACCCGGCGGCCATCGTCCTGAGCACCCTCCTGCTGCGCCTGGCGGCGCGCTTTGCCGTGAAGAATTGCGTGGCGCAAGTTTTCTTCCCGGCGTCGGAAATAGGCCCGCGAGCCGTCGATGAGCTGCAGAAGCAGACCCTGAACCTCCTCACCTTCCAGAAAATTCCACAGAAGGTATACGGCGCGCAGCTTGCCTTCAACGTGCTCCCCCGGCTGCCCGGGAAACACAATGCTGAGCTCAACGAACTCGATACCCGGGTCCGGCACCAGCTTCGCCAATATCTGGGCGACCGCGTTCCGATGCCCGCGCTGCAACTCTGCCAGGTTGCGGTGTTTTACTCGCTCGCCTTCTCGGTATTTGTCGAATTCGACCAGCCGGCGGCGGCCGAGGCAGTGAGTGCGGCGCTCGCGGGGGAAGGAACCTCCGTACGTCGGCACAACGAAGCGGCCCCTTCGCCCATCGAAGCCGCCGGTTCGGGAGAAATTCTCCTTGACGCCGTCGTCGCCGGCCGCGACCGCCCCAACGGTTGCTGGATCTGGGCGGCGGTGGATAATATCCGCCTGGCCGCGGAAAACGCCGCCGACATTGCGCTGAAGACTCTCCCTCACTTTCGTCGAAAGCAATGACCGCAAACCGCCCAACCTCGCGCCGCAGCTTTCACTGTTTGCTCTTTGCCCTTTGCCTCATGGCGTTCGTATCTTGCGGTTATCACGTGGCGGGGCGCGGCGACCGGCTGCCGCCGGACGTCCGCTCGATTGCCATCCCAATCTTTACCAACTCCACCCATCAATACCGCATCGAGCAGAAAGTCTCCGCCGCCATCACCCGCGAATTCATCGAGCGGACCAAATATCAGGTCACCGTGGACCCCGCGGGCGCAGACGCGGTTCTGAAGGGGGAAATCAAGGACGTCCGCGCCGGCGTGGTTGCCTACGACCTCACCACCGGCCGCGCCACGACGATGCAGGTTCAAGTTGTGGCCCAGATCGACCTCGTCAACCAGCACACCAAGAAGGTTCTCTTCTCGAATCACAGCTACACTTTCCGCGAGGAGTATCAGATCAGCCAGAACCCTTCCACCCTGTTCGAAGAAGAGGACCCCGCCCTGGACCGCCTTTCCCGCGACTTGGCCCGGACCTTGGTCACCGCCATCCTCGAGAACTTCTGACCGCTGCCGAAACGGGGGTTACAAATGGCAGCATTTCGCAGTAAACTGCGTTTCCGGGGCAAGTGAGTTTCTCCTGATGATGGGCCCTGCACAATTCATCACGCTGCTGCGAAAAGGCCAGCCGGGACCCGCCTATTTCTTCCGGGGTTCGGACCGTTTTCTGCACGAAGAGTGTCGCGGCGCGATTGTGGCCTCGCTTTCCCCCGAGGCGCGCGAGTGGTGCCTGGCGGAAATCGAATTCCAGCCGGGGCGCCTGGAGCGCGAGCTCGAAGGCGCCAGCCAGATGCCCATGCTGGGTGGGCACAGCTTTTTCGTCTTCTCCGATCCCGACGATTTCAAGCGCGTCACCGACGATGACTACGAGGCGCTGGAGGCCTATCTCGGCCACCCCGCGCCCTTCGCCACGGTCGTCTTTGTGGCCGTCGAGCCCGACCGGCGGCGGCGTTTCATCCAGTTGCTGGAGAAGAAGGCCGAGGTCGTGGGAATGCAACCCCTCTCGCGCTCCGAAGCCACCGTCTGGCTGAAGCATTATCTGCAGCGTCGCGGCGTGGAAATCGATCCGGCGCTCGCCACGGAAATCGTCGCGCGCTTCGAAGGCGGCGCGGAGTCCGGCGGGGAAGGGAAGTCGGCGGGAGTCAATCTCCTCTGGCTGCGGACCGAAGTCGAGAAGCTGCTCACCGCCGATCCCCAGGCAAAACAGATTCGGCGGGAGAATCTCGACCTTCTCGTTTCATTCCGCGAGGAACACGAAATCGGCAAGCTGCTGGCGGCGCTCGCCGACAAGAAATTTGACGGCGCACTCACGCAGCTTCGCGCCCTTCTCTCGAGCAAAGAGCCCGAGACCCTGATCCTGTGGTGCGTCGGAGACCTCTTCCGCCAGGCCCTGAAAGCGACTGGCCCCGCACGCCCCGCGGGCCGGGGCGCCTGGGGCCGGTTTTCCAATCCTTACTCCACCCAGGAGATTGCCCCGCGCGCCGCCAGGAACTATTCCCGCCAGGAATTGGCCCAGGCCCTGCGCTTCGTGCGCCGCGCCGACCTCGGCATCAAGTCTTCCTGGAAAGACTCCCGCATCCTGCTGGAGTTTCTCATCTGGCAGATCATCACCGGCAAGGAATCCGAAGCCGTGGGCGATTCGTTGGAAGGTGCCGCGCCGGTCAGCGCGGAGATGTGAGGAAGATCCCAGCCTTCAGCTTCCAGTCCTTTGTCCTTCGTAGTTCGTACTTCTCCCTTTGTTCCCCTAGGGAACAAAGGGTTGTGGGCCTTCGTCTGGATGCTGATGGCTGATCGCTGAAAGCTGATTGCGGACAGCTATGTGAGCGCGTTGAAGCGCAGCGTCAGGCGTGATTTGTATCGAGCCGCGGTGTTGGCGTGGAGGATGCCCTTCCGGATCGAGTGATCGATGAGGGCCAGCGTCGGCTTGAGCAGCCCCTGCGCGGTGGCCTTGTCCTTGGCGTCGAGGGCGGCGCGCAGCTTGCGGATCTGGTGCCGCAGCCGGGTGGTGTGGGCGCGATTCGTTTCGGTGCGCGCGTGAGTCTGCTTGATGCGCTTGAGCGCGGATTTGTGACTTGCCACAGAATCTCCTTTTGGTCAAAATGCCATTCTCCAATTTAGCAAATGCCCTGTGAACCGTCAACGACGTTATGAAAACCTCTCCACCCGGGAGCGAGCTGGACGTCCTGATTAGCGCGGAGGATATCGCGCGCCGCGTGCGCGAACTGGCCGCGCAAATCTCCGCCGATTACCGCGGGCGGCCGCTGCGACTGATCGCCATTCTGAAGGGGGCGTGGATTTTCTTCGCGGACCTGATTCGCCACCTCGATCTCGAAGTGACTGTGGACTTCCTGAGCTTCACGAGCTACGGCGAAAGTCCCGCGTCGTCCGGCACCGTCAAGATCACCAAGGACCTCGATCAGAGCGTCGCCGGACTCGACGTGCTGATCGTCGAGGACATCCTCGATACCGGCCAGACGTTCGAATACCTGCGCGGGGTTCTGGAAGCCCACAAGCCGCGCTCGCTCAAGGTCGTCACGCTGCTCGACAAACCCTCGCGGCGAATCCGGCCCGTTCGGGCCGACTACGTCGGCTTCACCATCCCCGACGAATTCGTCGTCGGCTATGGCCTCGACTACGCGCAGCGGTATCGCCATCTTCCGGATATTCGGATTCTGCGCGCGCGTGAGGAATAGCCATCAGCCGTCAGCTTTCAGCCATCAGCCACTGGCGATCCGCCAATAAGTTTCCGTCTCCCGTTCGCTGACCGCTGAGAGCTTTCTGACAAACGTGTTTACAAACCGCTTGGCCGCGCACCATAATGGCCTCGCACCCGCCATGCCATGAGCGAATTTTCCACCCCCTTGATGCGCCAGTACAGCGCGATCAAAGAGCGCCATCCGAACGCCCTGCTCATGTTCCGTCTGGGGGATTTCTACGAGCTCTTTTTTGAAGACGCCATCGTCGCCTCCAAAGAACTTCAGATCACGCTGACCTCGCGCAACAAGGAGAAGGGCCAGCCCATCCCCATGTGTGGCGTCCCTTACCACGCTGCCGAAGGCTACATCGCCAAGCTGATTCGCAAGGGCTTTCGGGTTGCGATCTGTGACCAGATGGAGGACCCGCGCGTCGCGAAGAAACTGGTCAAGCGCGAGGTCACGCGCGTGGTGACGCCGGGCACGGCGGTGGATTCCCAGGTCCTCGAACCGCGGGAAAACAACTACCTCGCCGCGGTGGTCGAGCGCAACGGCGCGATGGGGCTGGCTCTGGCCGACCTTTCCACCGGCGACTTCCGCGCCACGGAGTTCGCCGGTCCGGATGCCGAGCCGCGCCTGCGCGACGAACTCGAGCGCATGCGCCCACGCGAAATCCTGCTTCCCAGCGGCGCCCGCGCCTGGCCGCCCGGCGCTGCTTCGACATCTCCAATCTCAAATTTCAAATCTCAAATTGCAGGTCTCACCGAGACCCCTCTCGACGATTGGGTGTTCAATCCGGAATACGGCGCGCGCCAGCTTCACGACCAGTTTCGCGTGGCGACGCTCGCCGGTTACGGCCTGGAAGACCACCCGCTGGCCGTCGCCGCGGCGGGCGCCATCCTGCATTACGTCCGCGAAACGCAGCGCGGCTCGCTCGCCCACTTCGACGGGATTCACTTCTTCGAGCAGCAGGACTCGCTGGTGCTCGATCCTGCCACGCTACGCAACCTGGAATTGCTCGAGCCGGCGTTCGGCGGCACGCGCGATACGACGCTGCTTGCGACGCTCGACCAGTGCGCCACCTCGCTCGGCGCGCGGCTCCTCAAAAACTGGCTGCTGCGGCCGTCCATCGATCGCAGCGAAATCGAAGCCCGCTGGGAAGCGGTCGGCGAATTTTCCCAGCAGACGATTGCGCGCGAGGAATTGCGTCGCGTCCTCGGCAAGGTGCAGGACCTCGAGCGCCTGCTCAGCAAGGTAACGCTCGACACCGCCAACGCGCGGGACCTGCTGGCGCTCAACGCCTCGCTCGCCCATCTGCCCCTCATTCGCAAGTTTGTCAGCCGCCTGGGCGCGTCGCGCACCGCGGAGCTGCACTCCCGCCTGGATGAGCTCGCCGACGTGCACGCCTTGCTCGAGCAATCGATTCATCCCGAGCCGCCCGTGCTCCTCACCGAGGGCGGCCTCATTCGCCCCGGCTACAACGCGGAGCTGGACGAGCTTCGCAACCTCAGCCAGAACAGCAAGCAAATCCTCGCCGGCATTGAGATCCGCGAGCGCGAGCGCACCCGCATCGCCTCGCTCAAAGTTCGCTTCAACAATGTTTTCGGCTATTACATCGAAGTTTCCAAGGCGAACCTCCATCTTGCACCCGCCGACTACGAGCGCAAGCAGACGCTGGTCAACGCCGAGCGCTTCACCACGCCGGAGCTCAAAGAGCTGGAAGCCAAAATCCTGGAAGCCCAGGAGCGGATGCAATCGCTCGAACGCGAACTGTTTCTGGACATTCGCCGCCGCGTGGGCGCGGAAGCGCGGCGCATCCGCCAGACCGCGCAGGCGCTGGCAGAGCTCGACGTCCTCGCTTGCTTCGCTTGGCTCGCCGCGGAGCGCAACTATCGCCGGCCGGAAATCTCCGAGGACGGCGAACTGCTCATCGCGCAAGGCCGCCATCCCGTCGTCGAGCGCATCTGCGAGACGGAGCAGAGCGGGCGCTTCATCCCCAACGACCTCTTCATGAACTCCGCCACGGACCGCATTCTCCTCATCACCGGGCCCAATATGGGCGGGAAATCCACTTATCTGCGCCAGGCCGCGCTCATCTCGCTGATGGCGCAGATGGGCAGCTTCGTGCCCGCCGAGCGCGCCAAGCTCCCCATTTTCGATCGCATCTTCACCCGCATCGGCGCTTCCGATAACCTGGCGCGCGGACGGTCAACCTTCATGGTGGAGATGACCGAGGTCGCGGGGATTTTGAACATCGCCACGCCGCGCTGCCTGGTCCTGCTCGACGAGGTGGGGCGCGGCACGGCGACGTTCGACGGCCTCGCCCTCGCTTGGGCGGTCGTCGAATACTTGCAAACGCACACGCAGGCGAAAACCCTCTTTGCCACGCACTATCACGAGCTCACCGAACTCGCCGACCTGTTGCCGGGTGTGCGGAACTATCATGTGTCGGTCAAGGAATCGGGTTCCAACATCGTCTTCCTGCGCAAAGTCGAGCCGGGGAGCGCCGACAAGAGCTACGGCATCGAGGTGGCGCGCCTGGCGGGGCTTCCCATGAGCGTCATCGAGCGGGCGCGCGAAATCCTGGCGAGGCACGAGCAGAGCGAACACACGCTGAGCGAGAAGCTCACCGCGCGCCGCACCGCGCGCGACCCCGCGTCAGTGCAACTCACCATCTTTACGCCACTCAACGCCGAGGTCGTGCGCGCCATCGACGAGGCCGACCTCGACAACCTGAAACCGCTTGATGCGCTGAATTTGCTGGCGGAATTGAAGAAGCAAATCAAGTCATGAAGGCTCACCACCTCAGCCAACTCTTTTTCTTGAGGCTCCCAGACAATCGTTGGAGCGCCTCACTGGAGACCCAGCTGCGCCACTCGTCTCCGAGCGGCGTACTGCTCGATGCGCCGCTTCCTCGCTCGGCAGAATCAACCAGCGAATTACTTTGCAGGATCGCTCTCACCCTGCCCCAACCTTCTTTCCTGGTCCTGCGGCAAGAGGGGGGAACCCACGACCCGCTTTCCCGCTTTCTTGCGCCCATGCCATCGCCGCGTGCCGCCGGCGCGAAAGGCCTCTCGGCAGTGGCCCGCCTCGGCGACCTGATTGGAGAAGCTCTGTGTCTGCTGGGGTTCAACACGGATTTCGCGCCGCTGCTGGACCTCGCGACACCCTTCACCGCGAAGACGCTCGGCGCGCGCACGTTCAGTTCGGATCCTCATCAAGTGGCCGAATGCGGCGGCGCGTTTCTACGTGGCCTGCAGCGCCACAAAGTCCTGGCGTGCGGCAAGCACTTTCCCGGTTGGGGCAGCGTCCCTCTCGAGAATCCCCACGCCCTGCCCGTCA
>JBEKUI010000061.1:0-19032 GCA_049515175.1 Terriglobia bacterium
AGGACGGCGGCCAGCGAAAACACAACCGTGTGTTTCATGCTGACCCCATGGCTGGAAATGAATATGGCCGCCTTGATGGCGGCTCTATTAGCACCCAACACCCAACGCAGGCTTAGTTATATGTGACGCCCGAAAGGGCAAGCCCCAAGATAGGCAACATCAGAGTGCCCGAAGACGTTCGCGGGGTCAATCCTTGAAAATGACTAATTATCATCCTTGAATTCAGTAGGCTGCGAGATTACTGGTTGGGTGACCGGCAGACAGTCTCATGCGTAACTCACTGAGTAAATTGTGGTTGTCGGGCCGCCGTGGCCGATAGAGGGGTTTTATATGCTACGCCAGCGGCCCGCAACCAGCTTGCGGCCGAGCTAGTTTCCTACCGGAGTCGCGCCGAGATCCTTTCGGCTGCCACGGTGACGGCGGAGGCAATCGCCCCGTAGGTCTGGGCCTTGTCGCCCAGGGAACTGAGCTTGAAGGGCGGAGTGATCTCCTTCTGGATGCGGCGGACCACTTTCTCGACCGTAGAGAGCATGAGGTCGGGGGCGCCTTTCGCGATGCCACCGCCGAAGACGATGAGGTCGGGATCGAGGACGGCGACGACATTGGATATGCCCACGCCGAGAATGGTGAAGGTCCGCTCCAGAACGGCGGTCGCCTGGGGATTCCCCTCGCGGTGCGCCTGAAAGACGAAATAGGCGTCGCGCTCCTCGCGCAGACCCGCGTCTCCGGGCGGCGGAGCGCCCAGCGCCTTGCGGCCCGCCGCGGCGATGCCCAACCCGGCGACGTAGTTCTCGAAGTATCCCGTATCAGGAAACTCTTCTTCCCAGCGTTCCCACTCGACGTTCATGCGAAAGAGTTCGCCCGCCGAGCCCGTGCGGCCGTGCAGCAGCTTGCCGTCGACGAACACGCCCGTCCCGATGCCGGTGCCCAGCGCGACAAAGACAAAATTCTTCACGCCGCGCGCCACGCCGCTCCAGTGTTCGCCGATGGCCGCCATGTTGGCGTCGTTCTCCATGAAGATGGGGACGCGGAAGGCCTTCTCGAGCTCGCGTCCCAGGCGGATGTTCGTCCATCCCGGCAGATTGTTGGCCCAGGCGACCATGCCTTGCTCGGTATCGACGGGGCTCGGCACGCCGACAGCAAGCGCCAGGAGCTTGCGGCGCCCCGCCTCCTTCGCCAGGCGCTGAATCTGTTCCTTCATCTGCCGGATCATCTTCTGGGGGCCGTCTTCGGGACGGACCTTTTCCGTGGTGTCCTTGAAGATTTCGCCGCGAAAATCCGCCAGCGCGTAGTGAAGGTGGCTGCCGCCGAGATCCACTCCAACCACATAGCCGTAAGCGGGGTTGATTCCCACGCGCTTGCGGTCCTTGCTGAAGACAAGCAGTTCGCGCCGGCCGAGGGCGCGGAGCTTCCCGGCCAATGTCGGAGGGCGGAGCCCGACGTCGCGGGCGAGCGCGCTCAACGCGACTTCGCCGTCGCTCGCAATGCGCTGGAAAATTCGTTGCAGAGTCGATTCAGGTTTCACCATGGCGTTTTCCGGAATGATTTATTGAATCATTGTTTCATTGACTCATTGAAGTGTCGGCGCACGCGTGCAGTCAAAGGTAAAGCCCCGCAATGAATCAATGGACCAATCCTTTCAGGTCCGCGTAGGATTTTCCCACAATATCGGAATGTTTGATGGCGAAGAGTTTCTGGAATTTGAGCGCCTGGCGGCGGGCCTGGGCCAGGTTCCCATCCCGGGCCAGCGCTTCCACCTCCACATACTTGCCCAGACCGCGCACGCGGTCGAGGTGAATCTTCACGTTCCCGACGAAGTAGATTTCGCGGTGCTTGTCGACCACCACGCGTACGCCGAAGGCCTTCGTCAAGACCGCCTTCATGCCGTTCCGCCGCGCCAGCAGCGCCATTTCGATCTTGGCGCGGCGGGCGCGCGCCGCGTTCGAGCGGTTGTAGAAGATCAGGGCATTCTCGATCTTGCCCTCGCGTAGCTTCAGCCTTCCCTGCGCGACTTTGAAGTAGGTGTCGACCTGGTGGTCCCGGCCGACGTAACGGGCCCGCAGCCGCTTGAGGGCGGCGCGCACCGCGGCTTCGTCCCTCAGGCGGGCTTTGAATTCAAAGTTGAGGCGTTTCATGCGCTCGACTCTTTCGCTGGCAGAAAGCTCTGTCCTGGGACGGCGCAAAGCCTACACCATTTTCGCCGGCCACGCACGCCCAAGATTTTCGGTTTAGCGAGCCTGCAATTGCAATCAGGAGGCGCAACTGCGACAATCGCCCCATCTTCTCAGGAGGTGGAAACATGAGCGGGGATGGACTCAATCGCCGGGGGTTTCTGAAGACCGCGGCGGCGACGGCGGCCACGGCGGCGCTCGCCGAGCTGGGGGGCGACGTGGCGCGCGCCGCGGAGCTCGCGGGACCGATCCCGATGCGCACACTGGGGCGCACGGGTTTGAAAGTGACGATGATGGGCCTGGGCGGCTATCACGCCGGCGATCCCGACAAGGAAGAGGATTCCATCGCGGTCATTCACCGCGCCCTCGATCTGGGCATCAACTTCTTTGACAACGCCGATTGCTATCAGACGGGCCGGGCGGAAGAGCGCATGGGCAAGGCGCTGGAGGGCCGTCGCAAAGACATCTATCTGATGACCAAGGTGGACCAGCGCGACGCCCAGGGCTCGCGCCTGACGCTCGAGCAGAGCCTCCGCCGCTTGCGCACCGATTATCTTGACCTCTGGCAGTTCCACGCCGTCATGAAGAAGGAAGACCTCGACCAGATTTTCGGCCCCGGCGGCGCGATGGAGACGGCGCAGAAGGCGAAGCAGGAAGGCAAGATTCGCTTTATCGGTGTCACCGGGCATTTCGATCCGGAAGTCCATCTGGCGTTTATCAAGCACTACGACTTCGACACCGTGCAGATGCCCATCAACGTCGTCGACCCGCACTTCAAGAGCTTCCGCAAGACAGTGGTCGACGAGGCGGTCAAACGCAACATCGGCGTCATCGCGATGAAGACGCTCAGCTTCGGAAACATTGTTTCGATGGGCGTGGCGAAGGTTGCGGAAGCGCTCCCCTGGGTCTGGAGCCAACCCATCAGTGTGCTTGTCTCGGGCTGCGATACCCTGGAGCGGCTCAACTACAACGTCTATCTTGCCAAGACGTTCAAGCCCATGCCGGAGGCCGAACAGGCGGCGCTGCTCGAACGCACCAGGCCCTTCGCCGGCACCGGCGTCGAGCACCATAAGCAACCGGCGTGAAGCCCGGATTGCGCTGTAGCGCCGGTCCTTGACCGGCGATTTTTTGAATCAGGCAGTTCGCCGCTCCTGGAGCGGCGCTTCTGTGCGCCCATGAAACCCCGCATCAAACCCCGCTGGAACCTCGCGCCGCGCGCGGCGGTGCGCGAGCAGGAGCGCCTGCGCGAGCGAGTGATTCTGACAGACCAGTTCGGCCCGATTCGTTACATTGCGGGGGCGGACCTGGCATTCGATCCTGCCACGAACGTGGCCGTGGCGGGCGTGATCGTCTATCGCTTCCCGGAACTCGTCGAGGTCGAGCGGCGCCGGGCGCGGCGCAAGCTGCGCTTCCCCTACGTCCCCGGGCTGCTTTCGTTTCGCGAAGGGCCCGCGTTGCTCGCGGCCTTCGCGCGGTTGCGGACCGAACCCGACCTGATTCTGATTGACGGCCACGGGCGCGCTCATCCGCGCCTCTTCGGCATCGCCTCACACATCGGAGTGCTGCTCGACAAGCCCACGATCGGCTGCGCCAAGTCGCTCCTGGTCGGGGAGCACCAGGAGCCCGGAAGGAAAGCCGGCTCGACGGCGTCCCTGTGGTTCAAAGGCGAACGAGTGGGCGAAGTCCTGCGCACGCGCGACGGTGTGAAGCCAATTTATGTGACGACCGGCCACCGCGTCGCGCTCGATTCGGCCGTCGAGCTCGTAAAGCGCTGCGTGGACGGATTTCGCATTCCCAAGCCCACGCGCGAAGCGGATCACTACGTGCGCGACCTCCGACGGTCTTACCAGGAACAGCAAATCCAAAGGCAAAAATCAAAATAGCGGCGGCATCGGATCTCCGCTGTCCCCCTGTCAGCGGCGCGAACATCGGGCGCTCCCCGGCCGCGAATGCTATAATCCCGCCATGAAGGGTTCCAAGGAGGCGGGTTCCGCCGGGGCTTCCGCACGCGAAAAGGCGCAGTTGATGTCGGCTTCCGAGATCGACCGCACGATCATGCGCCTGGCGCACGAGATCGTCGAGCGCAACAACGGCGCGAAGCAGCTTGTCCTGGTGGGGGTGCGGCGGCGCGGTTCGCCGCTGGCCGAGCGCCTGGCGCAGAAAATTGCCGACATCGAAAAGATCAAGCCTCCGGTCGGCTCCATTGATATCACCTTCCATCGCGACGACCTGAGCAAGGAAGCCATGGAAGCGCGGGTCGAGCAGTCCTACATTCCCTTCAGTATTGAGGACCAGACCGTGGTGCTCGTCGACGACGTGCTTTACACCGGCCGTTCGACGCGCGCCGCGCTCGACGCCCTCGTCGATCACGGCCGTCCGCGCCGCGTGGAGCTCTGCGTTCTCCTCGACCGCGGCCACCGCGAGCTTCCCATCCAGGCGACCTACGTCGGCCGCATCGTGCAGACGTCCGCCAGCGAAAGCGTTCAAGTTTACCTCCGCGAGGTGGACAACGAAGACCGCGTCGTCCTCTGCGAATAGGTTCAAGCCAACCGGCGGGCGCCGGGAAAAGGAGAAAACATGTTTAACAATCCGCGTCGAACCGTGATGGTTGTTCTCGCGCTTGTGGTCGTGCTGTTTCCCTCGGGCCTCATGGCCGGAGCCTCTGACCATGCCAAACGCTCGCTCCACCAGCTCCTGCTGGGCAAAGATGTCAAGTCCCTGACCCAACTTCCCGCCACCAAGGAAGGCGTGGATGTTTATTACATGCCCCCGGCGGAAAAGGACTGGGACCAGCGCGGCCTGAACTTGAAGCACCTTACCAAGTGGCTCAAGGAACGCGGGGTGGGAGTGGAATCGAACGAGGTCGTGACCATCACCGACATCAACATCCACGGTGACATGGTGGAGGTGCACCTGGGCGGCGGAGGCATGGGCCGCCGGGGTAGCAAACACGCCCAGGGAACCTCTCCCGGATTCCAGCGCGCCGGCGGTTCACGCATCAACTTCCGCTACAAGCGGGACATCACGGATGCCGACCTTCAGGCCACCGCGTTCCTCGACTTCATGGGACGGCTCCTTGATGTCAGCGAGATTCGGGAAGAGGCCGCCCGCCGCGACCTGCCCCCGGAAGTTCGCCGCGCTGTGGAATCGAAGAATGTCGTTGAAGGAATGACATACCAGATGGTGCAGCTCAGTTGGGGCGAGCCCGAACAGAAGAAGATTAACGAAAGCGGCGAGGGTAAGCTCTTTGAGACGTGGTTCTACATGAAGGACGGCCACCGCGTGGTAGTGGACTTCCTGAACGGCAACGTGGTCAAGGTTCAGACGTTCTAGCGTCGCGGTACGCAATAGGATCAAACACGACGAGATGGGCTGAAGCGCCGCTACAGCCTAGAGAATAGCGCTGGCTTTACGCTGCCAGTTTAACATCGCCATCGCGAGATCGGTTCTTGCAGGGCTTGTGGCGATACGAAGTCGCCCCTACTCTTACATCACCTCCGAGGTCAACCGTGATTCCTGTTTTTCACTGGCCGGGCTTCTACGCCTGGCGATTTCTGGGGCGTCGGCTGAAATCTGTGCTGGGCTGCGGGTTGCTTCTCCTGGCGTTCGCCGGAGGGGCTGCGGCTGGAGCGGAAGCCGAGCAGAAGCCCAAGGTGCGGGCGGTGACGGCGTTCATTGCGCTCGACCGCCAGCACTATCAGAACCAGATCAGCGAAACGATGCAGGTGCTGCGCCGCGCCAAGGCAGAGTTTGAGAAGGCGGGCTACGACGTCGAATCTCTCCGCATCACCACGCAACCGTTTCCCGAATACATTCGCGGACTGAGCCGCGAAGAGGCGCTCGACTTTTTCCGCGCCTACGACGCGCTGGCGGCGAAGGAATCTTTCGAGCCCAACCTGGGCCCCGCCGTCATGCACGACAGCGACGATGCGGCGCGGCTCGAACTGTTGGGCCAGATCCTCGCGTCCACGAAACTGGCCGCGAGCGCCATCGTCGCCGACGAGGACGGGATCCACTGGAACAGTATCCGAGCGACCGCCAAAATGCTCAAAGACGTCGCCGAGCACAGCCCGCACAGTCAGGGCAATTTCCAGTTTGCGGCGACTGCGATGCTTAAACCTTACACGCCGTTCTTTCCCGGCTCGTATCACACCGGGCCGGGCCGCAAGTTTGCCATCGCCCTGGAAGGAGCGAACGTCGTCGAGGAGGCTTTTCGGGAACATCGCGGCGACGCCCCGGCCGCTGGCGCAGCGCTCGAACGCGCTCTGGGCAGCCACGCCACCGCCATCGAGCAGGCCGCCCGGCGGGTGGAGAAAGAGAGCGGCTGGGAATACATGGGGATCGATCCCACACCCGCCCCGTTGCGCGAAGTTTCCATCGCCGCCGCCATCGAAGCCTTCACCGGCGCTCCCTTCGGTTCCAGCGGCACATTGACCGCCGCTGCCATCATCACCGCGGCGGTGCGAGCCGTGCCGGTCAAGCACATCGGCTATTCCGGTCTGATGGTCCCGGTGCTGGAGGATAATCTCCTGGCGCGGCGCTGGAGCGAAGGCAAGTACAACATCGATTCGGCGCTGGCTTATTCGGCGGTGTGCGGCACGGGACTCGACACCATTCCGCTGCCCGGCGACGTGACGGAGGATCAACTCGCGCGCATTCTCGGCGACATGGCTTCGCTGGCTTACAAGTGGGGTAAGCCGCTGAGCGCCCGCCTGCTGCCGGTTCGCGGCAAGAAGGCAGGCGAGCGGACGGAGTTCGACGACCCCTTCCTGGAGAATGCGCTCATTCAGCCGCTGCCCTGAAGAGGTCTTGATCGGACATCGGGTGCAGGCGCTGGGCGTCGCGCGCGGGTGGATTGCTTCCGCGTCCCCTTTTCATTCAAACTGGGCAGGCCGATGCGGGAAAAGTACTACACGCTCGCGATTCTGCTGGGAGCCGGGGGCGTGCGGCGGCTGGTGCCGGTCAAGGTGCTGACGACCTCGGGAAGGCACGTCATTCAGCGCTAGGCTGCCGGGCAGGGAAAAAGCGCCGTGGAAGTTCTGCCTACTTAATGTGGCAGGAAGCGAGTCCGCGCTTTTCGAGATACTGCTGGTGGTACTCTTCGGCGCGCCAGAATTCCGCGGCGGGAACGATCTCGGTCACGATGGGGCGCTTGTAGATTCCCGAGCCTTGCCGTTCGTCCTTGGAGGCGCGGGCGGCGGCTTCCTGCTCGGGCGTGTGGAAGAATATGACGGAGCGGTATTGCGTTCCCACGTCCGGCCCCTGACGGTTCAGTTGCGTAGGGTCGTGATTCTCCCAGAAGACCTGGAGAACTTGCGCGTAGGTAGCCTGACCGGGATCGAACTGCACTTCGACCACTTCGGCGTGCCCGGTGCGGTCGGTGCAAACGTCCTTGTAGCTGGGTTTGTGCAGTGTTCCACCCATGTAGCCCACCGCCGTCGAGACGACGCCTGGAATCTGCCGGAAGGCGGCCTCCACTCCCCAGAAACACCCGGCGCCAAATGTGGCCTTTTCCATCTTCATCACTCCTGCTGGATTTTGAGCTCGCAATGCCCTGTTGCGATCCATTTTCGGCCGCTTCGCCGGCCAAAGCAAGTGCGCCGGTCGTCCTTCCCGTGCGCCACCCGGCGAATCTTATTTCCGCGCCTTCGACATCTTCTTGCGTATGCGGCGGGCGAAGGTCGCCGACAGGCCGAGCAGCGAAGAGCGAGGGATGGCCCGGAGGAACAAGACCAACAGGCGGTAGTGCCAGCCCGGCACGACGATCAATTGATTCCGTTCCAGGCCGCGCAGTGAAGCTTCCACCACCGCTTCCGAACTCATCCACCAGAAGCCGGGCACGAGCTTGCGGTCCACGCCCATCACGTCGTGGAACTCGGTGTAGGTGTAGCCGGGGCAGAGCGCCTGCACGCGGATGGGCGCGCCGCAGGCCTTGATTTCGCCCGCCACCGCTTCCGAAAAGCTGTTCATCCAGGTCTTGGTGGCGCCATAGCTGGTGTTCCAGGGGCTGGGGGCGAATGCCGCCACGGAGGAGACGTTGACGATGGCCCCGGCGCGGCGGGCCAGCATCCCGGGCAGCGCGGCGTGGGTCAGACGCACCGTGGCGATGACGTGCAGACGGTGCATCTCTTCCTGCCGGTCGCGGTCCGATTCGTGGAAGGGCTCGCGAATGCCGAAGCCGGCGTTGTTGATGAGCAGGGCCAGGCCGTTGGCCGCGGCGATGCGCTCTTCCACGCGGCGCAGGCCGGCGTCGCTCGCGAGGTCGGCCGCCAGCGCTTCGGCGCGAACCCGGTGTTGGGCTTCGAGCTCGCGCGCCAATTCCTCCAGGCGGTCCTGACGGCGTGCCACGAGCACCAGGTCGTAACCCTGGGCCGCCAGCCGCTTGGCATAGACCGCACCGATGCCGCTCGACGCGCCGGTGACCAGCGCCCAGCCCTTGCTTTCAGACATGCGATTCCCTCTCGGTCCGCGGAAAGCCCTGTGCGGCTATGGGGCCGCTTTCTTCAGCAGCGCGATCTGCCCAGCGTGATAGAGGGCGTGCTGGATCGCGCCGTGGAGCATGAAGTAGTTATTGTATTCCATGCTCGGGACGGGCTCGGCGAGTTGGCGGTCGGAGAGCCGCGCCAGCGCCTTCTGGAGCTGCTCGTGCCCGGCCCGAAAATCATCCTGTGCCCGCTTCCACGCCGCCTCGCTGGTTTCATCCACGGCTGGCCAGTCCTCCTCCGCGGGGATCTCGAGAACGACTTCGCCCGACAAGCGGCGGCACACCATCGATTCCCAGACGCCGATGTGGAGCAGGATTTCCCAGATGTTGTGCGCCCCGGCCCGCGGACGATGGAGCGCCTTCGCGGCGTCCACGCCGCGCAGAAGCTCCCCCAGCGCCGGACCGTGCCAGGCACCGCCTTCGTGCGCGCGCCGCAACTGATCCGCGATCCTTTCGATTTCGGTCATGGCTGCCTCCCTTATGGAAGGAATTATACATGGCAAGGCGGCCGGACCGCAGGGGCGCAGCCAGCAGTGCGAGGCAATCTTCCCGGTAGGCGGCGGAGATACGGTGAAAGGAAAGTGGCATAATACTGTCGTGCTCTCGACCTCCGCGCGGGAGCAATCGGCGAATCTTAGGAGGTGCACTGATGACTAAGAACGATTTCTATGAGCTGGCGATGGCGGCCTACAAGCCCGCCGAGATACTCGTTCGTATGACGCCCAAGGACAAGCTCGACTGGCGCCCAGCGCCCGGATTCATGAGCCTGGGGCAACTCATCTGCCACTTGACAGAACCCCTGGGCGATGGCCTGCGGTGCCTGATCACGAACCAATGGCCCTTCACCCCGGAACAAATGGAAGCGGGCATGAAGCTGGAAAACCTCCCTTCCTGCAACGTTGAGAAAGCACTGGAGAGACTTCAAAAGGATAAGGCCGACCTTCGCGAAGTGCTTGGTAGCCTCAGCGAAGAAGACTTCACCCAGATGCCTGTCTCGGCGCCCTGGGGATGGAAAGGGAAGCTGGAAGTTATGGCCATCCTGTTTCGGGAGCATTTCACGAATCACAAGATGCAGCTCTTCACTTATCTGAAGCTACTCGGCCTGCCGGTCAATACCGACACGCTGTACGGCGGATAGGTCGGCGTGCGACGACGGAATCCGGAACAGAACATTAGCGGTAGGAGGGGAAGACAACCGGAGGGACATTCCGGACGGGGGTCAATTCATGAATTCCAGGCCGGCTTGGCTGGCCGAAGTGGGGTCGGCAGTGCGCACCCACACGATGCGGCAATATCCCAGCCGGAAGCTGCCCGCGCCGTAAACGTAAACGATCTGGCCGGGACTCAGAGGGCGCGAGGGCTCGATCGGGCCGTCAGTGAGAATTCCCAGTCCCTGGCTGGAGACGTCGACGGTGTGGGCTGGCTGCTGGAATTCCACACCCTGCGTCTTGCCGATCAGGGTCAATTCGACCTTCTGCGGCCTACGCTCCACCCGGCGAACTTCGGTGAACGGTGCGGTTCCCATCGTTGTCCTTTCACCCTACGGTGCTGCCTGCCTTCATCTTACAACGTCTTGAAGCAGAAGCAACCCACTTCCGCGATACGTTGACGACTTCGGCAATCCGCCGGGTTCCACGAGGCGTCCCTCCCCCACCGTGTCGCACTCGCGCTCGAATCTCCGCATCAGTGGAGATCAACCCGCTCCTGGCGCGGCCGTCGGCGGAATTCTTCCACCAGTTCGATCAGCCCCTGAACGACCGCCTCAACAATGACCTTGCCCTTTTCTCTGGTCGCGAGGCGCGGCTGCCCCACTGTTCCGGAGCGGCTGATGCGCGACCAGTGGTCCATCATCAGAACGGGCGAACCTTTCATCAGGTCCATCCAGATGTAGCGCGACTTCGGCAGGCCGATCTCATCCACCGCTTCCTGCATCTGCACACGCTCTTCCGCGAGGTAGAGGTACACGGAGGTTTCGAGTTCGCAGGCGTGCGCCATGCCGCCCGGCTCCTCCGATTCGCGCACGGACTGGATGGCCGCGGCGGCGAGGCTCGGCCAGATGAAGGCCGCGCAGAGCGCCTGCGTCTCGAGCACGGTCCGCCGCGCCACCAGGTCGAGGATCGGCATGTTCGAGCCGTGGCCGTCGGCAATCAGGATGCGCGAGAAGCCGTGCCGCGCCACGCTGCGCGTGATATCGGAAACGAAATGCAGCAGGTGCTCCATGCCGATGTCGATCGTGCCGGGAAAATCGAGATGATGCGTCTCGAAACCGTAAGGGATGAGCGGCATGAGGAGCATCTGGCCGTCCAGTCGCCGTGCCGCCGCCTCGCAGATCGACCAGATCAGGAAGTTATCGGTGTCGAGCGGCAGGTGCCGGCCGTGGTCTTCCACCGACCCGATCGGCAACACCACCACCGGGTCCTGCTTCGCGGCCTCCTTCAACTCCGGCCACGAGTAGTCCTGATACAAGTACCGCCGCTTCTCGGCCACTAGATCCTCCCTGGGGGACGAGCGAGGAGTGAAACTACCGCTTCTCGATATTGCGGTCCTTGGTACCCCACCGCGGATTCACCCGACCGTGGCGGGCAGAGCCGCTTGACGCTGGCTTACAGTTTCTTCCCTTGGGCCGGCTGGCCGGCGAGCAGGAATGTCTTGGGGAACTTTCCCTCACCGCAAATCTTGAACGAGCCGAAGTCCTTGTACCATTCTCCTTCCGGCGCCACGGGCTCGGACTCTCGCCAAAGTTTGAGCTGATAGAGGTCTTCGGCGCGGATCTGACGTTCGCGGAGCCGCTCAAAGAGATGGTCGCGCAAGGCGGGCGGAAGATTCGTCCACTGAATCTTGGGCATCTATTCGCCAAAGGTCATTCGCGCCAGTTCTTCCTTTAGTTTCTCTCGTTCCGTGGAATCCTTCGATTCCGTCAGTCGGTTGGCGAGGGCGAAGAAGTGCTCTTTCTCCCGCCGCTCGGACTCGAGGCCGGTTTCGATGAGGTCCACCAGAATCCGGCTGGCGCTCGTCCGGCGCGTCCGTGCCAGGGACTTGACGCGCCGGGCAAGCTGCGTGGGAAGCGAAACGCTTTGTCGCAGAGATTTCTTGGCACTGCTCATGGCATCATCATACACCGCGGCGCACCGAAATGCACCACGGGGCAAATCGTCTCACCGCCGATGCGGCGGGGCAAGGCCGCGCCCTCTCAGAACTGCACTTTCTTGAGGTACTGGGCGCTCTTCTTGATGCCTTCCGGCGCCGTCGCGCTCTCGTCTTCGACGTAGTAGTGCGTCACGCCCACCTCGGTCGCCGCCGCCAGCGTCTTCGGCCAGTCGATCTGGCCCTCGCCCAAAGGCACGCAGGCGTCGTCTGGCGCTTCCGCAAATCCCACGGGCGTGCTCTTCGAGATGTCCTTCAAGTGCACCAGCTTGAAGCGGCCGGGATACTTGCGCAGGTAATCGGCCGGCGAGAGCCCCACTTTCTTCACAAAGAACAGATCGAGCTCGAAGTCCACGAGCTTGGGATCGGTCTCCTGAATCAGGATGTCCATCGCGGTCGTCCCACCGATGGGTTTGAATTCGGCGTCGTGGTTGTGGAATCCGAAGCGGAAGCCCGCCGCTTGCAGCTTCTTGCCCCACTCGTTGAACTCCCCCGCCACGCGCTTGCAGCCCTCGGCATCCTTGCGGTGTTCCTCCTGAATCCAGGGCGAGGTCACGTAGTCGGGCTTGAAGACTTTGGCCTCCGCGATGATCTCGTCGAGCTTGGTTCGAAAGCGGTTGTCGTCTCCGGAGTGCATGCCCGTGCACTTGAGTCCCGCCTTGTCGAGCGCCTTCTTGAAATCCGCCGGGCTCATCTTGTAGAAGCCCGCCGTCTCCACGTCCGTGTAGCCCGCGTCGCGAATCAGCTTGAGCGAGCCGGGGACGTCCTTGTCGAGCTGGTTCCGCAGGCTGTAAAGCTGAATGCCATACGGCCCTTTGAAGGAACGCAAAGGCGCCATCGCGGCCCCGTCGAGCGTTGCTGCGCCCGCCCGCACCGCCTTCGCTCCCAATACCGCAACACCTACGCTTCCCAGAAATGTACGCCTAGAACTCATAACTCCCTCCTCGAATGAACCTATGAATGAAGTTTCGCTTGCGGGGCGATTATCTCACAAACCGCGCCGTCGGGCGCGAGGGGCAGCCTCGAGGTCGAAGGGCAATGAGAATTGCTTTTCGACTTTTTCGCAGTAGCAAGGGCCGGGGTTGTGGGTGCAGAAGCGTAGACCATGCCGTTGGGCGCGCTTAAATGAATCACGAAGCGCTTGACGCGCTCATCAGGACTTCCCGGCTTGGAAGCCGATAGTGCGGCGGCGGGGCGCAGGCGGGCTCATGAGTTCGCGGATGGCGTCAAAGACAGCTTTGAACTGGGTGTCGTACTTCTTCTCCAGGGCGTCAAGTCGGCGCGCCAGACCGGCGTGCGAGGCGAGCATCTGGCGCAGGCGCACGAACGCCCGCATGATCTCGATATTGACCTGAACCGCGCGCTGGCTTTTCAGGACGCTGGAGAGCATGGCAACGCCCTGCTCCGTGAGGGCATACGGCGCGGCCCGGCGGAGCCCGCCCCAACTTGAAATCACAAATTGTGATTTCAAGTTGGCGAACTCCGTGCGGGTCAATTGAAACATGAAGTCCTTGGGGAACCTTTCGAGGTTGCGCCTCACGGCCTGAACCAGAACCCTTGCCTCGACGCCATAGAGCGCAGCCAAGTGCGTGCTGAGCATGACCTTCTGCCCGCGAAGAAAATAGATCGCACGTTCGATCCGTTCGGCAGGAATGATCGAGGTCTTTTTCACCACGGCTTGTAGCCTGGTACGCTGATATCGCGACGAATAACTCGCACGAGGGGCGTACCGTATCAGGACTGCTACCCAATCTCAAGCGGGTCGCTACGCTTGAAGTCACAAATTGTGACCTCAAGTTTGAGGTGCCAAAATGGAACGTCAAGCGAAACTACCGGCCGGAAGGAACGCCGCTACGTTACGCTCACCAACCCATTGCCATTACCGTTTGAGGGCGTGGACTTGGCGGCTTTCAAATCAAATGGGACCGAGAATTCCTTCTCGACTTTTTCGCGGTAGCAGGGGCCGGAGTTGTAGGTGCAGAAGGGGTAGACGCGGCCGTCGGGCGCGGAGTAGTGGATCACGCAGCGCTTAACGCGCTCGATATCGTAGTTATACGCGTCCATGAAGTGCATGCCCGCGACGAGCAGGGTCTTATAGGTGAACGTGCCATCGCCCTTGCCGCGGCCGTAGCTGTGGTCGGTCATGCCCTGGAGGGTTTGGAGGAAGCGTTCGAAGCTGAGTCCCGGCGGCGCAAACTGCGGCCGGTAGAACTTGCGCAGTTTCTGCCAGGCGTTGATCTTGGTGAAGAGTTTGATTTTCGCGCCCGCTGCCTGGCGCGCCAGCAGATCGATCTGGCGCAGCATGCCGGGCATATCGAAGAAGCGCGTGATGGGCACGGCCTTCTTCGTGCTCGTATCGACGTAGAGGTACGTCCCCATGGCGCAGTGCGGGTGCGACGTGAGGTTGGGCCGGTTGAAGTTCTGCAGGCCCGTGAGCAACTTTGAGAACGGCGACGTGCAGGAGAGCGGGAACCAGTCGTCGTACTTGTCGGTGAGGCCGGTCTGGTCGGCGACGCAGTGCGCGAGGTCGGACTGCGTGAAGCGCTTGGCCTCAAGCTCGCGACGATTGATGCGCCCGGTAAAGCAGACGGGCTGGAAGCTGAAACCACTCACCGTGTCGACGTTGTCGATGGCGAGGCGAATCATCGCGCCGATTTCGTGGTCGTTGACGCCCTTGACGATGGTGGGCACGAAGACGATCTTCAGGCCTGCCTTGCGGCAGTTCTCAATCGCCGCCAGCTTCTTTTCGAGCAGCCGCACGCCGCGCGTCCGCAGATAGACTTCGTCGGTCACGCCGTCGAATTGCAGATAGAGCGTATGCAGCCCGGCCTCGTGCGACTTCTGCGCGAATTCCAGGTTGGCGAACTCGATGCCATTCGTCGCGCACTGAATGTGCGTGAAGACCATCTCCGTCGCCATGCGCAGCACGTCGTGGAAGCGCGGATAGATCGTAGGCTCGCCGCCGGAGAACTGCACTACGCGGTTGGGTGTCGGGCGCTGGTCGCGCAGCGTCTGGAGCATGCCGCGCAACTGCTCGAACGACGGCTCGTAGAGATAGCCTTGCACGTTGGCGTTGGCGAAACAGACCGGGCAGGTCAGGTTGCAGCGGTTCGTCAGGTCCACGTTCGACAGCACGGTGTGCGAAGAGTGCAGCGAGCACATGCCGCAATCGTCGGGGCATTTCGCGGCGTCAGGGAGCTGCGGGTTCTCGATGCCGCGATTGTCGCCGAATTCGAACTGCTCCATCTTCAGATAGAGCCGCGCATCGGAGTAGATCTTGTCGCGAAAGTCCCCGTGCTCGGCGCAGGTCTTCTCCATGAAGACAGCGCCATTCTCTTCGAATAAGTGCGCGCTAATGACCTTCAGGCATTCCGGGCAGAGCGATTCGGTCCACTTCGGCAGGCCCTTGTCCAACGGCTTGATCGGTGCGCCGGTAAACGTCGTCTCCGGCTGGATAACTTGGAACTCGGATTTCGAGCGCGATCTAATCTTCGGCTCGACGGTAAGGATCCCCATGCTTCCCCCAATGAGTCAGATATGAAGCAACAAGTGCGTGCACCACGTTGGTGCGAAGCGAATGAATGTGGCGAGCTCAACGGGTCCGGCGAGTTTGCGAGGGCTTGCTCGAACCATGTGCATCGTAGGCCCGCGCGCGACTTTGTGGCAATTGGCGGACTTCGAAGCGGGTGCACCTTGCTGCGAACGGTCGAAAATCGGGGTCGAATGGGGACGGACAAAATGTCAACTGCGCCCTAAATGGAGAATCCGATACCTTGCGTTAGAGACTTCTTATTCCAGCCAGGCCTCGAACGCCGCCTCGATATTTTCAAAGTTGCCAAATCGCATTTGCGCCACCACGCCGCCCCCTGAGCGGCTGAACAGTGAAGGGAATCGCCTGGGCTAGATGCGGATCGCTCGCTCCCGCTGCGACGGCGGGCGGTGCCAGCGAGTCAGCCTCCGGGGATTCTCGGCAATGCATGTGGACTGCCTCATCTCGCTTCTCTCTTAGCGCAACTGTGCCAGGTCGATTTAGCTTCGATCTCCGCATCGATTTCTAATCTATTGATAAACACCAACTTTCTCGGTTCGTTGAATTATGAAACATTTGTTGATTATAAAGGACTTTCTCGGTTCGTCTCGCTATGGGGAATTGTAACTATCTCATTCCAAGTAACTTTCTCGGTTCGTCCTATTACTATATAAGGGCCTTCCCACCGTAGCGGCGGTCGGCGCCTGCCCCGACCTGATCGCGGACCGCCTCGTAGCGCCGCCACCCTGGCGACAACTGTTATGACGGGACATGGGAATCCCGTCCGTCGCCCACTGTAGCGCCGGTCTGTGACCGGCGACTTTTGCTGTGTCGTCCTTAAGGGCTGCGTCCGACTCTTTGTAGGGGCGATTCATGAATCGCCCACCTTCCTTTCTCAGGGCAATTCGTGAATTGCCCCTACGCCTTCCCCGCGTCCTTCCCAAGAAAGCAAAAGGCGGCGCCACTCCGCCGCCCCTGCCTTTCACCAATTCTCTAGACTAGCACACTTGTCTCCAAAAGTCAAGAGGACATTGCGTGATTATTTACTTGACAAACCCACTTTTCTATGATACGCTGAGTGTCTAATGAGGTAAATATATGAATCTCAGCGACATAGCTCAACAATTCAGTACCGAAAATCAAGCTCGTGAGTTCCTTGAAAAGACTTTATGGCCTAACGGCGCGGTTTGCCCGCATTGCGGAGTCATCGGAGAGTCTTATCGTCTGAATCCGCAGCCAAACGGCAAGTCACACGTTCGCCCTGGCGTATGGAAGTGTGGGGAGTGCCGTAAGCAATTCACTGTGCGTGTCGGGACGATATTCGAGGATTCGCATATTCCTCTCCACAAGTGGCTGCAAGCGATTCATTTGCTCTGTGCGAGCAAGAAGGGCATGAGTTCACATCAGATTCACCGGATGTTAGGAATCACTTACAAGAGCGCGTGGTTTATGACTCACCGCATCCGTCACGCAATGAAAGCGAAGCCGACTTCTCAAATGACGGGAACAGTTGAAGTCGATGAAACCTACATCGGCGGAAAATTGCGTGTCGGCTCGTACGCCGTGAAGCCGGGTGAAAGGCCAAAGGATCGTCTGGCGGGCGTAGCGAATACCACTCCCGTTGTCGCCTTGGTCGAACGCAATGGCAGGGTCCGCTCTTTTGCGGTAGAGACTGTGACCGCGAAGAATCTCAAACCAATTCTGGCTGAACACATCGCAGAAGAGGCAAGGCTCAACACAGATGAGAACAAGGTCTATCATTTCGCCCGAAAGCATTTTGCCGGACATGATGTAGTGAACCACGCTAGGAAGGAATACGCCCGCATCGAAGCCGATGGACGACTAGCGAGTACAAACACCGTGGAAGGATTCTTCTCCCTTTTGAAGCGCGGCGTGAATGGAACATTTCATCATCTCAGCAAGCATCATCTTCACCGCTATCTGAGTGAGTTCGACTTCCGCTATAATGCGAGGGACGTGTCCGACGGAGAGCGCACAGAGCAAGCGATTCAAAGCGTCGTCGGCAAGAGGTTAATGTACCGAACGAGACTTAGTAGCCAAAACTAAAAAGCGCTAGTGGCAGTTGCCTTTAAGGAGCAATTCACTCGGCAGACTCTTGGCAGGGGTTGGCGAGCGATGCGCGCGAAATGGCATGGCAGGAGTAGTGTGCCATGCTGAAAAACAAAAGTCATACTGCGCTTATGGGCATTTCTCTGCCATGCTCGAACGAACTGGCAGAGATTGGTGGATTGCGATGTTTAAGTTCGAAATCTACTGGGACGATAGCGGGACGCACAAGGAATCACCAATTGCTGTAGCGGCTTGCTATGTTGCCACCAAAGAGCAATGGGATCAGTTCAAAATAAATTGGGACGAAGCTCGTGAACAAGAGGGCTTCGACGTTTTTCATATGGCGGACTTCATGGCCACTCCAGAGTATAAGAGAGAGCCGTTTTGTGGGTGGGATAAAAACAAAAAGAGTCGAGTCTATTTTCGACTGGCGAGCATAATCAATACTCGCGTCAGAATGGGCTTTGCCATCGCCGTTCCCAAGGACGCATATGACCGCTATGCCCCTGAACGATTTCGAAAGGAATATGCCGATGGCCACTATGCCTTTGCGGTTAAGACGTGCATGGGCATGGTAAACACTTGGCACGAAACCTACGCCAAGGGCCAAGGTGTCCAATATGTGTTCGATAATATGGGCAAAGGGCGCGGCGAGATAGGCGACATTTGGAAAATGGCAGAGCAAGAACCAGAAGAGGCGGAGAAGGGGGGATTTCGTCCGGGAGGCTATTCATTTCAGAGCAAGGAATTCTTTAAGCCGCTGCAAGCCGCCGACATTCTGGCGTGGAATATGTATACAGCTATGATCGATGGCTCTCAAAATGGGAAGCCCTCCTGTCTCCGTCCTTACTTCAACGAATTAACCGAAAATCGCCCAATGGGAATTAGTTTTTTTGATGAGAAGGAGATGAAGGATTTCTTTGACCAACAAGAGGAATACGAAACAAGAACCGGAAAACCCGCTTGGTTGGTCCCGCAATAGAAAGATGCTCGGCCAACTACTTCTCCCTAGCTTGCTTCTTCGATTGCTTAGGCTCTAGCTTTGTCTTCGCGATTGCCTTTACCGCATCCTCAAACTTCATCCCGTACAGGCTGAGCTTCGGTTCATAGTGGCGAGGTTTTTTAGTTTCCATTCAGGTATGATAGCACACCAGTCAAAGGAGACTTCAAATGAAAATCATAAAATCTTCAATCTTCGCGTTATTGCTCCTGCTCGCGTGTAGCGCATTACAAGCTCAACCAGCCATCCACAAGTTTGAAATCTGGGGAGATGGAACGAAGATGGATAAACTCAGCCTCTATGTAGGGTGGTCTAATGGATTCTTACTGTCGCGAGGTTCACGCGGCGCAGCGCTATCTTCCTGCCTTAATAGCATGACCTATGACCAAGCTCTTGCTATGATAGACAAACGCTACAAGGACCACCCTGAGTTATGGTCAGAGGCGCTTGGCGTGGAAATACTTGAAGCTCTGACGGTCGATGGTGGCCCGTGCCAAGGTAAAAATCCTTTAACTCCTGCTCACTAGGGCGCACCTGAATAGGACAAAACAGACTCCTCCTTGACAGATATGCTATAAATACAATCGGGGTAATTATGACTCTGGAAAGAATACTCACTGCCGAAGCTCAGGAC
>JBEKUI010000062.1:0-18897 GCA_049515175.1 Terriglobia bacterium
ACGAACCCAGGCTCGCTGATTGGCACAGCGGCTTACATGTCGCCCGAACAAGCACGAGGCGAAGCGCTCGATGCGCGCACGGACATTTTCAGTTTTGGTGCGGTGCTCTACGAGATGGCCACGGGGCGGCAGGCATTTTCTGGCGCGACGCCAGCCGAGGTGCAAGAAGCGATCCGGACCCAACCGCCCGCCGCGGCTCGAGAACTCAGTCCCGACCTGCCGTCGAAACTGGAAGAGATCATCAATAAGGCGCTGGAGAAAAACCGGGAGCTGCGTTATCAGCACGCCTCTGACATGCGCGCCGACTTTCAGCGCCTGAAGCGTGACACGGAATCCGGGCGGGTAGGGGCGGGTCGCGTGCCCGCCCAAGGGCGCCCACGAGGTGCGCCCCTACGAAAACTCTGGAAGGCCCTTGTTCCCGCTGCCCTGATCCTTGTCGCTTCTGCCATCGGGGGAACGTTCTACTTCCGCTCGCGCCAGACCATGACCCGCCTGACCGGCAAAGACACTATCGTCCTCTCCGATTTCATCAACAAGACCGGTGACAGCGTATTCGACGACACGCTGAAGCAGGGACTCTCGATACAACTTGAGCAATCACCCTTTCTCAACCTGCTTTCCGACCTCAAAGTGAATGAGACATTGAAGATGATGGGACGTCCCGCCGGTGACCGGTTGACGCCGGAGGTCACACGCGAGGTCTGCCTGCGTACAAGCAGCAAGGCCATGGTGGCTGGCTCGATTGCGGGGCTGGGCACTCAGTACGTGATTGGTCTGAAGGCAGTGAACTGCAATACGGGCGATGTGCTGGCGGAAGCGCAGAAGCAGGCGGCGGGCAAGGAAGCGGTGCTCAAGGCTCTGGATGCTGCGGCAGTTAGTTTGCGGAGCACCCTGGGAGAGTCGCTCAGCTCGGTGCAGAAATACGCCACGCCGGTGGAGGAAGCAACCACACCATCCCTGGAGGCGCTGAAGAGCTACAGCCTAGGAATAAAGGCGGCCTTTGCCAAGGGGTACACATCGGGCCTGTCCTTCTTCAAGCGGGCGGTGAACCTTGATCCGAACTTTGCCATGCCCTATGTCTGGATGTCGCAAATCTACAGCAACCTCAACGAAGTGGGGCTGGCGGCCGAAAATGCACGCAAGGCCTACGACTGCGGGAGAAGGTAAGCGAACGGGAGCGGGACGCTATCGAGGGAAATTTCTACGGATGTGTGACAGGAGAGTTAGAGAAGCAGGCGCAGACCTGCGAACTGGCTGAGCAGACCTACCCAAGAGACGCCAGGCCTCGAATGACACTCGGATTGATTTCTGGGTTCCTGGGAAACTGGGGAAAGGCATTGGAGGAATTTCGAGAGGCGCGGCGCCTAGAACCAAATAATGGGACTAATTATAACAACCTCGGCATCACCTATACGGCCCTCAACCGACTGGATGAAGCGGAGGCGGTGTACAAGGATGCGCATGTGCGCAATCTGGAGAACGAGAGTCTGCCCCAGAGCCACTACTGGTTGGCTTTTGTGAAGGGTGATGCGACGCAGATGGCGCAATTGGTCTCAGCCGCCATGGGAAAGCCGGGCGCGGAAGACCTGATGCTGGCCACCCATGCGGACACAGAAGGTTGGTACGGCAAGCTGAAGAACGCGCACGACCTGACCGCGCGAGCAATGAAAGCCGCCCAGCGCAACGACGCCCAAGAGAGTGCCGCAGCCTATCAGGCGGCAGCAGCTCTGCGCGAGGTGGAATCGGGATATCGGGAGCAGGCGCGTGCCGAGGCCAACGCAGCGGTGAAGCTGGCCCCGAACCGCGATGTGCGGGCGATAGCGGCATTGGCCCTGGCGCGGGCAGGCGATACGGGTGGGGCGGAGAAGTTGGCGGCTGAACTCGACAAGACCTTCCCTTTGTACACAGTGGTCCAGAGGTATTGGCTGCCCACGATCCGAGCCGGGGTTGCCCTGGCACGTCACGACCCCAATGGGGCAATCGAATTATTAAAGATCGTGAGTCCGGTCGAACTTGGCGAGCCTACGAACATCACTGTGTACCTCTGCCCTGTCTATGTTCGTGGGGAAGCCTATCTCATGCTCCACGACGGCAAGGCCGCGGCAGCAGAATTTCAGAAATTCATCGACCACCGAGGAGTGGTGATGAACTTTCCCTGGGGCGCCCTGGCCCGGCTGGGACTGGCGCGCGCTTACGCCATGCAAGGGAACACGGCCAAAGCCCGCACCGCGTATCAGGATTTCCTTACCCTCTGGAAAGACGCCGACCCTGACATCCCCAACCTGAAGGAAGCCAAGACGGAGTGTGCGAAGTTGAAATAATCCCTGCGCTCCGATCCTCGCTTCCAGGACCTCCTGCGCCGCATGAATTTCCCGCCCTAAGAACAGTAATGAGTGACAGGTGACGAGTGACGAGACGGGGTCGCGCAGTTGTCGTCACTCGCCCGAGTGGCTGAGCGACGTGGCACCATCACCTTGGCCGCGGCCGGTTTCGGGTGAGATGCCCAGCCAGAGAATTGCGGCCAGTACGGAGATCGCGGCGGCGACGTAAAGGGCATTGGTCCATCCCCAGCGGGCGGCGAGGATGGGAGTGAGGGCGGGGGAGATGAACCCGCCGACGTTCGTCCCCATGTTCATCACGCCGCCGGCCGCGCCGGTGTTGGAGCCGGCGATCTCCATCATGGTGGCCCAGAACGGCCCCTCGACCGAGAGAACCAGCGCGGTGGCCAGTGTCAGGCACGCTACCGCCCCGTAGGCGTTGCGCGTTTGCGCGCCCACGGCCAGGAAGATTCCGGCGAAAGTGAGTCCGCCAAGGGGGACTGCCCGGCGTCCCCAGGCAAGTCCCAGCGGTCCCGCCACCAGATGGTCGGAGAGGATTCCTCCCAGCGGAATCGAGACGATGCTGAGAATCCAGGGCAGGCTGCTGAACGCCGCCCCGCGCAGGAGATCGAAGTGGCGCTCTTCGACGAGGTATAGGTAAAACCAGAAAACGAAAATGTAGCCCACGTATCCTTGCAACGTATAGCTCGCCGTGAGCAAGACGAAGCGAAGGGATTTTAGCGGACTTCGGCTCGCCTCGGCACTGCGAACCTGTGCCGTCACGGGGGTGCTCACCGGCTGACGGGCTGCGCCGTCGCTGGTGGGATCAAAAGGAGGCAAGCGAGACGCCTCAGGCTCCTGCACGCGCAGCCATGCCAGGGCGACCCCCAATGCGGGAAGAGCCGAGACCAGAATCGCCGCACGCCAGCCCCAGCGCATCATGACGGCCGAAAGGAGTGGCGGGGCGAGCGCCGATCCCAGGCCGACTCCGGCCAGGACGATGCCATTGGCGCGCCCCTGCTGCGCGGGAGGAATCCATCGCGCCACACCCTGCGCCGCCGCCGGGAAGGTGGGGGCTTCGCAGGCGCCCAGCACGCACCGCAACGCCAATAGAATGGCCAGCGTTGCGGTGCCGGTACGACCCAGCCATCCCCACCCCGCGGCGGCCGTCAAGCCGGTGGCCGCGGCCCAGGCAAACGCGGCGGCAGCGAGCACGCGGCGCGCTCCCCAGCGGTCAGCCAGCATCCCCGCCGGGATTTGAAGCAGCGCATAGCCCAGGATGAAAGCGCTGAAGACGCGCCCCAACTCGATCTGCGAAAGTCCCAAATCGGGCATGAGGAGCGCGCCGGCAACTGAAAGGTTGACTCGGCAGAGGTAGCTCGCGGTCGCCGTGGCGCAAAGCAGGATGACGAGATGCCAGGGACGCGACGTCAATCCTGCCTCAGCCGTTTGTGCAGAATGATTTCCGAGGCGCCCGGCTTGATGTAATCCTCCAGTTCGCCCACGGTGGCAAAACCGTGGCGCGCATAGAAGGCCTGGGCGCGGGTGTTGAAGGAGGACACACAGAGGAAAAGGTGGCGGGCATCTCTGCGAAAGAAGTCTTCCGCAAAGGCCAGCATCTGGGCGCCGATGCCCTGGCTGCGAAATCCTTCGGCGACCGCCAGCACGGTGATGTAAGGAGAACTCGCCAGGCCGCGCCGGTGCATCAGCATGAAGCCGCAGGGTTCGCCGCCGCTGTGCGCGACGTAGAGCAAGTACTCGCGGTTCGCGCAGAAGGCGCGGCACTGCTCGAGGTTGCGCCCCAGGGTGATCCAGGGGTCGGTCGAGGCCATCACCTGCGCGCACCATTCGCGTTCGGCATCGGTCGCCGGGATGATGGAGAGGGGAACGGAGACTTGCGGGGCTTCGGGCATCGCGCTTGAATCCGCTCCTTCGCTCCGGCGTCTAACCTACCGGATAGCGTCCATATTCTTTCACCGTTTCGTACAGTGCCAGCAAGTTCTCCCGCGGCACTCGTGCCTGAACGTTGTGCGTGGTGTTGAAGACAAACCCGCCGCCCGGCCCGAAGGTGCGAATCCGCTGGCGGACCTCGGCCCGGACTTCCTCCGCGGCGCCGAAGGGCAGCGTCCACTGCGTGTCGACGCCGCCGCCCCAGAACGTGATGCGGTCGCCGTAAGTCTCCTTCAGTCGGCGCGGTTCCATCTCCGCCGCCGAGCACTGCACCGGATTGTGGATATCGAATCCCGCCTCGATGAAATGGGCGTAGAGGTTCCACACCGACCCGCAGGAGTGAATAAAGGTCTTCCACGGGGTGTTCTGGTGAATCCAGCCGTTGATGATCTTGTGGAAAGGCTGGAAGAGGTCCCGATAAGCCTTGGGAGAGATGAATGAGCCGTGCTGCGCGCCGAAGTCAGTGCCGGTGACGAACACCGCCGTGATGCGGTTGCCCACCGCCTGATAAATCTTCTGGAGGTTGGCGAGTCCGATCTCACACTGCCGCTCGAAGATTCTGTAGACGTAGTCGCGGCGGGAGACGGTGCTGACGTACCACTCCTCGACATCGCGAATTCCCTTGGGATGCTTCAGCCAGGGCGCGGGCACGAGGGCGATGTCACCGAAGGCCGTCCCCCCGAAGTTGCCGAGGATGGCTTTGTCGGTTTCCTCGTAGAGCCGTTTCGCCTCGCGCACGAAGTGAGCGAGGTCGGCATCAGAGACGGGGCCAAACTCCTCCAGGTTGTCTTCGGGGTTCAGTTTCGCTTCGTCGATGGGCTCTTGGCGCTTCAATGAATCGAAATAGAAACCGTCCTTGGGCATGCGCGCCGAGGGTGGAACCGACTTGTCGCCCTCGGGATACATCAGGAGCGAGCCGTCGGGCTCAACCTCCGTGTTGAACGCTTCCGGAACCAGCACTGGCGTGCCGTCGAACAGCCGCCACTCCTTCCAGCCCTGGTTCGGAAATCCGAACATGGTGCGCGGCCCGGGGAGCTGGATCACATCCACGCCCAGCGCTTCTTGCAGGTCGGGCGTGATCTCCCCCAGCATCTGGTAAGGCTCGACGACCTTGACCGGCGTGCCCGGCGGGTCCAGCCCCAGCGCCTGCCGCAGCAAATAGACGGAACTCACCTGCATCCCCGTGGTGGCGCTGCCACCCAGGTCGAGCGGGATACGGTCGGGTTCCTGATGAGCCAATGCCTGGGCAACACGCTCACGTGAAGTCATGTTGTTTTCCTCCTGCGAGGGGGAGCACAGTTCGGGCCGGACGGATTGTAGCAAGGGACCCGCCACGGGGCAATGAGCTCAGCGAGAACAGATAGCCCTTCGCTTCCTGGGCTCCCGAGTGGACCAGCCCCGGGCATCCTGGGAGAAAAAATCTCTCATCCGGCGCCCGGCCTCTGCCGATAAAGGTGGGAAGGGTGGTTACCTTGCTCCGCGCATGAATTGGAAGTGTGCGCCGCGGGACCCTCATCCGAAGCGTGCTAGGAGGAACAATCTCGTGGGAACTGAGGGGTCAAGAAATCGGCGCTTGGTCACGGGAACGGCGCAGCTGGTTCATCCCCTGACCAGTTGCCAGAAAATGTTCATGGTTTTGGCCTCGCACGTTGGTCCGAAAGGATGTCCATCTGATTCCGCGCGGTGTGCAGTCGCCGCATTGCTGGCGACACAATCGGAGTGGGGCCGGTTTAGCCGCACCTGGTCAGCGGAAGCCCTGCAAGAGACGTGTGAGGGTGGAGATCCGAACTTCGCGCATCGGAAAGCCCAACAGAAGGACCAGGGAAGGGCGCTTTTGGATCTCCTCCGGGAGAGCCGCATTGCCGCCATCGCTTGTGTCTCTGGAGAGGGTGTTCTTGATTTGGATACGGAAAGGAAGCAGACTCTGCCGGGGAATGCCAGCGATCCGGGCTTGCCTTGTTTTCAACATTGCCTGATGGAAGCTGTTCGACGGAGCGGCGGTCTCCCCGAGGGAGAGCGAGTCTGCTTCATTATGGACTGGAACGATCCGCTCGCATCAACCGCCTTGTGGTGCCTGGAAGACCTCAAGAATCTCAGCCCCCAAGGGGTGAGCGAGCGGCTGGGGACGCTGGGGTTCGAGTCGCAGTCGAGCTTTCCTCCTCTGCAGGCGGCGGCGTGGTTGGCGCAAGAGTATGCCTGCTATGAGCAGCCCTCCCCGTCGGGGCTCGAAGCCGCAAGGTCGATCTAAAGCCACTACGATTGCATATTGCGATTCTTGATCTTTCGTGCCGGACTGCATAACGCGGGAGAGGTGCCTGCCTTCTCCCGCCTATCCCTTGACTCCCAAGCCGATCTTTGTTACTCCCTGAAGAGTCCCCGACCACAGAGATCGACCCGCCGTTCGCGGACCTTCTCGAGACCTGCGGGCCACAAGACTCCGCAGGGGGATGGCGGCGCGCATATTTACTGAGTAGGAAGCAGTGTCAATTGGCCTGACGTTCATGTAAAATTCGGGGCACCAAGTGTGATAGTTTCCTTTGCCGTGAAAATAGGCCCGAGGGGCCATGACTGAACTGAACTTCGGAGCGTTCTTCGCGAATTCTCGCCAGCGCCTCACAGAGCTCCACGTGCTCTCGGGAGCGCCGGCGTGGGCTGTCTCGCTGGAGGATTTCTCAAGGGCAGTATGGGAAGGCATCCAGCCTGCGCTCGCCCAACACGCCGGGTCCGTTCCTGATCTTCTCAAGAAGATCCGGGCCGAGGAACTGGCTCTGGCGCTAGCCTGCGCGCAGGGGAACGATCGGGCCTGGGAAGCGTTCAGTTTTGGTTACCGGAACGCGGTTTACGAGGCGGCCTGCGCCTTCACCTCTGACATTACGGCAGGGCGCGAGCTGTCGGACTCGCTGACGGCGGAGCTTTACGGTCTGGAAGCCGAGAATGGCGCGAGGATTTCCAAGCTCTCTTATTACCACGGGCGCAGCAGTCTAAAGACTTGGTTGCGCGCCGTGGTCTATCAGAAATTCGTGGACGAATACCGCGAGCGGATGCGCCTCGAGCCATTGCCGGATGATCTGCCGGCAGCCGCCACGGAAAGGGCGTCTTCCGGCCAGGACGAGGAGCGTTACGCACGGATGCTGGGAGAGGCCGTGACTGCCGCCCTCAGCGAAGTCCCGCCGGCCCATAAGCTCTTGCTCAGTCTGTATTACATTCAGCGGCTGACCCTGAGACAGATCGGGCGAATCACGGGGGAACACGAAGCCACGGTCTCCCGCCACATGGATGGTCTTCGCAAAAAGATGCGCAAAAGGATTGAGGACTACCTGCGGAAGACCAAGAAATTGAGTGCCTATGAGATCGAGCGCTGCCTGAATTTCGATTCGCGTGGGGCCCTGTTCAATCTCGACAAGGAGTTGAAATCGGAAGAATAATCCGCAAGAGACGCGACGTGGCGCGTTCAAACCTTAGCGGGGCTGTACGGTGGGATGTGGGCACGCGAGCCCCGGTAAAGGAACGGGCAAGAAACCGTGAAGAATAGAAGCGAAGAAACATCCGAGGATCGGACGATCGGCAAGGCCGTCTCGGCGAGTCTGCGGGATGCTTCCCGCTCCCCAGCCGGCAAGTGCCTGGATACCGAAACGCTGTCTGCCTTCTTTGATGGCAGCCTTGCGCGCAACGAGCGGGCAGCCTATGAGGACCACATCCTCACCTGCTTGCGCTGCCAAGAGGATCTGGCGGAGCTGGCACGGCTCGGCGATGTGGATGAGCCGCTAGCCTTGCTGGACGAGAGGGGCGCCCTCGTGGAGCAGAAGGCGACGGGGGGCGGGCTTCTTAGGCTCGCGTGGGCAATTCCCCTGCTGGCGGTGCTGGTTTTCATCGGCGTCTGGTTCCGCCAGGACATTGATCAATTCTTGCAAAGGCCAGAACAAACGGCCATGAAGGAAAGTCATCCCGAAGTCCTTCCTGAACAAACGGCAAAGTCCGCCAAGGAGCGAAAGCCTGAGGCCCTAACGGCGGCTGCGACGGAGAAAGCCTCCAAGGATCAACCGGAGTCCGCAGTGGCGCTTCCCGAGCCTTCTCCCATCCCGCCACGGCGAGAGGCGCGAGCCGGGACGCCTGCGATGACCATCACTGGAGCCGCCGCCAAAAGGGGTAAAGCGGCCGACGCCGGAGCCATCCTCACGCCGCGCGAACACGCCACACTTTCCCAAGCATCGAAGCCGGCGGAGCGCGTCCTGAATTACAGCGCCAGTGAGCTTGGGCCCATCGACCGGACGGCGGCGGCAGCCCCCGTCGCGCCGACTTCAGGCGAAGCGCCAAGCGCCGGGGCAGGTGCGAACCTTGCCAAGGCCGGAGCCGCGCAGCTCACGGGTGTTACCGTTCGCGGTAATGCCCCGATGTTCAGTCCCCGGTGGCGCGTGAGCCGCCAGGGAACCATCCAGAAGGCCGACGAGACGGGGGTTTGGGTGAACGTCCCGAGTGGCGTCCAGGATGATCTCTTCGAAATCGGTTTCGCCGGAGACGCGGCGGGCTGGATTGTCGGCCATGAAGGTACAGTGCTCCGCTCGACCGACGGCGGCGACTCCTGGCAGAGGGTTTCGCGTCCCACTTCCGAGGATTTGGTGCGCGTCAGCGCGGAGAGCGACCGCCAGGCGAAGGTCATGTCCCACTCCGGCAAAACCTTCATCACCACCGACGGGGGCAAGACCTGGAGACCCGCCTCGCCCTAGGTTCTCCTCTTCAACCTGCTACAATGCGCCCAGGGGGAAGTCATGTCCCGGAGTCACGACCTTTATCTGCGCTGGGCGCAGGAAATGCGGCGAAACGGCCTCCTGCGCGCGGGAGAACGTGTCGGTGTGGCGGTTTCAGGTGGCGCCGATTCGGTCCTTCTGCTTTTCTTCATGAAAGAATTGGCGCGCGCGTTGGGCCTGGTAATCTCGGCCGTGCATTTCAATCATCACCTGCGCGGCGCGGAATCCGACGAGGATGAGCGGTTCGTGAGCGCGATGGCTGCCTCTCTGGGCCTGGAATTCCTCCGCAGCGAAGCGGAAGTGGCTCGCGTGGCACGGGAGAGGCGGCGCAATCTCGAGGCGACGGCACGCGAACTCCGCTATCGCTTCTTTTTTTCTCTCGTCCGTCGCGGTCGGCTCGACAAGGTGGCCACCGCGCACACGGCCAACGATCAGGCGGAGACGGTTCTCCTGCGGCTGCTACGTGGCACCGGGCTGCACGGCCTGGGGGGTATCTTCCCGTCGCTTGAGGGAAAGATCGTTCGCCCCTTCCTCAGCTTGACGCGGCGGGAAATCGAAGGAGAACTTGCGCGGCGGGAGATTGCATTCCGCCAGGATTCCTCAAACCGCGATACACGCTTGCGGCGCAACAAGGTGCGGTTGGAAGTGCTGCCGTGGCTCGAAAAGGAATTCAATCCCGAAGTTGTGTCTCTGCTCAAGAACCTGGCCGACCGGGCGCGAGACGACGAGGAATACCTCGAGCAACAGGCCCGTGAACGCGCGCAGGCGTGGCGGGTGCGCGAGGGCGATGAGGAGAGGATCCCTGCTCGCCCGCTGGCGGAGTTCCCCCGGCCGCTGGCGCGTCGCGTGGTCCGCCAGATGATTCTGGGCGTGCGCGGCGCACCTCATGGGGTCACGCACCGCCAGATCGATTCCGTGCTCCGCCTCGCGGCGGAGGCCCAGAGTGGCAGACGGCTTGCCTTGCCCGGTCAACTGTTCGCGAGACGGGAATTCGAATGGCTTGTGATCGGGAGCGGGCCGCAGACTCCGGCGCCGGCCGAATACTCGTACCTCATCGAGGCTCCGGCTGCAATTGCTTTGCCGCCCCTGGGAATCATCCTGCAATTCAAAATTGTTGGGACCGAGGCAGCAGGAGAGGCGTATAATAAGGTGAGGGAGATTGGCCTGGACGCGCTCAAGTTGCGAGGTGAGCTGGTGGTTCGCAATTGGCGTCCGGGTGACCGTTTCCAGCCGGGCGGGAGCCACAAAACGCTAAAGCTGAAAGAGCTTTTTCGGCGGCAGCGGATTGCGGCCGAAAGGCGCGTGACGTGGCCGGTCTTGGAAAGCGGCAACGAGATCCTTTGGGTTCGAGGATTCCCGGTGGCGGCCTCGGTGGCACCCTCGAGAACGACATCCCAGGTGCTGGTGATCAGTGAGGCGCCGATCAGGGCGGTCCGTTAGCGCAGGGGGGACATGAAGAAGCCTACGAGGAAACGCAATATCCGAGCCCGCACTGCAACATCCTCGAAGCCTGCCGACGGCGAGAAACTGCGAGTCCTTTTCAGCGAGGCGCAGATCCGGGGGCGCGTCCGGGAAATGGCCGGCCAGTTGAACCGCGAGTTCAAAGGCAAGACACTCCACGTGGTTGCCGTCCTCGAGAACGCGTTTGTCTTCACCTCCGACCTGATCCGGAAGCTGAAAGTCCCCGTTTATTGCAGCTTCGTGCGCGCCGACATCCGGGATAGTTCTCCCCGCGGCATCGCCACGCGCGAAATCACTTACACGCCGCCCGTGCAGGCTGCCGGCCAGGACATCCTTCTGGTGGAGGGGATCCTCCAGTCCGGCATGACGATGGATCATCTGTATCGCTATCTGCTGGGACAAAATCCCAGCTCGATTCGGACCGCCTCACTGGTTGAGAAGACGGATGAGCGCAAGGTGGATGTTCCGACGGATTATGTGGGCTTTAAGGCCAAAGGAAAATACCTGGTGGGTTACGGCCTCGGCTACCAGGGGCGATACAAGAATCTCGCCTGCATTGCCACTCTGGGCTGAGGGCCCGGGGGGCGTAATCGGAAAGGGAAGTTCCTGCATCCAATAGGGAGCGGGCAGAGGCAAGAGGGAATGGAGGAAGCGCAGTGAACACGGCGGTCAGAAACATCATCTTCTGGGTGGTGATGGCAGTTTTCGCCCTCCTCATCTGGGCGGTGGTGCGGTCGAACACGGGGGAGAAAGTTCGCGATCTGACCTTCACGGAGTTCATGAACGAGGTCAGCAAGGATAATGTCCGCGAGGTGAAGATCACCGGCGTGGAGGCTACGGGGGCCTTTAAGAAGGACAGCGCCAAATTCCGGACGACCATCCCCTCCAACTATCCCGACCTCTATAAATCGCTGCAAGACAAAAACGTCAACGTCGAGATCAAAGATACTTCCGGCAGCACTTGGATGACGTGGGTTGCGAATGCTCTACCCATGATCCTGCTGGTCGGATTGTGGATCTTCTTCGTCCGCCAGATGCAAACGGGCGGCAACAAAGCTCTCTCCTTCGGCAAGAGCCGCGCCCGGCTGCTCTCCAGCCAGCAGAAGAAAGTGACCTTCAAGGACGTTGCCGGCGTCGAGGAAGCCAAGGAAGAACTTCAGGAAATCATCGAATTCCTGCGCGAGCCGCAGAAGTTCCAGAAACTCGGCGGGCGCATCCCCAAAGGCGTTATCCTTATCGGACCCCCGGGCACGGGCAAGACACTGTTGGCGCGCGCCATCGCCGGCGAGGCAAACGTTCCCTTCTTCTCGATATCCGGCTCCGACTTCGTCGAAATGTTCGTGGGCGTGGGCGCCTCGCGGGTGCGCGACCTCTTCGAGCAAGGCAAGAAGAACGCTCCCTGCATCGTCTTCATCGATGAAATCGACGCCGTCGGTCGCCATCGCGGCGCCGGCCTGGGCGGCGGACACGACGAGCGCGAGCAGACGCTGAACCAGTTGCTGGTGGAAATGGACGGCTTCGAGTCCAACGAAGGCGTCATCCTCATCGCCGCGACGAACCGCCCCGATGTGCTCGACCCCGCGTTGATGCGCCCCGGCCGCTTCGACCGGCGTGTGATCGTTCCCCGGCCGGATGTGGGAGGCCGCGAGGCGATCCTCAAGGTGCACACCAAGAAAATTCCGCTTTCCGAGGACGTCGATATCTCGGTGATTGCACGCGGCACGCCGGGATTTTCCGGGGCCGACCTCGCCAACCTGGTGAACGAAGCGGCCTTGCTCGCCGCCCGCCAGAACCGCAAGCAGGTGGTGATGGCTGACTTTGAATTCTCCAAGGACAAAGTTCTGATGGGCGCGGAGCGGAAATCACTTATCCTGTCCGAGGAAGAAAAGAAGAACACCGCGTTCCACGAAGCAGGCCACGCACTGGTCGCTTTCTTTGTTCCGTACTCTGACCCCCTGCACAAGGTCACGATCATTCCGCGCGGCATGGCGCTGGGCGTCACCATGCAGTTGCCCGTGGACGACAAGCACACCTACACGCGCGATTACCTCGAATCCCAGCTCGCCATCATGATGGGGGGCCGGGCGGCCGAGGAACTGTTCTTGAATCACGTCACGACCGGCGCTGGCAATGACATCGAGCAGGCGACCGAGATGGCTCGCCGCATGGTCTGCGACTTTGGGATGTCTGACCTCGGGCCGCTGGCGTATGGCAGGAATCAGGGCGAGATTTTCCTGGGCCGCGATATCTCCACTTCGCGCGACTTCAGTGAAGATACCGCCATCAAGATTGACCAGGAAGTTAAACGCTTCGTGATGACGGGCTACTCGCGTGCCCGGGAAGTCCTGACCTCGAACCGCGAAGGGCTCGTCCGCATTGCGGAAGCGCTGCTCGAGCTCGAAGTCCTGGACGGCAGCGAGATCAAACTGCTCATCGATGGCAAGCCGCTCCCGGAGCGAATACGAAGTGGGCCTCCTGCACCGCCCCAGCCCGAAACCACCGAGGTTATCAAGCCTCAAACCGCCCCCGGAATACCCGGCCGCGAACGGCCCCAGCCAGCCTGAGAAGAGTGTAAAGTGTGAAGGATGAAGTTTGGCGGGGATGCGCGTAGCCTTCCCCCTTGGTTTTTTGGTTTTGTTGACCTATCCACGATGCCTTCACGTCCACTGCTGGAATTAGCCATCAAAGACCGACGAACGCGAGTGGGTGAGCGGACGCTCGTCATGGGCGTGGTGAACGTCACGCCGGATTCCTTCTCGGATGGCGGGCGGTTTCTTGATCCTGGTCGCGCCATTGAACATGCCCTGGAACTGGCCAGGCAGGGCGCAGACTGGGTTGACATCGGCGGGGAATCGACACGGCCGGGTTCGAAGCCCGTCTCAGCCGAAGAGGAGTTGAGTCGTGTGCTGCCCGTGGTTCGCGAGCTGCACCGCCGGCGCCCTGGACTGCCGATCTCGATCGATACGACGAAGGCCGAGGTCGCGGAGGCGGCCGTGCTCGCGGGCGCGAGCGTCATCAACGACGTGAGTGGTCTGCGCTTCGACCCGCACCTGGCCGAAGTGGCGCGGCGCCATCGAACCCCGCTCATCCTGATGCATCTGCGCGGGCGGCCGGAGACGATGCAGCAGGAGCCGTTCGCACGCTCCATTTGGCGCTCGTTGCGCGAAGGGCTGGCTGGCTCCATCCGCCGCGCGCTGGCCGCCGGCGTGCGCCACTCTCAACTCATTATCGATCCGGGTCTGGGGTTCGGAAAATCGCGGAGGCAGAATTTTGAAATTCTGGCACACCTCGACCGCTTGCAGGACTTTGGTTTGCCCATCATGGTGGGCACATCGAGAAAATCTTTCGTGCAAGCGGTGAGCGCAGGTGAGGGTTTGGACCCGCAGCGGGGCCGCGGCCATGCGTGGCCGCTCACCCGTGGTGGGAGAACGCGGAGCGCAGCCGAGCGAGCGCAGAGTTCCCCTCTACTCGCACTCGGCGATGCGGCTGCGGTCGCTGCCTCCATTCTCGCCGGCGCGCATATTGTGCGCGTGCATGATGTCGCCGCGGCACTTCCCGCCGTGCGGCTCGCCGACGCCATTCTCGCCGCCGGTTACAGCCGTCCGTAGTCTATTGTCCGCGGCAGCAACGGCAATCGGCAGAGAGCCGCGGACAACGGGCAACCGACCACGGACAGAGTCGCGGTGTTAGAATCAAAGAAAATGGCGAACAAACCTGAACTCTTCGGCACCGACGGCGTGCGTGGCGTCGCCGGGCACTATCCCCTCGACCGCGCGACGATCTGGAAGCTCGGCGGGGCGATTGGCCGCGTGCTGGGCGGCGAGCGGGCGCCGCGGGCCGGGCAAGTTCTGCTGGGCGAGGACACGCGCGAATCGAGCGCCTGGATTTCGCGCACTCTCGCCGCCGGGCTGCGAGCCAGTGGTCTGACGGTGACCTATGCCGGAGTCATCACCACGCCCGGAGTGGCGTTTCTCACTCGTCATCACGGGTACGCGGCCGGGATCGTGGTCTCCGCCTCGCACAATCCGTTCGAAGACAATGGGATCAAGGTTCTCGCCTCCTCTGGCCGCAAACTCGCCGAGGCCGTCGAGCTCGCGATCGAGCGCGAACTGACGGAGACAGATGGCACGCCCGCCGAATCCGCTGTGGCACCCCTCGTGCCGAGCACGGCAATCCTCGGTGATTACCTCGACTACCTTGTGGGGCTTGCGGGAGATCTCTCGCGCCTCGCGCCTCTGCGCGTGGTCGTGGACTGCGCGTACGGGGCCGCTTCGCAACTGGCCCCCCAGCTTCTGGCCCGCCTGGGAATCAAGACATGCGCGCTCCACGCCGAACCGAACGGCCGAAACATCAATCTGGATTGTGGCTCGCTCCATCCCGAAAAGATGCGAAAGGAAACGCGCTCCTGCGCTGCCGATCTGGGCGTGGCGTTCGACGGCGACGCCGACCGCGCAATCCTTGCCACGCGCGAAGGCCGCCTCATCGATGGCGACCACGTGCTCTACGCCTGCGGCCTCGATTTCCACGCGCGCGGCGAACTGAAAGGCCGGTGCATCGTGGGCACCTTGATGTCGAACCTGGGCCTGGAATTGGCGCTTGCCCGTCATGGCTTGAGCCTGAAACGCACGGCGGTCGGCGACAAGTACGTGCTCGAGGAAATGCTGCGCTCGGGCATCAACCTGGGCGGCGAGCCGTCCGGCCACATCATTTTCTCTGACATTTCGCTGGCCGGCGACGGCTTGATCACCCTGATCCGGATGCTGCGATTGCTGGGGGAAAGCAGGAGTTCCCTGGAGGAACTGACGCAAGGGCTGAGGCAGTTTCCTCAGATCATTCGAAACGTGCGGGTGCGAGAGAAACCACCGCTCGAATCTATTCCCTCGGTCGCGGAGGCCATCGAGCGCAGCCACGAGGAGTTTGGCGAGCGTGGCCGCGTCGTCGTGCGCTACTCGGGGACGGAAAAGCTGGCGCGGGTGATGGTGGAGGCCGAGGAAGCGGAAGCCGTCGAGCGCCACGCGGCGCGCATCGCCCAGGCCATCGAGGCCGCGTTGGGCACGCACTAGCCGGGCTTCGCCGCGGGCCTGCCCGAGGTGGGCTTGTACAACCCTTGTGGGGGGTGCATCATCGTAGCAGCAGGTGGACAACCACCCCAGCTGCGAGGTGCACTATGTGGCGGCGATCGACTCGCGTTTCTTTCTTGACGCTATGCTGTCTCGCTATCGCGACGACAACTTATGGCCAGAACAGCGAGCCATCTCCTTCCCCGCCTTCGAGCCAGGAGGCCAAACTTGTCGTGCCCGTGGAAACGACGATCCCGCTCACACTCCGCAACACCATCAACTCGCACACGGCCTACGCCGGCCAGGCCATCTATTGCGAAACCATTTATCCCATCACGGTGGGGAACCGCATCGTGATTCCCGTGGGCAGCTATGTGAAGGGCGCGGTCACACAGGTCGTCCGTCCGGGGCGGGTCAAGGGCAAGGCCCAGGTCGGGCTGCGCTTTGAGTCGATCACCCTTCCCAACGGCACAACGCGCCCGCTTCGCGCCACGCTTTCCTCCTACGCAGGATCGGGCAACGAAGGGTTCAAGCGCCAAGAAGGGAAGGTCGAAGGCCGCGGGCAGAAGGGAGAAGATGCCGGAAAAATCGCCACCACGGCCACGCAGGGTACCATCATCGGTGGGTTATCAACGCGGAGCGGTAAAGGCGCGGGCCTCGGAGCCCTGAGCGGCGGCGTGGGGGGACTGATCTGGGTGCTGGCCACCCGCGGACCGGAAGTGGTTCTTCCTCCCGGCACGAACCTGGAATTGCAGCTCTCGGCGCCCCTCAGCTTCGGACACGAAGAGGTCACATCCTCCAGCCGCTACGACGACGGCCCCGGACTCCCCGCCTCCAAGGGGCAGAAACTCGACTACTGAAATCCGGATCGCTTCGTGGTGTGAAGCCCAGGGGGTAGTCTACCAGGATAGGCCGAACTCGAGGCATAGGGCAGACCACGCCGTCACGAAAGTCTGAACTGCTTCCTGCCTCGATGATTCCCCTCGCCCGTCGGGTAGGGGATGGGAACTGCTTTCCGCGGGTCCCATGGGTTCTGGGCACAGACCGCACGGGGCCTTCCTAACTCCCCACTTTACGTGACCGAGAGGTTCAGCGTCGTGGTGCGCGTCACCGCGGTGTTCGAGTGCAATGTCCCGGTGATGGTGATCGTATAGTTGCCGGTCAGAGTTCCTCCCGTCGTCGTATTCGCGGGGCGACAGGCTCCCAGCAATAGTGCCAAGACCAATAGTGAAACGGCGAGCGCGACGAGCCGAGCCCGCATTGGATTCCAGCTTGCTGAAGTGGCGTCGGGGCGGGTCCTCCGGCGCAACAGTAGCAGACTCCCTAACAGCCCGAGCATAGCGATCCCCAAGGCCCAGGGGGGCGGAGCGCCGCCGAGGGGCCATCGTTGAGGCGGCAGGGAGGCAACATTCTTGATCGTATTGATGGTCAGGGCAGCGTTCACCGGCGAGCCGTTGGGAGTGACGCTGGCATTGTCGAACGTGCACGTGGCGCCGATCGGCAGATTGCTGCAACTCAAGTCCACCCGCTGGTTTAGTCCGAACGAGGGCGTCACCACGATGGTGTAATTGGCCGGGGAGCCGGAGGCGATGGTATTCAAACCCGGTGTCGCCGACAGCGCGTAGTCGGAGAAGAGCAGGGTCAGGGCCACGGAGGCGGTCTGGGACCCACTGGTTCCATAGACGTAGAAATTCAGCGGGTTCGCCATCGTGGTCGTGAGGCTGCTCAGCGTCAACGTCGTCGTTTGCCCGGCAAATATCGGGGAGGTGCTAAAGGCGCAGGTCAGACCCGCCGAGCAGGTGAAACTGATATTCCCGGTAAAGCTGCTGGGAGCCGAGGCGTTGATGGTGAACGTCGCCGTCGTGCTCCCGATGACCACGGTAGTCGTCGTACTCGTTGCGCTCACCGTGAAGATCGCCACGCCCGTCCCCGCCAGGGCAACGTTCTGCGGGCTGCCGGTAGCGTTGTCCGCGATACTCAACGTGCCGCTGCGGGCTCCACTCGCCGTGGGACCGAAATAGATGCTAACCACGCAACTCGCGCCCACGTTGAGGACGTTCAAGGTTGCTTCGCAGGTGTTGGTCTGAATCTTGAAATCCCCGCTCACGGAAATGCCAGTGATATTGAGGACCGCCGTGCCGGTGTTGGTAATGGTCACGTCCTGCGAGGAACTGAAGGCGCCCACGGTCTGGTTCCCGAAGCTCAAATTTGTCGGCGCAACCGTGACGGAAGTTGCGGCATTGACCCCGCTGCCGGTGACCGTCAGGACGTGGGGATTGTTGGCCGCATCGTCCGTGAAAGTGACTTGAGCGGTCTCCGCGCCCAGCGTTGAGGGAGTGAACGTGAGGTTGAGCGTGCAAGTCCCGCTCCCCGGCGCGACGGTTCCGATGCAGTTGTTGGTCTGCGTAAAATCCGCGCTGGATGAGGTGATATCGGTAATACTCAGCGGGGAAGTCCCGGGATTGATGACCGTTACTGTCTGTGCAGAGCTCCGAACGCCGAGGGTCTGGTTTCCGAAATTGACCTTGGAGGGGACGATGGACATTCCCGGAACGTTGTTGCTGGGATCGATCTTGGCGATGAACGCGTTCCCTGCCACGCCCGCCAGCGCTCCTTGATAGGCGCCAACGATTACGGGGAAGTTGGCCGAAGAAGTGCTGCCGGTGACATACGCGAGTCCCGACGTGTCGAGGGCGATCCCCTGGCCAAATTCCGCGTTGGCCCCGCCCAGGTAGGTCGAGTAGATCAGGCTGCTGCCGTTGGGGTTCAATTCCGTTACGAAGGCGTCCGAACAAGTACCGGCCCCGCAGGATCCCCCGCCGGAGATCCCCAGGATCACCTGGAGCGGGTTCGCCGTGGAAAAGTCACTCGATTGCGTGGTGCCGGTGACGAAGGCGTCGCCGGAGGAGTCTACGGCAATGGCATTGCCCTGGTCCACTCCGCTTCCTCCCAGGAGAGCGGAATAGATGACCCCTGCCCCCGCCGGGCCGAGCTTGCAGACGAAGACGTCGCCCTGCCCATTATTGAGGGAGTGGTAGGACGTTGAATCCGGCACGAAATCCGTTGACTGGGTCATGCCCGTCACGTAGATATTCTTGGAACTGTCGAGGGCGATTCCGTAAGCCTTGTCGTCTCCACTCCCGCCAAGATAAGTGGAAAAAATAAGCGCCGAGCCGGCGGAGTTCACTTCGGCGACGAAGGCATCGACGCGGCCGAGGTTCGCATTCTGAATCGGATTGACAGTCGGGAAGTCCGTAGAGAAGGTATAGCCCGCTACGTAAGCATTGCCGGAGCTGTCCACCTTGATGCTCTGCCCCACGTCGGCGCCCGTTCCCCCCAGGTAGGTTGAGTAAGTCAGTGCGG
>JBEKUI010000063.1:0-27066 GCA_049515175.1 Terriglobia bacterium
CCATTGCCGGCGTGACCCTCAAGGTCTGGTGAATCCTCACGAAATTGTAATGGGCGAAGTGTAGCGCAACCTGGGCCTTCAAGTTCTCCAATTTCTTGCTGAAAGCGTTTGTCAGCCTCGTGAACCTTCGCGCCTGCATTCGGATGGTGAGATTCTGGCGCTCGATGTAGGACGTTGAGATGTGCTTCCAAGCGGGATCTCCGGTGATGCGGGTGGGCATCGCCGTGACGATGTGTGCTGGCCCGTACCACGCTGGCCCCGCGCTCCCTTCCCTGTCTCCGCCGTACATCTTCACGAGCATTCCGTAATCCACGTCCGCTCCGAAGTTGTCCTCGACGGCGCTCAGGTAGGGCTTAAAGCCGTCCGTGGTCAATTGCACGCGGTTCGCCAGCCGGGATTGCAGGTCTTGGATCAGATAGAACGCGCTTGTCGCATCGCGCTTCCCGACAAGATGACAGATCGACAGCTTGGTCTCAGCGTCGATGGCCACAAAGACGTACTGGTCACCCATGATAGCCTCGTTATCATCCTCGTCCAGGTTTCCTTGCTTCTTGAACACGTAGGTCCAAATTTCATCAACCTGGACTCGCTTAGCCCTGATACGGCGCACCCGCTCATTCAAGAGCCGACCGCAGGCGTCTCCGACGCGCAGTAGAATACGCATCACGGTCTTATGCTCGACGCCAATCATTCGGGCGGTCGCCCGGATCGAGTTGCCTTCCACCAGGGCGCTGACGATCTGGATTTGTTTTCCTAAAGGTGTGATATTCATTTCGGCTTGCCCTTTCTGCGAGGCGAGCCGATAATGTGATTGAAGATCGGCATTGCGGCTAACCCCGCGTGCTGATTTGGCCCTGTCGGTAGTTAGAGCTACCGGCGGGGCTTTCTATTTCACTCCCAATAATACAACAGCCGCTCGTTGTTTGTCAAGCAAAAACAGCGATCAGCCGTTTTCTTGTTGGCTTCTTTAGTTACGCTTTCGTGTGATGGTTTTTCTTTTCTGGTGGTCGTCCGCCACCGTGGACCTTGCGCTTGGCTTGGAGTTGGCGGAAGTATTCTGGACCGCGCTCGGCGATGGCGCGACCGCCCATCCTGCCGAGTGCAATGGCTGCGGGATTCTTCTTAGCTTCTTTCATGGCTTCACCATACTACAACCGCCCGTTGTTTGTCAACTCCAAAACAAGGGCTAGAGAGTCCGAGCCATTGCGGTTATCGCGCTCTTGGCGATGTCGAACAATTCTACGGCATCGTCCATTTCTAGAAAGACCTCGTGTGCAAGGGGATTACGGTGCAAGTCTCTAATTTGGTCGAGAATATTCAATACTTTCTGGTCAACGTTAGGGAAATCACGGAGTTCCTTGATGAGTTTGAATATGTCTATGTGTCCAGGCTCATTTCCAGTGGAGACCTTATAGAACTGACGAAAGACCTTTTCGAAGGCGCGCATCATGTGGATACCAGCCGCTGTCGGAAGCTCGAACGCTAGGCATCTTCCGGCCTCCTGGATGTCTTTTTTCACCTCGTCTCCAACGCGAAGGATTGTTACCGGGGAAAAGTTCTGCTCTGCGCCGTCCACTAGGATCGGCATGGAGAAGCCGCGAAGCTGTTCGACGGTGTAGGTATGCTCGGTGGGTGTTTGCGCTTTCAAGACCGTCTCGAACTCCTCCACGCTCTTGGTTAAGAACCCCTGCTCCGCTGAACCCACTCTACCGATTTTCGCCAATCGCGGATAAGCCTCATCAATAGCCACGCTAATCGCACTGGCCGGACCAGAAAGCACCTGCATGGAAGGGAAGCTCTCGCTCCGCAGTTTGTCGAGGTGGTTCTTCGCGGTAAAGAGGATTTCGTGTGCCAGCTCACTTTCGGCCAGCCAATCCAAAAGGCGCAAGGGTGCGAGACAAGCCCCGAGCTTGTAGAATGAGAAGACGTTGAAACGCCTCATCTTCAGACCCCTCAGTGGGATAGAGAATCCAGAGGCGTCAGAGTATACCGCGAACCAATCAGCTTTTCTCTTTTGGGTCTCAAGGGCGGTCTTATTCACAATTCACCTCGATCCTGAATTTTCCCAAATGACACCACTACCAAAAAACGCATTGACTTTGATTTCCCGGGTTTCTGTGGTAGGCTCTGGATAGCGACCACCGCCGGGGATGAAGCCCCGACGGCGGTCTAATCACAGTACCTCAACACAGGAGGCAACTATGACTGCTAAGCATTCTCTTCAAAACCTTCCCCCAACACAAGTCTTAGAACCGAAGCCGGAGCAAATCCATAGCCTGGGCGCGACGCATCCGACCGGTGATCTTCTCGAATACTTGGCCGGCGCGAGCCCCACTGGCCTGGCAAACTTCGAGTTGAAGAACTGCGGACAATTGAACGAGATCCGTCGCGAGCTCCGAACCGTCCTGGAGCGCTGGCTTGACGGGTTGGCCCTGGAAAAATTCATCGCTTGGCAGCAAAGAAAGCCCCGGCCCGTGAACGGCGGCCACGTCCGCGCGGAAAGTGTGCGCGAGCCGATCCCGGATGATCTGGACGGGTCATTCGAGCCCTTCTTGCGGCCGCGGGGCCAGGCCGCCGCAATTCGGCGCGAGCAAACCATGAGCCAGCGCCGAATCTGGGGGGAGCACTTCCGGCACTTTGGTTGTCTCGCTAAGGGTTGCGAAAGCGGCGAGAGCTATGGCGGCTCCGGAGTCTGCCTGCGTTGTCACACGAAAATCAAAGCGCGCCTGGCAGCAATCGGACAGGAGTTGCGCCTTGCAGCCGCGCGGGTGAGCTGATGGCCGAGAGCAAACCAATCGATGAAGCGACCTGGAATCAGATCGCGGCCCTTGCGGTTAATCGGGCGTTTATGCTCGGGGGACGTGGCGAACTAAAGCCGCCGATCACGATCACGATCGATGACGACGAAGGAACGATCCTTCAATTTCGTCTTCCGGCCCTGGATGGCAGCGTCGAGGTTGGCGAGCTCTCGCCTATCAGGGTGGACCGTGTGGTGCGCTGGCCGCTGCGCGTTCTGTTTGAAGATGCCGGCGGCCAGAACGCTTTCGAATCGAAGCTCGACGGCCCCGCTGCTCCCACCATTCAGTAATCTGGCCCACGAAAGCCCCGAAGTTCCCGGCCGGCCCTACGATGGCCCGATTTTGCCGCCCAGGCTGCCCCAGGACGCGCCGATGGGCCTCCGGCTATGCCCTGGTACCCTCTGATTTTGAATTGAGGCTCTTGGTGGTGATTTCACCATAGGCTAGTTGTCTTTCAGCTGGTGGCTGTAGTGGTGCCCCTTCGTTCCGCAATTCGGTGCTAAACTGTGCGAGTGGGTGCATCGGGCGCTTTCGTAACCTATTGATTTTTCACGGTGGTGCTTCTTCGTGCGCAACCTTGCAACCGATATTGGTGGTTTAGAAGGCCGATGCTCTATCCGCTGAGCTACACGCCCAGTCTCCTGCGAACATCATAACCGGGCACGACACCTCAGTCAATTCTCTGTCGAGGGCGGCCCTCGAATCGGTCCCGCGCCACACTTGTGCTCTTGACTCTGCGGGGCAAGCGGGAGTCTACTGGGAGGAGTAGGTCAGGCAGGTGGACAGGGGGTGACAATGAAGATAGCGCACAGATTGCTCCTCCCGGGCATACTGGTTGTTCTGGTGGAGGCGGTATTTGTGCTCTCCGCCTACGGGCAGGCGGCCGTGGAGTATGGAGCGGCGGCGAGCAAGTCAACGGCGATGACTTCCCAAGCCGCGACGGCGCTCGGGTCGCGCGTCCAATCGGCGTTCAGTGGGGGCCAGCGGACGCCCTTGAAAATCCCCACGGCGGCCTCGAAAAACCTCGACGCCGTCATGCAGGAAAACCGGCAGAAGTTTGAGGAGAAGGGTAAGGAAACCGGCGGCACGGTCCACGTCGAATCGGTGCCGCGTGGGGCCACCATCGCGGTGGATGGCCAGCCGGTGGGCTACTCTCCTCTGGATCTTAAGCTGCCGGAAGGAAAACATCAGCTCGAGCTGACCCGGCCGGATTTCGAACCCTGGCGCATGGAAGTGACGGCCAGTCCGCAGGAGAGTACCTCTGTCAAGGCGCCGCTCAAGAACCGTTACAAGGGAGTGGTGACGATCGCAATTAATTAGTGTGTCCGGAGGCGCGGCGGAGGTTCCGCTGCTGCATCTTGGTAACGGCTCTGCTGCGGGTGTGACCTCATCACTTGCCGTGTGCGGGCGGGTCCCATGCTCTTCAAAGCACTTTTCTTCTTCTTTGTGATTGTTGTCGTCGGCGCACTGCTGGCGGGAATGACTTCCAAGAAATAGCAGCGCCGGGTCGTCGGCGGGCCAGCCCAACCCGCACGCTTCAATCGCCCTTCGCCAATCCCTAGATTCCCATAGCGACGCACAGAGCGGCAGTGTCACCAATCGATTCACCCAGGGCCGCGGGCACGATCTGGCAGACGCCGGCGGACAGCCCCAGCGCCTCGCGCCGCATCACCTGGCGCGCCGGATCGAGAAGCAGATCGCCCAGCCGCATCGCCAGCCCGCCGATGACGATGCGCTCGGGATTGAGCACATCCACGAGAATGGCCAGCACCTCGCCGAGCCGCTCGCCCGTCGAGCGCAGCAGGCCCAGCGCCACCGCGTCGCCCTTGCGCGCCGCTGTCGCCACGTCTTTGCCCGTGATGGCTTTGCCGCTGCGGATGTGATCGGCGAGCAAGGTTTTCTTCCCCTTGCGCTGCGCCTCGGCAACGCTCTGCGCCGCCAACTGCGCCATCGCGCCTCCGCTCGCCCAGCCCTCCGCCGAGCCCGCCTTGTTGTGGCCGGTGGGTCCGCTGCGGGTCAGGCGCACATGGCCGATTTCCCCCGCCTGATCGTTCGTGCCGCGATAGAGATGCCCATCGGTAATGATCCCCGCGCCGAGTCCCGTGCCCATGGTGAGGAAGACCATATTCTGGCAGCCCTTGCCCGCACCGAAGCGGTGCTCAGCGACCGCGCCGGCGTTGGCGTCGTTCTCGATCAGGCATTCCACTTTGAATTCTTCTTCCAAAATCGTCTTCAGCGGCAGATCGTCCCAGGTCGGCAGGTTAGGCGGCGATTGTATGATTCCGCGCACGCGGTCGAGCGGCCCGCCGCAACTCACGCCCAGGCGGACCAACGCATCGCGAGGGATCCCTTGCGCCGCGAGCAGATCGTCCGTCGCTTTCTGGATGTGGTTGATCGTGAACTGCGGCCCCTTGGACGGGCGCGTGGCGAACTCCTCGCGTCCCAGCAAGGCCGGCGGCTCGGCCGAGAGCACCACCGCCGTCTTCGTTCCACCGATATCGATTCCTACAAAAACCTTGCCCTGCATCTGCCTCCCTACAAGGGAAAATCGTTGGACTTAGAAGGGAATTGGGGTGAGCGACGGGATTCGAACCCGCGACGTCCAGAGCCACAGTCTGGCGCTCTACCAAGCTGAGCTACGCTCACCACACTGCCGGGTACGGCCAGCGGCCGCGATTCCATTGTGGCATCGGGCCGCGAGGACTGTCAACCGGAGGCGCTATTTGGAGACGGGAATTTCCTGGAGTTCCGTGGGGGCCTGGCAGCAGACGCAGTTGCCCGGCTCGAGCGCTTCGATGTTGCACACCTCGCAGAAATAGCGCACGCGGTAAACTTTGCCGTCCTTCATGGTGTAGAACTGGCGCACCTTCAGCGTGCCGTCCGCCGCCCATTCGCCTTCCACGCGGATTTCGCGGCCCTCGAGTCGCTTGTCGAGCAGAGTGTTGAAGTGCCAGGTCCGCACTGTGCTCAGCGGGTAATCTTTGCCCTGGACGCGCAACGCCGGACCGCTTGGCAGATGGACCAGCTTGCCTTCCAGCGGTAGGGCAGGTCTTGCCTCAGCGCCTGCCGCCAGGCCGCAAGTCGCCGCCAAGCTGATCGCGGATAATGCGAGAGTAAGGCCAATCCTGAATCTCAAAAGCGACCTACGCCCCTTCCCACTTGCCCACGATGGTGATGCCGATGGCGAGCTCGCCGTTCTTGCCCTGCATCTTGAGCTGGAGGTTCCAATGGCCCATGTCATCTTTGGCCACGGATGGGAACACCGCGCCGCCGCTCACCGCGCTCATCACCAGGAAGGCCGGGTGAGGCGCTCCAGAAGCCTGCTTGGCGAGTTTGACCATGTCCTCGAAGCTCAGCGTTTGGTCAACCTGCGTGTCGGCAGCTACGGGAGCCATGTGTAGCGAGTCGCGCGTGGCATAGGCGCCCATGTGCGCGCCGTCCTGTGGAATGAGGGCATAGCGAATCGCGTAGTAGCCGGCCTTGATGGGCTGGCCGCGAAAGTCGGCGCCCGGGGCGGGGAAGTGAAGCACTCCGATGAGATTGCCCGCGCCGAGCTGGCCATACATCACATCGCCCAGGCCACCGGCGGCCTGCCCGAGCGTCATTCCCTTGCGCAGCCACACTTCGCAGAGCGTGCCACTGTCGCCGACGACGCGCGCACCTTGCGCGTCGAGCACGTCGAGGAGCGCTTTCGGAACGTCCGCCGCGGCCGGCGCCGCCACCGTTTCGACTTTGTAGTTGCCCTGGGCAAACGCGCATGCCGCAAAAAGGAGTAAAGCAGTCAAATGGATAATGGATTTGAGCACTCGTCGCATGAATGAACCTCCTCTTTGATTATGATGCAGAATGACGGAAACGGGAAGTTCCTCAGCGGACCGACTTCCCGTTTCCGACGCGAGGATTGAGCGAGGGACAATAGCAATCGACAGAACCTGTCATTCTGAGCGACGCCCGGCGCTCTATCACGCCGGACAGAGCGAAGAATCTGCATTTCTTCCTTGGGCCGGAGAAACTGCAGACCCTTCGCTGCGCTCAGGGTGGCATAAGCCTCTTAGCGCGCAAACGTGCCCACGAACGCGCTGCGCTTGTCGGCCCGCCGCCAGACCGTGTCGAGCCCCTGGCCGCTGAACGCCTCTTCAATCGTAAACGCGGGCATGGCGTGGCTGATTTCGGTGAGGGGCGGGTAATAGACGAACTCATTCCCGCAGAGATGGTCGCCATGGCAGAGGGCGCGCGTCTCGATGTGAGCGAGACTGCCGGCCGCAACCTTGGCGCGCGCGTCGTGTTGGTCGCCGGAGACTTCGAGATCAATGGGCGCCGTCTCCACGCGCACGATGTTCGCCACCAGCGGCCCGGCCATCGATTGCACAAAGTTCGTAAGCGCCCCTCGCTGCGCGGCGCTGGCGCGCTGGTCGAGGATCAACACCGCCCGGGCGGGAAGGGGACTGTGATAAGGATCGCCCAGTGTCGCATTGGCCTTGACCACCGCCACCACTCCCAGCCCGCTGACGTCCACTCCCTGCCAGCTTCCAGACGTGACCTTCCAGGCGAGCATCGCTTCCTTGCCCACCAGCCCGACTTCCGAGTTGGCGTAGCACGCCCCAACGTAAATATCCGCGCTGCGCACTTCCACGTAATCGCCTTGGATGGCGGCCTTCGCCGACACTCCTACCCCTGCTGCCATGAGCACTAAACCCATGACCCCTGCGGTTAGAGTTCTCCGCATGTCTTAACCTCCTGGCTGACTTTTATTGGTCGCCCTGACCCATTAGATGATACCGGAGAACAAGTGGTTACAGCAATGATGGATTGGGGTGGAATCGGACGGGTGGACCGGGGTATCGAGGCCAACAAGTCGGGGGTAGTCCTCGAATCCCCCTTAATCCAAAGAACAAAGGGCGGGCACGAGGCCCGTCCCTACACTGTAATGCCGCTCTGTGAGCGGCGAAGTTATCGAGAATCCAAAACGCCGGTCATAGACCGGCGCTACAGGACAGATTCAAAACGCGTCGAAGCAGATGCGGTCGGCGCGGCATTCCTCATCTTTGACGATTTTGCCGTCCGGGCCGATCACGGTCTGGGTGTGGACGCACCAGAAATGTCCGCTGCGGGAGCTGGGGACGGTGTGGTCGGGCTCCGCATCGATGAACATCTCCTTCGAGCGCAGGAAGCGGCAGTGGCTCTGGACGACGGGGAGATTGGTGGGTTCGGCCATGGCTACGCACCTCCTTGGGCGGCGGCGAGAATGGCGCGCTTGACGGCCACCCGCGCCAGTTGCACTTTGTAGGCGTTCTTCGAGAGCGGCGTCGCCTTGGCGACGGCGGCCTTACCGGCCTCTTCCGCCACCGAATCGCTTACCGTCTTGCCGGCGAGCGCCGCTTCCGCTTCCGGCGCGGGCCAGGGCACGGGCGCCACGTGGCCCAGGACCACTCGAGCCGACTTCACGGATTTTCCGCTGAGGTTCAAGACCACTGCCGCGGCGGCAAGTGGCCAGTCGAGCGCTTCCTTTTGGCGGACTTCGTAAACCGCCATCTTGGCTCCGCCCGGCGCGGGCACCAGAACGTCAGTGAGAATTTCGTTCGGCTTCAGGTCGCACTCGCGTTGGTGGAAGGTCGTCGGCGTGACGAAGAACTTGTCCAGGCTGACCTCCCGCGTCCCTTGCGGGCCCAGCAACCGAACTTTCGCCCCGAGAGCAATCAGGATGGGCGCAAAGCTGGAAGGGTTCACAAAGTACGCCGGGCCGGAGTTGCCCAGGACGGCGTGGAGCTGGTTTTCTCCCTCCGGGACCAGCGACTTGCCGTCCATCTGGGCGAGCAGGCCGTATCCGCCGCGATAGTACCAGCAGCGCGGGCGCTGGAGCAGGTCGCCGCCCACCGTTCCGGTGCTATGGATTTGCTGGCTGCGGACGCCCTCGGCAGCCGTGATGAGAGCCGGGTACTGCTTCTTGACGTCGGCGCTATCGAGCAGTTCGCGCAGTGTGGCCATGGCGCCGAGACGCAATCCCGAGCTGGGCTTGAATTCGATGCCCTTCAGCTCTTTGATGGCGGCCAGGCTCACGACGCGCTTGGGCGTTGAGGCGCCATCCTTCATCAGGCTGAGCAGGTCGGTGCCGCCTGCCAGGACTTCCGTCTCACCCCAGGAATTGGCCAGGAGCTTCACAGCATCTTCCTTGCTTGTTGGGCTTGCGTATTCGAAGGCTTCCATCAGGCAATCCCTCCTTTCGCCAGTGCTGCCAGAACCTTATCGGGCGTAATGGGGATGGTTGCGACGCGCGCGCCGATGGCGTTGGCCACGGCGTTGGAAATCGCCGCACCGGGTGAGATTACCGGCGGCTCGCCCAAGCCGATCACGCCCCGCTCGTCGTAGCCCGGTCCGGTCATCATGTGCACAACCAGCTCACCGATGTCGCCGATGCCCGCCAGTTTGTAGAACTCCATGTTGGGGTTCACCATCCTGCCGGTTGCGTGGTCCATGATCTTCTCTTCAAAAAGCGAGTAGGTGATGCCCATGATCATGGCGCCATAGCACTGGCTTTCCGCGGTCTTCAAGTCAAGGATGAGGCCGCAATCCTGTACGGCCACCATCTTGTTCATCTTCACCAGGCCGGTCTCGGTATCGACCGAAACGTCGGCGACTTGCACGCCGCCCACACCGCTCGAACCGAGTTCGCAGGGGCCGGGGTTCTTGCCTTCTACCTTGATGGGCTTCAGGCCCAGCTTGGAGCAGGCCTGTTTCCACGTCAGACTCTTCGAGGCATCGCCCTTGACCTGGATCTTGCCCTCCACAGCTTCGAGCTGATCCGGCTGCGCTCCCAGGCTCGGTGCGACCGCCGCAAAGAGTTGCTCCAGCGCGTCGGTGGTCCCACGACGAGTGGAGGCGCTCACGCCGCCCACGGTCGTGCTGCCACCCGAAGCTCCCGAGGGCGGGTAAGCACTGTCACCGATGTTGACCTTGATGTCCGGAATTTGCAGGCCGAGGGTCTCGGCGGCGGTCAGCGCAATAACGGTACGTGTGCCCGTTCCAAGGTCCTGGCTCCCCAGGCTGACTTCCACCGAACCGTCGGGGTTGATGGTGACGTTGCACTTGCTGTTGTGCCCGCGCCCGCCCCAGGTGTGCATCGACATGCCCAGGCCGCGTTTGATGTGCCCGGCGGTCTTGTCGCCGCGCGGGTGCCACAGTTTCTTCCAGTCGGAGAGTTCCGCCGCCTTGACCATTTCCTGCCGGTAAACTCCCCCGCGTTCGCCCGCCAGGCCCGCGTTCTTGGCGAAGAACTCCATGGGATCCATGGCGAGCTTGGCGGCCAGATCGTCCAGCGCGCACATCGTCAGGACAGCGGCCTGCGGGTGATTGGGCGCCCGCCAAGCGCGTGCCGGGCCGGTGTTGGTGGCCACCGACGTGTGGCGCTTGGTCTGGTTGGGAATGCCGGTCAGCACGTAAGGGATGGGCGCCATTCCGCCGCCGCCCGGACCGCCGGTGCTCCACGATTCGGATTCCCAGGCCGTGATGGTGCCGTCTTTCTTCGCTGCCGCTCGGACCTTGGCGAAATGCGAGGGCCGCGCACCCGCCACCATCAACTCGCCGTCGCGCTCGAGCAACAGCTTGATGGGCTTGCCCACTTCCTTCGAGAATTTCGCGCACTCCGTCCCCCAGCGGTCGGCGCCGAACTTGCTGCCGAACCCGCCGCCCATGTAAGGAGTGAAGATTTCGACGTTGGTGGCCGGAATATTGAGCGCCTGGGCGTACTCACCCGGGATTCCCGAAACATTCTGTGTAGTAGCCCAGACCTTCAGGTTCTGACCTTCCCACTCCGTCACCTGCCCGTGGGATTCCAGGCAGCAGTGCGTGATGACCACGGCGCCGTAAGTTCCCTCCGAAATGACGGCCTCGGGGTCTTTGAACGCCGCGGCAGGGTCGCCGCTCTTCTGCTCGGCGGTGGGTTTCCCGTGCTCACCCACCTTGTCGAGGTCCTCCTCGTGCACAAAGTGCGGGAGAACTTCGTAGTCGATCTTGACGCGCGCCGCGGCGTCCCGGGCGACGTCCTCGTTGGGGGCCGCCACGATGAGAATCTCGTCTCCCGCCCAGAAGATTTCCGAGCCGATGTTCTGGATGATGTGCACCTTCACGCCGGGCAGCTTTTCAGCCGCCGAGGTGTCAATCGACTTGATCTTGGCGTGGGCGTAGGCGGAGCCCACGATCTTGCCGTAGAGCATCCCCGGACGGTTCACGTCGAAGGAGTACTTGGCCTGCCCGCTGGATTTTGCCGGGCCGTCGATGCGGTTAAAGCGCTTGCCGATCAGCTTGCGCTGGCCGGGCTCGGGCCAGTCATATTTGCATTTAGGCATGAGCTTTTCCTCCCTTCAGGGACTTGGCGGCTTCGAGCGCAGCCTGGCGGATTCCGTGATACGTTCCGCAGCGGCAGAGGTTGCCGCCCAAACCCTTCTCGACATCCTCTAGCGTGGGGCTGGGATTGCGGTCGAGAAAGGCTTTGACCGCCATGACGAAGCCGGGCGTGCAGAAGCCGCATTGCTGCGCATCGTGTTCGACGAACGCCGCCGAGACGGGATGGAGCTTGCCGCCGGCGGTCAGCCCTTCGATCGTCTGGATCTCTTTGCCTTGGGCTTCGATCGCCAGCACGTTGCATGCGTAAACCGGCTTGCCATCCAGAATCACGGTGCAGGAGCCGCAGGCGCCGCGGTCGCAGACTTTCTTTGCGCCGGTGATGTCCAGGTGGTTGCGCAGTGCGTCGAGGAGCGTGACCCGGGGTTCGATGTTCAATTTCTGTGCCTTGCCGTTAATTCGCAAAGTCACAGGGACGGCGCCCGGGCCGAGAACCGGCGTGCTTCCGCCCGGTGTGGCGGCCGCCGCCGGATTCTCCCCGGCGAGTAACCCGCCTGAGACGGCCACGCCCGCCCCCCTCAGGAAGTCGCGCCGCGAAAAGGCGTCGTTCGCGGCGGGCTTCCGCAACTTCTCCTTTTTTCGACTCATGATTCGCTCCTTTATGCCTTCCTAAGGAATGATGATCGAAAACCTTTACAGCGCCGGAAAATTCCGGGATGCACGACTTCGACTGATTTTGTGAACCAAGGGGCACATTATATCACTCGTCGTAGAAATACAAACCGGGAATCTTCGCCCAATCGGAAATGATTCTGGCACCCTCCGCAATCCAAATGGCAAGTCTCCTGCTCAATCAGAGCTTAAGGTATACTCAGGCATTTCGAGGAATGGTTGCCAGTCCGTCCAGCCACTCCTGCACGGGACGGGTTGTCGCACTATGCCGTTGAGAACCGAAAAATCAGGGCAGAACGCTCTTCGTAGTCAGGTCCGGAAGATCGCTATTCTCCTGCTGCCCAGCCTGAGATATCTGTTCACAACCGAAGTCCACGCTTACGCCTTCTCGATTGCAGCCAATGTTTATCTCTCCTTTTTTCCCTTTGCCCTGATTCTCCTGAGCGTTTGCCGGCGCTGGTTGCACTGGGAAGGCGCCTACGAAACAATTCTCGAACTTTTGCGCGTGCACCTGCCGGCGGGCACGGATTCGGTGGTGACGAACCTCATCGCGCTGGTCCAGGGCCGCCCGCGGCTGCAGGCGATGTCGGTCTTCATGCTCTTTTTCACGGCTTCGGGTGTTTTTCTCCCCCTCGAGGTTTCGCTCAACAAGATTTGGGGCATCGCGCGTAACCGCAGTTTTCTGCGCAATCTCTTCGTGTCTTTCGCTCTTGCCATCGTCGCCGGCGTGCTGGCGCTGTTCTGGATTTCGATGGCGACGATTGCACAGGCCTTGCTCACCTTCACTCTCGACTGGATCCCTTCGCCTGGGCTCTTGCGCGTTATTTCGCGGGGTCTGCTCGAGACGATTTCCATTCCCTTTGCGGTGTCCATCTTTTTTGTCATCTATTTTTGCCTGCCGAATGGGAGAGTGCCAGTGGAGCGAGTGCTTCCCGCGGCAGTGATTACCGGCCTGCTGATGACGGTGGCGCGGTTTCTGTACGTCTTGACGCTGCCGTTGTTTCGTTTCCGGGAAGTTTACGGGCCTTTTGCTTTGTCGGTGACACTGCTATTCTGGGCTTTCGTGGGAGCGCTGATTATGCTCTTTGGAGCGCACCTGTCCGTGCAGGGTTTCTGGGACGATTCCTGGATTCTCCGGGCGGTTCGCGCCAGGATGAGATGAAAGGCCCGGCGGAGTCTGCGAGGACTGTACCAAACCATGCCTTCCGACCCTAGAAAAGAAATTCACGATCTTCCCGCGGCGCTCCGCGAAACCCTGGAGAAAGGGCGGCCGGAATACGAACGCCTGATCCGGCAAACGCGCTGGGGAGAGCTGCCATTATATTTCCTCGGCCGTGGGCCAGCCCTGGTGGTGGGACTCTCCGGTGCGCTGGCCTGCGAGACCCTTTTGGAATGGCCGGTGGTGATCCACACTCCGGACGATTTCACCGCCTATTGCCTTCCGCTCCTTCGTCCCCGGTCGATCCTGTGCTTCATTTCGACAGGCAAAGAATCACCCGAGACGCTGGAAGTGGCGAAGGCGGCGCGCGCGCGCGGGGCCACCGTCCTGGCGCTTGTCGAAAGCCCCCAGAATCCGATCGCCCCGGAGTCCGACGGAACCTTCCTGGTCCGGGCCGGACAAGAGCTGGGGAAGGGAATCTCCGTTGCTATCTGCCAGTCTGCTGCGATTAACTTCATCGTCTTCCTCATGGCACGCGCCCTCAAGCGCTCGAGCGCGAAGTTCGATTCTCTGGAGGACGAGTTCGCCAAGCTCCCCGACCATCTGACGTGGGTGTTCACACAGCTCAGCCAGGCGATGGACTCGCTGGCCGCGGAACTCACGGCGCAGGAAGAAGTCACGCTGCTGGCGGGAGGCTTTTATTACCCCGCGGCGGTCCATGCTGCCTCGCTGCTCAGCCGGCTCGGTGGGGTGCGGGCGGAGGCCGTCAACGCCACGGCGCTCCCGCCTTCCGAGATGGCGTCGTTTGTTCGCCACAAGACCCTGCTGGTGATTTCCGGCTCCCGCGTGCGCGTCAAGAAACAAGTGCACGAGGCGGTGGAGACCGCGAAACGCTCCGGCGCTCGAATCCTCTCCCTGACCGACGGGAACGATCCGGAAGTCTCCCGCCGTTCGGCGCTCTCCCTGCTGCTTCCCGTCCTTAGTGAAATGACCGGCGCCACGATGGCAGCCGCCGTTTTGGCGTGGGTTGCAGGCCAGTGTTCGCGGCACGGGAAGCGCCCGCTGGGACGGGCGGCGAGTCCTGAATCAGCGCCATAACTCCCTTCCCAAATGCTGCTCGGGTGCATCCCCCCCTGCGCCGTTATGAAGCCCGCTAATTCGTCGAAAAGATACTGTTGACTAGGCATCGCACTTCTGGTTTAATGCACTGCATGGATATCGGGAAACGGTTAAGAGAGTTGCGTGAGGCCCGGGCTTTGTCCCAGGGCGACATCGAACGACGTTCCGGACTACTGCGTTCATACATCTCCCGGGTGGAAGGCGGCTATACCGCTCCGTCGCTGGCCACTTTGGAAAAGTTCGCCGAGGCGCTGGGCATGGAGCCCTACCAGTTGCTGTATCGCGGCGAGGGAAAGCCCACGGCCGTTAAGGCCGGCGAGCAGACCACCCTCTCCAAGGCGAGCCGGAAGCTGGTGAAGATGTTTGACGGCATGTCCAGCTCTAACCGCAAACTGCTCTTGACTCTCGCAAGCAAGTTGGGCAAGGACTGAATCGGAAGTGACCGGCCGGCCCTCCGCCCAGGCATTTGACCTACGCACATGCCGGAGGGGAGTTGTTGGTAGTCTCCACACCCACCCAGCCCATCCCTCTTGCATTGGCTTGAGAAGACTCTCGGAGCGTGAATCCTGCGCGCTGAACCTTCCCTGGCGGGTTGAAAAGTTTAGAGTAGCAGTTCGCGAGTGCGTCTGGCGCGCCTGGAGGGATTCGAACCCCCGACCTTCAGCTTCGAAGGCTGCCGCTCTATCCATCTGAGCTACAGGCGCGTATCCTCAGTGTAGCGCAGTTTCCACGCTTTGAAAAAGGCCCCTCCGCGCAGCGGTGAGGGCGCTGCTTCAATCCACAAACACTGTGCTATACTCCGGCCCCGCGCAGGGGCGCGCGGCTGCATTCTATATCCGGAGGATCGAATACCTTGGTCCTCCACGAAGGAGCCAAAACATGTCGGATCGAGGAGTCTTCGTCACGGCATTCACGACGGTGGTGCTGATCGTTGCCGGAGCATTCGCACTGCCTCAGTTTTTCCCCTTCGAACTGATCAAAAGCCTGATCTACGTCGCCATCGCAATCCTCGTCTTTTTCGGCGAGGACCAGTACAGCTACATGTTGGGCATCGTCGCCCCGGTGGTCGGGTGGGTCGTGAACATTATCACCGGCGGTTTCTTTGAGGAATTCGGGGTTCTCTGGGCGTCGGTGACCATGAAGAATGTGCCCCCCCTCGACACGCCGCTGCACGGGCTGGCGATACTGACGCAAGTCCTCCTCCTGGCGTTATCCTGGCGAGCGTGGCAGAAAGAGGTCACTGGCCCATTTTTCGGCAAGGTGTTTGGAGTGTGTGTCGCGATCGCCGTCGCTCACGCCATCGTGCTGGGGATTTACGTTGCCGTTGGAATTCCCGCCGGGACGGGGATGCCCTGACCGCCGGGCCGGCGATCAGCCGCCAGCCCTGGGACCACGCGAATCGGCCGGTGAGTCGTCTTTTGGTGCTCTCGCGCGCGGACGCGAACTTTCCCCCGATAAGTGTGAGTGCAAGGGACTCAATCCAACCTGACTTCCAGAACCTCCTCCCAGACCCTGCGGCCTGCTCTGGTATGATGAGAGGTTGTCATCAGATGCGCAGAGCGGCGAGTTGACTTCCCGAAACTGAGCGGACGCAGGACAACGATGTTTCACGAAGAAAATTTCCAGAAAGTTCAGATTGTGGAGCGCAAGGACTTCACCCCAGACCTGTGGATAATGCGCATGCGACCGGAGGCGCGCTTGCCCTTTCAGGCGGGTCAATACGTGACGCTGGGACTTCTGGACGGCGCCCACATGATCGAGCGCCCTTTTTCGATCGTTTCGAGTCCCCGCGAAAAAGACGTCGAGTTTTTTCTCGATATGGTGCCGGGGGGCGGGCTGACCCCGGCCTTGCACACAATGGCCGTGGGAAAGACGCTCTGGATGCGCCGCCAGGCCAAAGGCCGTTTCACCTTCGACACGCGGAGCGGACGCAAGCAACACCTGTTCGTCGCGACGGTGACGGGCATCGCCCCCTTCGTGAGCATGGTGCGTGAGATGGCCGAAGAAATTCGCGGTGGCCGTGACGCGCAATACCAACTGTTTATCCTCCACGGCGCCAGCCGTTCCTGGGAATTTGCCTATCGCGAGGAGCTGGAGACGTTGAGCCGGGGTGGCGATTGGTTCCAGTTTATCCCCACCATCAGCCGGCCGTGGGAAGACCCTTCCTGGAAGGGAGAGGTTGGTCGTATCGAGGACGTGCTGAGGAAATACGTTGACTCGCTGGGGCTCGACCCTGCGCAGACGACCGCCTACCTTTGCGGCCACGCGCAGATGATCGCCAACTCGCGCGAAATCCTCCGGCGGCGCGGCTTCCCGGGCGAGGCCATCCGGCAGGAAGCCTATTGGGTTCCCAAGAAAAGCGAGAAGTAGCGGCACAGGATTCCAGGGGCGCTGGGAGACTGCCCCGAGTGCGATACGTTTCCTCCGCTGGGGAGTGTAAAGACTCTGCGCAAAAATGGCGAAGGATGGAGTTATACTGCCAGCGAATTCGTCACGTGCCGCGGAGACCGCCCATGGCCAGTGAAGAGCGAAGTTACGCAAACAGTCAGCGACTCTACGAAGAAGCCTGCCGGTTTACGCCGGGTGGCGTGAACAGCTCGCTGCGGAATGTCGAGCCCCACCTGGTTTTCAAAGAGACACGCGGGGCTCTGCTGGTGGACGCCGACGGCAATGAATACATTGACTACCAGGCGGCGTTCGGGCCGCCGATCCTCGGCCATAACCACCCAGCGGTAAATCGCCGCGTCGCACAGGCTCTGGATGGCCCGATGCTCCCGGGCGTGGGGACGATCGAGCTGGAGATCGAGGTTGCGAGAAAGATCCATCAGCACGTTCCCTCGGCCGAAAAAGTTCTGCTTTGCAACACCGGCTCGGAAGCGACTTACCACGCCATCCGTGTTTCGCGGGCCGTGACCGGGCGTCCGAAGATTATCAAGTTTCAGGGCTGCTACCACGGCTTCCACGATTACGTCCTGCGCAACATCATCAGTCCCCCCGACAAGGTTGGGAAGCTCGATCCCGGCTCGGCGGGAATCCTGCCGGAAGTTCTTGAGCAGACGCTCGTCTGCACTTTCAACGACCTGGAGGATGTGGAGGGCGCGCTCAAATCTCATCGCGGGGAAGTGGCGGCCATCATTCTCGAGCCGATTCCGCATAACATTGGCTGCGTGCTGCCCAAGCCGGGATTTCTGGAAGGGCTGCGACAACTGACCACGACGCACGGGGCCGTCCTGATTTTCGACGAAGTCATCACCGGCTTCCGGCACCACATTGGCGGCTACCAGGCGATATGCGGCGTGACCCCCGACCTGACCACGATGGGAAAAGCCATCGCCAACGGTTTCCCCATGGCGGCACTGGCCGGCAAGGCCGCACTCATGGACCGCTTCAAGACCCGCACCGGCGGCGACACGTTTTTCGCCGGGACGTTCAATGGCAACGCGATGAGCTGCGCCGCGACGCTTGCCACCCTCGAAATCCTGGAGCGGGAGCCCGTGCACGAATACACCTTCCGGCTTGCAGACCGCCTGCGCCAGGGCCTGCGCGAGATCCACGCGCGACTGGGAATTCGCGCCACGGTGGCGGGGTTTGGCTCGGTGTTCCTCACCTACTTCATGGAAGGCCCGATTGAAAGCTACTCCGACCTGCTGCGCAACGACGAGGCGCGCTTCGTTGAATATCGACGCAAGCTCATCGATCGCGGCATCTTCAAGATGCCGGTGAACCTGAAACGCAATCACGTGAGCTACGCCCACACCGACGCCCACATCGACCGGACCCTGGAGGTTTGTGAAGACGTGCTCCGGGAGATGTTCGTTGCGCCGGTCCGCGCCGGAGCAACCCACGCTGCGTCCTAGAGCGGTGGGCAATGTCCATGCCATCTGCGGGCAGCTTATTCCGCGTCTTGGGATGCGGGAAGAGCTGTTATCATAAGTCCGCCCGCAGTCCTGCAACCCGCGGGCGGTCGAATGGGAAACCCTCCAAGGAGATTTGACTTGTTCTTGATGCGCAATCGCAAGTGTGCGTGGGCGAGCCTGTTCTTCGCGGCCTGGAGTGTGAGCCGCCTCTCCATAGCTGCCCCGCCGAATTCCACCCTTTCCCTGGATGGCGATTGGAATTTTGTGGCCGATACCGCGGGAACGATGAAGGTGACCGACCTTGCCGTCTCTCCGCCGGCCAACGTGCGTCCCACGCGAGTACCTTCTTCGTGGCAACAGCAGTTTGCCGACCTGCGAGACTACGCCGGCGTGGCCTGGTACTGGCGCTCCTTGAAGGTTGACGCTCCGCCGTCGGACGCCGTCGCCCTGCTGAGGTTCGGCGCCGTGGACTATCTCTGCGACGTGTATGTGAACGGCCAGAAGGTGGGCTCGCACGAGGGCGGCTACTTGCCGTTCGCATTCGATGTGACGGCGCAACTACACGCTGGCGACAATCAGATTGCCGTGCGCGTCGTTGACCCCGGGGCGAAACCGCGGGAAGAGGTGGAAGGAATCAAGTACGCCGAAATCCCCCACGGCAAACAGAACTGGTACCTCCAGACCAGCGGCTTGTGGCAGAGCGTGGAGCTTGAAGTCCGACCCAGGATGCGCCTTCGCCATGCGCGCGTCGCGGCCGGCATGGACGGCAGTTTCAAAATCCAGGCTATGGTCGAGAACCCCACCGTCGAGCTCTCCGGCAAGCTGGCCAATGCCCGGCTTTGGTGGCTTCACAACCCCGCGCTGTACACGTTGCACGTCACTCTCCCCACCGGCGACGCGCAGGACTATCGCTTCGGCTTTCGAGCCTTCGAGACTCGGGGAGGGAAGTTCTATCTGAACGGTCACGTGATCTATCTACGCGCTCCACTCGATCAGGATTTCTATCCGGACACGGTCTACACTCCGCCGTCCTACGAATTTGTGAAAGCCGAGATGCAGCAGGCAAAGGTGCTGGGCTTCAACCTGATGCGCTGCCACATCAAGGTGCCCGATCCGCGCTACCTTCAGGCTGCGGACGAAGCGGGAATGCTCGTCTGGTACGAGATCCCCAATTGGGACAAGCTCACGGAGGACTCCAAGCGGCGCAGCCGAGAGACCCTGCAAGGTATGGTGGAGCGCGACGGGAATCATCCTTCGATTGTCATCGTCAGCCTGATCAACGAAAGTTGGGGCGTCAATCTCAAGGAAGCACCGCAACGCGACTGGCTGAAGGCTGCTTACAACGAGGCCAAGGCCATGGTTCCGGGCTGGCTGGTCGTGGACAACAGCGCTTGTTGCGACAACTTCCACATGGCGACCGACATCGCGGACTTCCACCAGTACAACGCCATCCCCGACCGTGCTTCCGACTTTGATCGCTTTGTGGAAGATATGGCGCAACGTCCCGGATGGCTCTTCAGCCCTTACAACGATGCCGTGGCACGGGGTGACGAGCCCTTGATGCTCTCTGAATTCGGCAACTGGGGGCTTCCCAAACTCCCCGACTCGAAGCCCTTCTGGTTTTCCCGGCCGTTTTCCGAGGAGCGCCCCATCACTTTGCCCGAGGGTGTGGAGCAGCGATTCACCGACTATTACTTCGGAACACTCTGGCCGGATTTCAACGCGCTCGCCGAGGCGACGCAGTGGCACCAGTGGCGGGCGCTCAAGTACGAAGTCGAGAGCATTCGCCTGCATCCCGAAATTCAGGGTTACGTCATCACCGAATTCACTGATCTGAACTGGGAATCGAATGGGGTGCTCGATATGTGGCGGCGCCCCAAAGCCTATGCCGCGCAGCTCGCCAAGCTCCAGCAGGACGATCTGCTCATCGCGCGCGCCGAGCGACGCAACCTCTACGACGGTGAAAAAGGCCAGGCGTCAGTTTACTTTTCCCATTACAGTTCGCAGCCGCTTGCCGGAGCCGAGGTCAGTTGGGAACTCGAGGGCACTAGCCTGAAAGGGTCGCTCCCGCTGGCGAGCGTCCCTGCCGGGACGGCGGCACATGTAGGCAATGTGGAGTTCTCGGTCCCTTCTGTTGAATCCCCGACGAAGCAACTCTTGAAGCTTCGCGTTGCCGCGGGAGAGAAGACCTTCTCCGAAACCTCGCTCGAGTTCTTTCTCTATCCCAAAAAATTTCCCGATCTCCCGCCTCCGGTGAGCTTCAATGATCCCGCGGGGCGGCTTCGCCGGCTGATCAACGAAATGCGCGCGCGCAGTTACCTGGAGCCCACCGGCAAGGAATCATTTCCGGTCCTCATCTCGTCCGTTTTCGACGACAACGTGAAGAAAACTCTTGCTCAGGGCGGGCGGGTGATTCTGCTTGCGATGGACAAACAAACCATCGCCCCGGGTCTCGAGATCGTGCCGCGCGCCGGCTCCTTTCTGGACGGCAACTGGATTTCCAGTTTTCTCTGGGTCCGCATGGACCAGGAACCGTTCCACTCCATCGGCTTCGATACCCTGCCAGGGTTCGAGATGCAATCGACCGTGCCCAGCACCGTCCTGCGCGGCGTCCCGCCCGGAAACTTCAACGACGTGCTTTCCGGCATCTTCTATGGATGGATCCATTCGAACGTAGGCACGCTCGTACAGGCCCGGGCCGGGCAGGGCAGGCTGCTGATTTGCACTTACTCGCTGGCGACGATTTACGGGAGCGACCCATACGCCACGAACCTCCTCGACGCTCTGGTGCAGTACCTTGTCTCCGGGCCAACGCCCAATTTTGAAATTCCGCTCTGAGATCTTTATCTCGAGTCCATGATCGATGGTGCCCCTCGCTGAGCGGGATCGCCGGCGGGCCCGACAGAAACAACATCAAATTCCCCATCAAGTTTAACGGCACACCGTCCTACGACCCCGACGGCCAGCTCTACGTTTACCTCTGGGAGTTCGGAGATGGTTCGACGGCGGTGGGTCCGCGCCCAGTCCATCAATACGCATCCGGAGGGATCTACACCGTACGGCTGACCGTGCGCGATAACCTTGGAGCGATTAGTAGCGGAACAACAACGGCCACGATCCGTCCGTTCAGCAAGTAGCGGTGCGGGGGTATCGCCATCGGCCTGGGCGATTGCTGGGTCCGCCCAGGCTGATGGCTCCCTACTGCAGACGCAATTTCCGTTATTCCTCTTTTACCTCTTGAGTGTTGAAGCCCTCCACGACGACGCGTGGTTTCTCGCCGCGCGTGTCGGAGTTCTCCAATTCGATTCGAATCGTGCGCCGGTCGCCCGGCATCAGTGCGATATAGTTGTCGCTGAAGAACGCCGGCAGGATGCGATCACCGCTCTTCTCCCGCACCGCCTTCACTCGCACCATCAGCGCCGGGTGCTTCGACACGTTGTGGAGTTCAGTCGTCAGGTGCCAAGTGCTGCCCCGCTGCTCGACGCGCGTCGCAGCTGCGAGCTTTACTTTGGGCAATTCCCGGAGTGCCCGGTAGTCTCCCTCCTTGCTCCCGCGCCAGTAGAAATTGCTCGAGAGGATCTCTTCGCCGCGAGTCAGCTTCAGGAGCAGGAACTGCACCGGGGTTAAGCCCGCTGGGTACTCCATCTTGATGCAGGAGATCGTGCTGTCTTCCGGGCAGTCCAGGGAAGTGGTCTTCTCCCAGGAAAGCGCGCCGTCCAGGCTGCGGACTTCGACTTGCGCCGTCAGGCCCCGGGCGTCGCCACCGCTGTAGTTGACCACTTCAATGCTTTCGCTAAAAGGTTCCATTGAATGTGCAGCGGTTCCGACGCCTTCTTGCTGGCAAAGTATGCTGCGGTCGGCTCAAAAAAGTAGTCGTAGGTCTGCCAGACGAAAGACGGCCAGGTGGGATGGCTCATCCAGATAAGTAATCCCATGCGATTCTTGCTCTGTGCCTCGAACATGGCGCGATAGCCTTCGTAATTGACGAACTGGGCGAGCGAGACCCAGTCGGCTACGTTGTTGGCGCCGCCGTAACTCTCTTCGATCTCTTTCCGGAAAGAAGACCCGCCCTGCGCTCCCTCCAGGCAGAAATCGTGCAGGCCCCACAGGCGTCCCTGGGGCCACATCGCGCTCTCGGGCATCATCGCCCGCAGGCTATCCATGGACGGGATGTTCGGCATGCCCATCTCGCTGTGCATCTTCGGGGTGGCGCGCTGATTGAAGTAGTAATGGAGCGGCATGCGCTGATAGGGGCCGTGCCCGCTCACGACGTCGTCCGCCGAACTCGAAATGTAGTGCAGGCCGGGGTGAAGGTCGGCGAGAAACTTCCGGATGGCGTCGTCGAGCGGCTTGGGCGGATAACCTTCGTTCCGCCCGCAATAAAGGCCCACAGAAGGATGATTGCGAATGCGCAGTATCGTGTCCTTCGCGTTGCGCAGGAAAATCGCGTCGTTGTCCGGGTCGGGGCCGTCCCAGGGATTGGCGAGCCAGAAATCCTGCCAGACGACGACACCGTACCGGTCGCACGCCTCGTAGAATGCGTCGTCGCCGATCTGGCCGACCCAATTGCGGATCATGTTGAAATTCATGTCGCGATGGTAGTGGACGGCAACGTCGTACTCGCGCGCGCGGTAACGAAGCATCGACTCGCCGAAGCCCCAATTCCCGCCGCGGGGGATAAAGCGCCGGCCGTTAATCCACATCTTCAGTGCGCCGCCCTCTTCGCTGTAGGCGAACTGGCGCACTCCGCTGTGAAACGATGTGGTGTCGGACAATCGCCCGCCCGCGACTTCAAAGCGCAGCTGGACGGGATAAAGATTCGGCTCGCCGTAGCCCGCCGGCCACCACAGCCTGGGATTTTGAAGCCGAAGAGCCGGGTGCGTGGACGGATCGAACTTCACGATTTTCTCCGCCAATCCCTCGACGGTTACCGGGGCCTCAAACGTCGTCTCTCCGAACTGCCCCCGCAGGGTCCCCGCCACCGGTTTCCGTTCATGATTGCGGAGCGTTACCTCGACGCTGACATCCGCTCGCGAGGTGTCCGGCAGCGGGAGCGTCGTCGACACAAAAGGATTCTCAAGGGTCACGGGACCGCTGGTGTTCAGATACACGTTGCTCCAGATGCCCGTGTCACGGCCGCGAATTGTGGGGATCCAGTCCCAGCCGATCGTGGCGTGGTAGGTGGGATTGTCCGCCCCGAGGGCGCCGCCGTTCTTATCGGGGTTTTCGAATGTCTTCTCCTTGACGCTGCCGGGGTTGGCGTTCTTTTCGATGCGCACGGCCAGAGCGTTGTTCCTTCCACGTTGTAGCATGCCCGTGACGTCAAACCGTGCACGCGTGAACCCGCCTTCGATGCGGCCGACTCTCTTCCCGTTCAGGAAGACCTCCGCCTTCCAGTTGATTCCGTCGAAGTTGAGCCAGACGTGATTTCCCGGTACGACCGGCGGCGGCACGAACTCGTTGCGATACCAGAAATCCGCATGGAAGAACGAATCCGAAATCATGAGCTGGTTGTCGCCGTAGTTGGGGTCGGGGAGGGCGCCGGCGTTCAAGTAGCTCGTAAGAATCGTCCCCGGGACGGTGGCGACCACCCAATCTGCGTCCCGGTAACCGGGCTTCGAGAGGGTTTCGCCGCTCGCGCGAACGAGTGAATCCCGTTCGACCCGCCACGCACCGCCAGATAGATCGAGGCGACCGTCGGCCTGTGCCGCTGGAGCTGGCTTGGGCCGAGGAACGGGGCCGCCGCGGCCGTAGACTTCCAATTCGCTGAGGACGTACCCTTCAGGCGAAGCAGGCCGCGTCATCAGCACTCGCACATAACGGCCCTGGGCTGGCGCCGCGAGCTTCAGATCGTCCGTCGTCCCGGAGTTGGCGGGGAGCGTTTGGACGACCTTCCAGATGGTCCCGTCGTCGGAAACCTGAATGGAAGCTTCCGCGGCGCGGCGGATCCAGTAAAGCATGACGCGATCGAACGTGCAGGCGGCGCCCAGATCCACGTAGACCCACTCTTCGCCTTTCCCCGCCGGCATCCACGCGCTCGCGAAATCGCCGGGCCCGCCGATGGGCAGGTGCTGGCGGCCGCGGAAGAAGGTGAGCTCGCCCACCATCCAGCCCGTGGCTCGTGGGTCGTCAAATGAGACACGATAAAAGCGGTGGCGGGATGGGGCGGCGAAACCGATGGATGTGCGCAGTTCCCCTCCGGGGCGCGCCATCCCCGCCACGTGGCCAAGTTCCTCCCACGCCTTGCCGTCATCCGATCCCACAACCGCACAGAACCAGTTTTCCGGCTCGGGGCTTGGGGCCAGAACACGGGCGTCCACGTCAATTCGATCGACCTCCGGCCTCTCATCGCCACCAATCTCGACTTGCACCCAGCCGCGCGCCCCGTTCAGCATGACTGCCGTCACCCAGTTCCCATCCAGCAGCCACTCGCGTTGATGCTTAGGCAGCGTGCCTTGCTCGCTGGTGGAGGTAGCGACCCAGCGTGGCACCTTCGTCTCCTTGATGCCGTCGGTCACGAGTTGCGCCGTCAGGTTGTAGTCGTAACTCGACGAGTGATACGCCGCCCGTCGTAGCGCTAGGTTACGATAGGAGGTCGCGTCGAGCTGCATTGCAGGCCCTGTGTATTCCTTCGGGTCACCCGGATACACGCCCACGCCGCGCGTAAAATCCTGCGCATGGAGCGAGGTCGCGGCCATCAGAAGTAAGATTGCGATTCTTCTCACGGCGGTTCTCCTTGCCCGGCTGTTTCTTGCCGGCCTCCGACCGGCACAGCGTTTGAGCGCCCAGCCAGACGGGATTGTAACCCCGACTTCCGCCAGGCGCGCCGAATTGTGTCGGGACTGCTCCTGCGCGGAGTTGTTTCTCTAGCCCGCGCGCACGCGCGCAAACGCCCTGCATCACCGATTGGCGCGCGTTGGCAGGCCATGGGGCGGTTCCGGCTCCGTAGCCGCCCCGCTGCGGCTTGGTGGGACGGGGACTCCAGGCCTCAAGAGCCGTGCGGAAGTGTCCCGCTGCAGGAGTAGGTGGGGGTGAAGGTCGTAGTCCTTGCAGGATGAGTGGCGTCCCCGGCGGGATTCGAACCCGCGTTACCGCCGTGAAAGGGCGATGTCCTAGGCCGGGCTAGACGACGGGGACGGAAGTGTCAAAGGAGCAGACCTAAAAGCCAGAGGTCGGAACTCGACGGCGGGGAGGTAACCCTCAATACCGCTACGTTCGACCACGCACCGCCAGCGATAAACCCCCAGCGGCGACCAGCAGGATCCTCTCGTATGTACGACTAGGGATGCAACGGTTCGACCCGCTAGGAAGCCCGCAGCCCACGCACTTCTCAAGCTCGCGGCCCGCGAGGCTTCATACCGCACAGATGACCATCGTAGCAGTGCTGCTTCGAAGCTGTCAAACCCTCTTGCGCGAGGCGTTTCCATAGTGGGTTTGACCTTGATTTGGGCGCCTCAATCTGTAATGCTCCTAGCCCTCGGCGACCAGCGTCAGCAGGCAGCTTTGATCGAGTCCGCGCATGTAAGCTGGCGGCTGAGCCTTGACACCTGATAACTGAGGACTGCTTTCCCGTGGCTTACAAAGACCTCCGCGAATTTATCTCCCGCCTCGACCGTGAAGGCGAACTGAAGCGCATCACCGCCGAGATCGACGTCGATCTCGAGATTACGGAAGTAACCGACCGCGTCTCCAAGTCAGGCGGAGCGGCACTGCTCTTCGAGAAGCCGCGTTCGGCGAAGGACGGCATCGCGTACTCGATGCCGCTGCTCATCAACGCGCTCGGCTCGAAGCGGCGGTTGGAACTCGCGCTCGACGTGAACTCCGTCGAAGATGTGGCGCGGCGCATCGAAGACCTGCTGGAGATGAAGCCGCCGGAAGGATTCTTCGACAAGGTCAAGCTGCTGCCCAAACTTTCCGAGCTTGGCTCGTTCTTCCCAAAAACCACAAAAAGCGGGCCGGTCAAGGAAGTCATCGAAAGGGACAATTTGTCGCTTCGGCAATTTCCCATCATGAAGTGCTGGCCGCAGGATGGCGGGCGCTTCATCACCTGGCCGATGGTCGTCACGCGCAGCCCCAAGTCCGGACGCCGCAACGTCGGCTGCTATCGCATGCAGGTTTTCGATGAGCGCACCACCGGCATGCACTGGCAAATCCACAAGGGCGGCGCGGAGCATTTCCGCTGGGTCGAACGCTTGCGTTCGCCAGGAGAAGCCCGGCAGGGCAAGGCGAGTCGCATGGACGTTGCCGTGGCCATTGGCGCCGACCCCGCCACCATGCTCGCGGGCATCTGTCCGCTCCCTGAGGAGGTGGACGAATTCCTCTTCGCGGGATTCCTGCGGCAGGAAGCGGTCGAGCTCGTCAAGTGCGAGACGGTGGACCTGGAAGTCCCCGCGCACGCCGAAATCGTGCTCGAGGGCTACGTCGATCTCGACGACATCCGCGCCGAGGGCCCCTTCGGCGACCATACCGGCTACTACTCGCTCGAAGACCAATTCCCGGCGTTTCACCTTACCTGCATCACGCGCCGCAAAGACCCGATCTATATCTCAACCATCGTTGGCGCGCCGCCCATGGAAGATTACTGGATGGGCTACGCGGTCGAGCGCCTTTTCCTGCCGCTGCTGCGCAAGCAATTGCCGGAAGTCGTCGACATGCACCTGCCCGCCGAAGGCATCTTTCATAATCTGATGATTATCTCGATTCGCAAGAGCTACCCCGGACACGCCCGCAAGGTGATGAACGCCCTCTGGGGCCTGCCCGGCGCGATGTTCTCGAAGTGCATCGTCGTCGTCGATCACGACGTGGACGTGCACAACCTCCGCGAAGTCACCTGGAAGGCCTTCAATCACATCGACCCCGAGCGCGATATCCAGTTCACCCTCGGCCCCGTCGACCAGCTCGAACACGCCTCGCGCCTGCCCAACTTCGGCTCCAAGATGGGCGTCGACGCCACTACGAAGTGGCCCTCCGAAGGCTTTACCCGCCCCTGGCCCGACGAAATCAAAATGGACCCGGAAGTGAAGAAGAAGATTGATGCCTTGTGGAAGAGCCTGGGGCTGGGTGTTGGGGGCTAGGTGCTGGGGCGGCAGTGCGCAGACGTAGCGCAGACTTGTTCTGTAAGTCT
>JBEKUI010000064.1:0-18582 GCA_049515175.1 Terriglobia bacterium
CGGGCGAGACCCTAGCCGCGCGCTGGCATTAGTGATATCTTCCGGCGGGTGAAACGGATCCTTGGGAGGTGCATCGAGCCGTGAAGACATTCATAACGGGGCTGATTTTTGGGATTTGTCTGGTCCCTGTGTTGTTGTTTCTCTATATTCTTTCCGGCCGCGCGCCGGTTGCCGCGCCTGACCGCCCGCTGCCGCTGGAAGAGTTCATCGCCCGGACGGCCCTCCACGCGAGGATGAACCGTGAGATGCCGAAGACGGTTCCGCTCGCGGCGAGCGAAGCCACAATCCTGGCCGGTGCGCAGGTCTACAAGCGCTACTGCGGCGGCTGCCACGGGATGCTGGGCCGGCCGGAATCGCCCGGCGCCAAGGGCATGTCGCCCCACCCCCCGCAACTGCTTGAGCCCGATTCCATGGTGACCGACGACCCACCCGGCGAAAGTTACTGGAAAGTAAGAAACGGCATTCGGCTTTCCGGCATGCCGAGCTTCCAAGCCTCGCTTTCCGAGGAGCAGATGCGGCAGGTCAGTATCCTGCTCGCCAACGCTGACAAGGTCTCCGACGCCGTGAAGCAGGAACTGACGTTCACTCCGCCGCCCCCTCCGGCGCCGGCCGCGCCAGCCAAGAAATAGAGGGCACGAGGGCGTACAACCAGAGTCGGTCGATTTGAATCGAATTGTCTTAGGAACGCAGGGCAGGAATATTGTGTGCCGCCGCGTCCAGGGGGGTCGAGTCTCACTGCTGGACCCGGCATGAGCCGGTCAGCCCGGCGCTCCAACTCAAAGGATGGTTCTCCTCATGAAACGAACGCTCGCGATTCTAGCGGCCTTCACGCTGGCCACGGCGATCTTGCTCCCCGCCTCAGGGGCGACGGAGACGCCAACCATTCCGGCAGGGACCATCCTGAGGATCAAGCTGGGGACGACGATCACGTCCAAGACCAGCAAACCGGGCGACGCTTTCACCGGCCAAATTATGGCGGATTCCACCGCCGGGCAGGAGACCGTGATTCCGGAAGGGAGTCTGGTGAGCGGTCACGTCGCCTTTGTGAAGCCGGCGGGGCGCATCAAGGCCAAGGCGCAGATGCGCATCGTGCTTGATTCCATCGTCACGCCCGAGGACAAGACGATTCAGCTCTCCAGCACGTTGGAGGACGCGCGCGGCGGGGTGTGTGGTAACACGGGAGGCGACGAGGAAGGCACCATCGTCGGCTGCGGCAAGAGCAAGAAGGACGCCGCCAAGGACGCCGGAATGGGCGCCATCGCCGGCGCCGGCGCGGGAAGCGCCGTCGGTATGGGCCACGAAATCAATTGCCGATATTACGGCAACTGCGGCGGAACCAGCATGGGTGGAGATATCCTCTACGGCGCGGGCATTGGAGCCAGCACCGCCCTCCTTTACAACCTCTTCAAACATCAGAAGGAAATCATTCTCATTCAGGGCACCGAACTGACCTTCGTCGTCAACCGCACGCTCGAGGGTTCCGCCTCTGGCGCGCTGCGCGCCGCGCCGGAGGCGCAGGTTGCCACTGCTCCCACCTCCGGCGAGAGCGCCAAGCAGTAAGTCGCGCGCCACAGATTGCATCCTAGCGCAGATCTTCCTTATAAGGGTCTAATGGATGATTTCCGCTGGGGGCAACGTTTCGTGCTGTAGAACGCGCGAAGAGTTTGGAAGTAAAAGGGACGATAATTTGGAGGCGAAGGGACAATAGTGTTGAGGTAACGCGGCGCAGACACCAAAAAAGCCGGCAGCCAGAACGCCCTGCAGATCGCCGCTGCCCCGCCCTTCAGCTTGTCTTGTTTTGTACAGATGCCGGTGGCAATCCGCCGCCGGTTAAGCAAAACCCAGCAGTCACAGCCGCACGGACAGTGCAGTGGGCCGCCGCTCCTCACGGCCCAATGTAATGGTCTGCGATCACGATGTCATCCCAGTAGCGCATCTCGTCCATGGTTTCTACGTAGCCGTAAGCCGCCTGGCATTGGTCCCCAAAGCCGATGGCACAGATCGGCTCGTCTGTGACGCCCCGAACCCGGAAGTTTGTGGCCGAGCCCCAGAGTGTGGGAGTTTCTCCAGTTGCCCCGACCCAGAGATTCACGTAACCGTTGCTTTCGGAAGGGGGATCGTTGAGTTGTTCCTCGAGTTCAATGTAATACCAGGTGTCGTACTCCAGCTTGTTGGCCGTCTCAAAGGCGATTTGCTGCGGCACGCGGTCACCCTGGTTGCCGTAGACAAGTTTCATGCCCAACCCGTCCACGTCCCAGCCACCCAAAATCGATTCCCAAGCATTTGGAACCCCATTCTGCGTGGAGTTTCCAGAGCGCATCAGCTTACGCATCTGGAGCTTGCTTCCTCCCGGCTCGGGAGTTGCTAGATAGAGGTAAGCACGCTTGAAGATGTGCAGCCCGATGCCCGTGGGCGTGTTGACGTAGCGGATGAACTGTCGCGTTTGAGTAGTCGAGTCGGTGTTAAAGGAACTTGGCCAGGCGCCATAATTGCCCAGACCGGAAGGCGACTCTGTCCAGCCCGCATCGCCGATCGCAAGGGGTGTGGAAGTTTGCTTGACTTCTCCCCCGCTCGCGGTGCCCACGTAGACGTCGTAGTAGTAGTAAGTCTGGCCTGCTGCTGGAGAATTCACATGCAACAGATACCCGTTTGACACGGCCAGACTGGATTCGGTCGAATACGTCATGTTAATCCAGCCCTTGGGATTAGCCGGCTGGAGGATAACAGTCTTAACGTAGTACGTCCTTGCCCCTAGCGAGCCGCCCGACACCTGGCCGAGCGAGGGCATCTCGTAGGGAGAAGTGTGAGTTGTCCCGCGGTAGTGCCCGGCAGCCGCATAGGATCCACGGTGAACAACAGCGGTGCTAGCGTGCCAAGTGAAATTTACCGAGTCGTTCCACACGAAATCCCACTGCGACATGGCGCCCCGCTCAAAGTTGTCCTGGAAATAAATCGTGCCGCCCTTTGAGATTCCGCCAGAGCATGCCACCTGACCGAGAGCCGCTAGGGCGACGAGAACGAGGAGAAGAAGAGTTCTCACTGTATCCAGCCTCCACCAGAAAGTGCCGCGCCACGCGACAGAATCGCGTTCGACGACGACTCAGTCAGGGTATCTCCAGCCGCAAACCGTGGCGTTTCGTATGCGGTTCCCGAGGCGTCCCAAGCAACCGACACGCTGCCTGCCCCGAAACTCGAAAATGTGGCATTCGCGCTTTCATTCATTTCATGGGACATGTAGGACGATCTTTCGCTAGATTTGGCAACCGTGTTGAAGGAGTTGTTGTGATACGTCCCTGCGTAAGCCTGATTCGTTCCATCTGTAGCTCCGGAGATCGAAACTTCGTTGTTGGTATAGGTGTTTGTCGCGGTCGGCGATGAAAGCAATATGGTCAGCCAGATTTTCCTTTTTGGTATTCCTGAGGATCAAAATTTACCACACATTGCCTCGTTTTGGAGCGATCTGTTTCGGGTTCCATCCCACTGGCCCCCAAAGGTCCCCAAACGGCTCGCACTGCCCCTTGCCACCCGGCACTGCAGCTCGAAGCGATTTCTCGAACACCTCTCCCTCCCTTGCCTCGTTGTTGATGAATCTTTCTTCCCGGGCGGTTTCTATCATCCCGCAGGCAGCGGTAGCTCCGAGATTGGCCGCACCATGCTGCCAAACAGCCGGCGCGTCAGATGACTTCCGGCCAAGAACAACCAATCGTACCGTGCGTGCTTGACCAACCGGCCGCCCGTCTTCACCAACCGCTGCTGCTAGCAGCTCAGCGACCAGTTGTCGATTCTGCTGGGCAGCGCCGAGCGCCGCCACAGGTTCCCGGGGTTGTAAGCTAGCACGCTCAGCCACAGTCGCACCTCATTGGACCGGAATCGGTGGCAACTCAGTCGAGTCATGTTTACCGTCTGTTTGCCCTCCTTAATCCACCGGTCGGCAGTGCCCCTCTTGTTGTAGAACCGCACCACAGCCCGGCTCGGGAGAGTCGGGTGGGTCACGATGAACCCCACGCGAGGAAACAGCTCTCCGGCGTGGGAATCCACCAGACGCTGCCCGATCAGCTTGCCCAAACCGAACCGTTCGTCCAGTTCCCGAACCAGGATCAGACCGCCATCGGAGGCCACCCCGCGATCCCTGAAAAGCGACGCGCAAGAACCTGTCGAATGAGAGTTGAAAAGGCTGATTTTGGCTCTCACCCACCAGGTGTCCACGTCCTGAAGATCATGTTGATGCTGGAAGCAGCATGAATATTGGCGTCGGGGCTCAGTATAAGGTTAGCTCTGCAATTTGAAATCGGAAATGCGGGCCTAGGGCGTTGGTCCCAGAGGAGTGATTGTGGTCTCCACGTGGGCGCGCTGGAAGCCGGAGTTTTCGAGTGAGATCGTAATCTCCCGGTTGATGAAGAACAGCGCACGCAGGCGGAACTCCGTCCCGAAGCTCACCGGAAACCACACGCCATCGTCAAACCGCCGGTACTCGACGTTGAACCCGACGCCCGGAAGGTCCGTGCCCAGGAGAGTCCGAACCGCGAAGGGAATCCGTCGCGAGAGTCGGGTGAAGACGGATAGAGGCTGGAACTCCTCCGCGTCAATCAAGGCTTCGCCCGCCCAAGCGCTTTCGTCTTTTTGCCGGGGACGGAAGCGGACGCGGTAGGCTCGCCGGTCGTGCACGGTCTGCTCGCCCGCCAGCTCGAATCGGTATTTCTTCTGCTCTTCAGAAGTGAGTGGGAAAAGGTCGCGGCCCAGCCCGTCTTTCGATTGGTTGTTGGCGAGGTCGTCGCGCAGGTCCCTGATGAGGTCGCCGTCCAGGCTGCCGGATTCCGGCCGAGGCTCGCCCTGGAAGTCATGGTATGCCGGCTTCTTCCAGTAACGCCCCGTGATGGTTTTCAATTCCTTCTTTGTTCCCTCGGCGGTGGGCGCAACGACGTAGTCGGTGGTTTCCTCGCGCGCCAGCTTGCCATTGGTCCGGCGGGTAACGATGCGGATATGCTGCTGGTAGACGTACGCTTCACGCAGCTTCAGCGCCTCGTCCTGATGGGCCGCCACGCGCGCCATGATCTCCTCCGGCGAAGGAGTGGATTGCCCACCAGCCACCAGCAGATTCGGGGGAATGAGCAGAATGAGGGTCAACCATCGATTCATCAGGTATCCCTAAATAGAAGGAACGCCGCGCGCGGTGTTCAGGTTCCCTAATTATGCTCAGGATACTCAAGCACTTTGTCGAAAGCGGACTCCTTAGAATGACTTTCGCGACGGTTATCGGCTGACTGCACGATGGCATCCCGGCTACTTGCCATCTGAAACCCGGACCCTGTTTTCCCGACCGTTCGGTAGCGGCGGACAGTCTGGCAATTGACTTTACATTCTCAGAATTTGATAATGGCACAGGGTAATGCCCGACTGGAGTCTGCGCGGAACGATAGTCTTTCGTTACCTTACCTTGGGCGAGGCTCAATGGCCACCGTAGCGAATCAGGTCCAGAAAGCTGTGATGCTTTCACGGGAGTTGCTTGTCAGTGCTTACCGCACGATGTATCTCTCGCGGCAGGTCGACGACAAGGAAATCCAGTTCAAGCGCCAGAACCGCGCCTATTTTCAGATCAACGGCGTGGGACACGAGGCCATCGGGGTGGCCGCGGCACTGCACATGCGGCCCGGCGTCGACTGGTTCTATCCCTACTATCGCGACCGCGCTTTCGTGCTGCAGGTCGGCCAGACGCCGCTCGATATGCTGCTTCAGGCGGTGGGCGCGAAAAGCGACCCCTGCTCGGGCGGACGCCAGATGCCTTCGCACTGGAGTTCGAAGCCGCTCCACATCGTGGCGCGTTCCAGCCCCACGGGCACACAGGTCTTGCACGCGGTGGGGGCGGCGGACGCCACCTTGTATTTCTCCGTGGTGCAGGAAGCGGCACAACTCGCCTCCGGCTACCAGTCCGACGAACTGGTCTACACCTCACTCGGCGACGGCGCCACGAGCGAGGGGGAATTCTGGGAGGCGCTCAACTGGGCGTGCCTGCGCAAGCTGCCCTTGCTTTACGTGGTCCAGGACAACGGCTACGCGATTTCAACGCCCGTCGATCACCAGACAGCGGGGGGGAGCATTTCCAAGCTAGTGAAGAGCTTTCCCCACCTGCTGACCCTGGAGTGCGACGGCACGGACTTTCCGGAGAGCTACGAGACGGCGCGCCAGGCGGTCGAATACGTGCGCGGGCACCGCGGCCCGGCGCTCATTCATGCCCATGTGATCCGGCCCTTTTCGCATTCGCTCTCCGACGACGAACGGGTCTACAAGCCCGAGGAAGTTCGCCGCCAGGAAGCCGGGCGCGATCCCGTCCACAAGATGGCGAAGCTGCTCACGGGCGAGCATATCTTGAGCCCGAAGGAGTTGAAGGATCTTCAGTCTTCCGTCGAAGCGGAAGTGCGCGCGGCTGCCGACCAGGCGCTGGCTGCCGAACCGCCTTCGCCCGCGACGGTGATGGACTACGTTTACTCGCCCGCCGTCGATCCCACGGGCGAACACTTCGACCATCCGCCCAAGTTCCACGGCGATGAGAAGACCATGGTGGACCTCATCAACGCCTGCCTGCGGGATGAGATGGCGCGCGATCCGCGCGTGGTGGTCTTCGGCGAAGACGTGGCGGATTGCAGCCACGCGGAGGATCTCGCCAAGCTCAAGGGCAAGGGCGGAGTTTTCAAAGTCACGCACGGCTTGCAGCGCAAGTTCGGCAGCGCGCGCTGCTTCAACGTTCCCATCGCCGAGGCGAGCATTGTCGGGCGGGCCATCGGCATGGCGACGCGTGGGCTGAAGCCGGTGGTGGAGATTCAATTCTTCGATTACATCTGGCCGGCGATGATGCAGATCCGCGACGAGATGATCAACCTGCGCTGGCGCTCCAACAACGTTTTCTCCTGCCCGCTGGTGATGCGCGCGCCGATTGGCGGGTACCTGGCGGGCGGCGCCATCTTTCACAGCCAGTCGGGCGAAACGATCTTCACCCACCAGCCGGGACTGCGCGTCGTGATGCCCTCGACCGCGCTGGACGCCAACGGCCTGCTGCGCACGGCGATTCGCTGCGACGACCCGGTGCTTTTCCTCGAGCCCAAGCACCTCTACCGGCAAACGCACAACCGCAGCCCCTACCCCGGGCCCGACTACATGATTCCGTTCGGAAAGGCGAAGCTGGTGCGCGAAGGGACCGACGTCACCATCATCACTTATGGCTCACTCGTGGTGCGGTCGGTGCAAGCGGCGAAAACGCTCGAGCAGGAAGGCGTGCAAACGGAGATTCTGGATCTGCGCTCCCTCAATCCCTACGACTGGGAATTGATCGCCGCCTCCGTCAAGAAGACCAGCCGCGTGCTGGTGCTCCATGAAGATCACATCTCCTGGGGTTACGGGGCGGAAATCGCCGCCCGCATTGCTGAAGAACTGTTTGAATTCCTCGACGCTCCCGTGAAGCGCCTGGCGGGCAAGGATGTCTTTGTGCCTTATCACCCCGTGCTCGAGGAAGCGGTGCTCCCGCAGCCGGCGGACATCGTGAGGGTGACGCGGGATTTGCTGAAGTATTAAGAAACGGGTTTCGGGATTCGGGGTTCGCGAAACCATAATGCGGAAATGTCTGCCCGAACCCCGAGTCTCGAAATCCGGACCCCGATGTTTTTCTTGACCGCATAACATGCTGGCGTTAGGATGAGGCCGGATTGGGCTACGGATCGCGCGGGGGCCCGGGAGAGAAGTTCTTGCCGCGTGACCGGCTTCTCACTGACTTATGAATCTGACCGGAACCGTTCAACTGATTCTTCATCAGAAGGGCAACCAGATTTGCTCGGTGGACTCTGAGCAGTCCGTGTATGAGGCCATCGAGTTGATGGCCACCAAAGGCATCGGGGCCGTGTTGGTGATGTCGGAGGGGAAGCTGGTGGGCATACTTTCCGAGCGCGATTACGCCCGCAAAGTCGTGCTCAAGGGGAGAATGTCCAAAGAGACGCGAGTCCGCGAGATCATGGCCAGCCCCGTGTTCACCGTGAGACTTCGGCAGACCGTCGATGAATGCATGACCATCATGACCGAGCGCCGCATCCGGCACCTCCCGGTCGTGGAGGACGATAAGGTGTTGGGCGTCCTCTCCATCGGTGATTTAGTGAAGTGGATCATTTCCGAGCAGCAAGAAACCATCCAACAGCTGCACAACTACATCGCGGGCAGATACCCCGGTTAACGGCCCGTCCGTCTCTAAGCTCGCAGTGCCCGGCCCAGGCCAGTTCTTTCTGCCATTCTCCGAAGCGGGATTCGGATTTCGGGGTTCGGGTTTCGCCAGAAGGAAGGGGAAGTGTTTGCCCGAAAACCGAACACCGAATTCCGAACTCCGGCCCTCTTCAGCCCATTCCCAACTCGTCCATCTTTTCGAGCGGTGTGCCGCACATTCGGCAGATGACCGCCGCGCAATCGCCGCAGACGAGAGGGTTGTCGATCTCCGCCTCGCAGTTGGGGCAGTAGAGGGTTTCGTTACCCTCGGTTTCCGTATCCGCCATGGATCACCTGTAGGGGCGAATCATGAACCGCCTCACCCCTGAATACGCAAAGCCAATTCAGGAATTGCTCTGTTACGTGCAACGGAGACGGTTCGTAAACCGCCCCTACCGAATCTACACGATTTCTGCGAGGAACGCGCGCACGGCTTCCTGGACTTCATCGAGCCGGGCGTTGAAGAAGTGGTCGGCCCCTTCGATCCAGTGGAGCTCCTTGGGGCCGGCCAGGGAAGCGAAGAGAGACTCCACCGTTTCGCGCGGGCCGAACAAATCGCGCGTTCCCTGCACAATCAGCACCGGTTTGCGGACGCCCCCGGGAAAGTTGATGTCCCAAATGCCGGCCGGCACGCCGATTCCCCCCAGCGCCACGACGCGCTCCTCCGCGGCACCCACCTCGAGCCCCACGGCCGACCCGAACGAATATCCCAGCATCACCACGGGCAGGGAAGGGAAACGCCCGGCGATGTAGTCCAGCGCGGCGCGGACGTCGTCGCGCTCGCCGAGGCCGTCGGCGTGTTCGCCCTCGCTGGACCCGACACCGCGGAAATTGAAGCGCAATGTGGGCAGGCCGGCGATGATCGCCGCCTTGGCGACGCGATAGACGACCTTGTTGTGCATCGTGCCACCGAAGAGCGGGTGGGGATGGCAGACGACGGCCGTCGCGCGCGCTTGGCGCGCCGGATCAAATTCGAGCAAGGCTTCCAGTGGCCCGGCCGGACCGGGAATGAACAGGCGCTCGGCTTTCGTACTGCCTCCTTCCCGCGTTGTCTTTACGGGGCGCAAGCGCGCCGCCTGACTAGGATGCACTTAGTGTAGAATGAGCGTCAAGATTCTGTTGCATGGAGCTGAATCATAGGTCGCAGGCACATCTTTCTGGTGATTCTCCTGGCCGCTCTCGCCGGCGGTGGCGTCATTTACTACCTCGTGCGGCGCAACCGCCCGCCCGCGCCCGTGGAAACGGCGTACATTCTGCCGGAATCGGCGACGGTGAGCGACTCGCCCGCGGAGGTGCGCCTGGGTGTGGAGACGCTGCGGCATGGAGAGCGAGTGGAAGTCCTGCAGCGGACGCGCAACTGGGCTCGCGTGCGCATCCCCGACGGCCGCACGGGCTGGATCGAGCTCACGGACATCCTTGACGGCGCCGCCTACGCAAAAGGCCAGGCGCTGGCGCGCGAATTGGCCCGCGAGCCGGCCCAGGCTGCCGGGCACACTTCGGGCCTCGTGAACCTGCGCGCAGAGCCGGCGCGCGACGCCCCACAATTGGCGCAACTCGGGGCCAACCAGGCCGTGGAAGTCTTCGACCGCCGGCTGGTCGAACGCTCGCCGTCGCCCGGCGCCGCGCCTCCCGCCGAACCCCTGCGCGACGCCTGGTATCTTGTTCGCGCCGGGTCCCAGGTGGGATGGGTGCTGGGGCGACTGGTGACGCTGGATATTCCCCCGGCCATCCAGCATTACGCCCAGACCGTCAACCTGGTGGCGTGGCTGGTGCTCAACACGGTCGAGGACAATGGGCGCGCCGTGCCGCAGTATCTGGCCGCGGACCGAGAGGGCACACCGGATTGCGCCTTCACCCACATTCGCGTCTTCACCTGGTGGAGTAAGCGCCAGCAATATGTGACCGCCTACGTAGAAGGCAGGCTGGCGGGATATTTTCCGATTCGCACTTTTCAGCACGACGGCGCCCCGCACTTCCGCCTGCGACTGCAAGACCGTGCCGGCCGGAAATTTCAGAAGGTCTATCGGATGCACGATACGATTGTGCGCCCGCTCGGCTCCGTGGACGGCTGGGATAGTGATGCCCTGCCGGCGCCCCGCGGAGCGGTGGAAACTCACCGGCAACGCCGGCGGCGGTAGAAAAAAGGCTCACGATGGCAACTCCTCCCCAACCGATCGCCCTTCCTGAGAGCACCTCGGGCGGGCCCTGGCTGGCGCGCGCACTGGGCCGCATCTGGCTGCGCGGGACATGCTGCAAAGTCCGGCTGCTGCAAGCGGAGGCGCTGCCCGCGGCGGGTCCCGCGATGCTGGTTCTGGACGGGAAGCCGGACTTCGCGCGAGCCCTGGCGCTCGTGACGGCGCTCCAGCGTCCGGTGCGCTGCCTGTTGCCGGAGGAGGCGTGTCGCGGCTTCTGGCCCCAGCAACTCGCCGCGCGGCTGGGGATGATTCAGCACGGGCCGGAGGCGCCGGATCGGTACTCGGCCCTGGTGGCGGCGCGCGAGGCCCTCCAGCAGGGCGAAGCGGTGGCGGTGTTTGCGGAGGCCGCTGCGGCGCGAGTGGAGTCCATCGCTCCCTCTTGCCTGAGCGCGGCCCGACTCGCCGTGGAAGCGGAGGCGAGCCGCACGGACGGCCTCGGCCTGAGTATCTTTCCGATCTTCTTCCAGGCGGCCCGCGTCCCCGCTGGCGGCGCGGATTTGTTGATCTACGCCGCGCCGCCGCAGCGCGTTAGCGAATTGCTTGCGGGCGGCGACGCGGAGGCTTCCCTCCGTGCGCTGGCCGGCGAGCTGGAGAATCGGCTCTCCGATCATCCCTTCCGGCTGGAGGAGCGTGACGTGCAGTTTTTCCTGCACGATCTGGAGGCAATTCTGCGCGCCGATCTCGAAGCCGATTGGGCCGCGCGGCCCAATTGGAAACAGAAGACAGAGGGGTTCGAGCTCAGCCGCCTCTTGATCGAGTGCGTGGAGCAATTGAACGTGTTCAACCCGCCGCGCTTGATTGCCCTGCGCATTGAGCTGGAGGACTACCGCGAGCAGTTGCGCCGCGGGTCGCTCGCCCAGGCGGAAGTGGAAGCCGCCGGGGACTGGTGGCGCTCCCCGGTCCGGCGCGCCTGGTACTGGCTGGAAAGCGTCGCGGGCTTTTTCCTCGCGCTCTACGGCTTGCTCAACCATCTCCTGCCGGTGGGGCTATTCGTCTGGCCCGGACCGCTGCGCAAAATGAATCCCAAAGATCCCGGCCAGGCATGGTTGCTGCGCGCGCTGGTGGTGCTCGGCTGCTACGCGGCCGAGGTGGCATTCTGCGCGCACGAGTGGGGCAGGGCGGCGGCGGGGTACTACACCTTGACGCTCCCCCCCAGCGGACTGTTCCTGTGGCGCTATCAGTGGTTGATGAAAGCCCGCATGCGGCTCGTGTATCTGGCAGGCCGCCTGCCCCACCGGGCCGAGCAGCTTCGCCATTCACGCAAAGCCCTCCTCGCCCAGCTCAACCGGGTTCGCGATGAGTACGCCGAGGCGAGTCAACCTGCGCGACCCACGGAGTCCCACGTCTAGGGACTCCGCACCAGGCCGGACAGGTTTGCGTCCAGCACCTTGCCCCCCCGCGAGGAACATTTTCCAGCCTGGAAGGCCTTGCGTTGCTTTGTGCAGCCCCTTACTTCAATCGGCTCCGCTGTTGTGGAAGGAATCAAGAGGCTTGGGAATGCGCCTCGGCCAGCGTTGGAATCTGTTAAGCTAAACACCAGAGGTCCGATGTGCACGGGGGCGTCATGCCTTCCGTAAGGGTGACGCGCCTCGACGTCGGAGGGGCGATGGCGCCCCCAAAAGAATCCACGACGGGGACGAAAAGTATGTCTCGAGCGCTAAGAGTATTGCTGGTAGCGGTGATTATCGTAGGAGGCTTGGCGGGCGGCTGTTCGCGCGATCCCAACGCCCGGAAGCAGGCGTATGTGAATAGCGGGACGCGCCTCTTCGATGAAGGCAAGTATCGCGAGGCGTCGATCCAGTTCCAGAACGCCATCCAGATCGACTCCCGCTTTGCGGAAGCGCACTACCAGTTGGCCCGTTGCTATCTCAAGCAGGAGATCTACAACGGTGCCTACAATTCCCTGTTGCGAGCTGTCGACCTGAACCCCACCCACTGGGCAGCCCAGCTTGAACTCGGCCGCCTATTTGTCATGAGCAAGGAGTTCAACCACGCCCGGGAAAAGGCGGAGCTCCTCCTCAAACAGGATCCCCAGAATGTGGAAGCTCACATTCTGCTCGCTAACGCGCTCTCGGGTCTCGACGAGCGCCAACCTGCCTTGCAGGAGATTCAGGAGGCCATCCGGATCCAGCCCAACCGCTCCGCCTCCTATCTGGAGCTGGGCAAGATCCAGGCCGCCTCCGGCGATGCCAAGTCTGCCGAAGAGAGCTTCAAGAAAGCCGTCGAGCTGGACCCCAAATCCATCGACGCCAAGCTGGCGCTGGGCAACTTCTTTGCCCAGCAGAAACGCTGGCAGGACGCGGAAGAGCCCATCCGCGCCACCATCGCCCTGGAGCCCAAGAATCCCATGCCCCGGGCGGTCCTCTCGCGCCTCTACATTGTCCAGGGCCGCAAGACGGAGGCTGAGCAAGTTCTGGCAGAAGCCAAGAAGGCCATCCCGGACAATTCGCAAGCCTATCGTATGCTGGCGGATTACTACATCACCTCCGGTGAAACTGAAAAAGGGCTGGCCGAATATGCTTCGCTCGTTCACGAACATCCCGGCGACCTGAAGGTAAAGGAGAATTACGTCCAGCTCCTGATTCTGGCCAATCGCCTTGATGAAGCCATCAAACCTAACGATGAGATTCTCAAAGCCAACCCCAAGGACGTGGATGGGTTGATTCATAAGGGGCAGATCCTTACCCGCCAGGGGCGTGCCAGCGACGCCGTCCCGGCGCTTCAGGCTGCCCTGAACTTCGAACCTGACAATGCCGTGGCCCATTTCAACCTCGGCGAAGCCTTCAGCGCCATGGGAAATGTGGAGCGGGCCATGACCGAGTGGCGCGAGGCCCTCCGCATCCGTCCGGAGATGACCTCCGCCCAGGAAGCTTTGGCGGCCGCGGCACTGCGACGTGGAGATGTTGACGGAGTTCTGCAGAGCGGCGAAGCCTTGGTCAAGATGCTGCCTGCGGCTCCTGTGGGATATGTCTTGCGTGCTACCGCGCGAACCGCCCGCCACGATTGGGCCAGCGCGGAGGTCGACCTGAAAAAGGCAATGGACCTCGCCCCACAAAGCCCCGTGCCGTACGCCAAGATGGGTGCGCTGCGGATGGCGCAGAAGCGCCGTTCCGAGGCGGAGAAGTACTACGAACGGGCTTTGGAGCTCGACGCCAACTCTTCTGAGGCGCTGCGTGGGCTGGTCAACGTTTACCTTAGCCAGAACCAGTTGGCCAAAGCGACGGCTCGGGTCACGGCCCAGATCGGCAAGGCACCCAACAACAGCGATTTCCAGGTCGTCCTGGGCGGGTTGCTCAACGCTTCCAAGGCGCTGGACAAGGCTGAATCGGCCTATGGGAAGGCGATCGAGCTGAACAAGTACAACCTGGACGCCTACCTCCTGTTGGCTCAGGCGCAGAAGCTGCAGGGAGCGCGGGACAGAGCTGCGGCAACATACCAGCGAGCCCTCGCGGCCGGCCCGCGCAACGCACAAACCTACGTCCTGTTGGGGGCCCTTGAGGACGACCGGGGGAACTGGCAGCGGGCGGAGGAACTCTACCGCAAGGCCATGCAAGTGAATCCCGATTACCCGCTGGCGGCCAACAATCTCGCCTACCTATTGCTCGAGCATGGCGGGAACACGGACTATGCCCTCTCCCTTGCCCAGGAAGCGCGCAGGAAGATGCCGGAGATCTCTTTTGCCGCCGACACCTTGGCCTGGGCTTACTACCACAAGGGAGCATACGGCTTGGCGATCGACACCCTGGAAGAAGCCCTGAAGAAATCGCCGCGCAGCGCCATCTATCACTACCACCTGGGGATGGCCTACGCGAAGGCCGGCAAACCCGAGCCGGCTCGCCAGCATCTTGAGAAAGCCCTGCAGCTCGACCCCAAGCTGCCCAAGGCGCAGGAGATCCGAGTGACTCTGGCGCAGCTTAAATGAAGTGGGCGTCCAGGATCAACGAATCCTGGAGCCCCTCCTCCAGGTCATCCCTCCACGCTGGCCCCGATCCGTCTGCGTCGGGCAGCCTTGAACCATCGGAATTGACACTCTCCTTAGTTTTGTCACTGGATGCACTGCCGGGATCAATCTGGGCAAGAAACAAAAAGGGGCAGCCCTGTGGGCTGCCCCTTCGATTCGCAGAAGAGATGGGGAAGGGAACTTACTTCTTCCGTAGCCGCCGGCGAACCATGCCTCCAAGGCCAATCAAACCCGTACCGAGCAGGGTGAGCGTGGCAGGCTCAGGAACCGGCACTTCCGAGAAGTTGTTTCTCACCTGCGACAGCACCGCGAAATTGGTCCCATCCACGCCTGCTGTCAAGCCGATGTCTTTAAGCACGGTGACCATCCCCACAGGCGTAAACGTCGTGGAGGCGTATTGCACAATGGTTTCGCCATTATTAGAAACTAGTAAAGTTGTAAAGGTGCCAGGGTCGCAAGCGGGGAGCGAACCACCGGCGCAGATGTCCTCGGCAACGGTGACAAGCCCCGAGCCGCTTACGCTACTCCCACCGATCGAGAGGCTGGCATCGTCAATGAGCCCTCCGCCCGGCAGAACCGTCACCGTGTAAGATATATTGCTGTCGTTATGCTGGCCAGGCTGCGCCCCCCAAATCCCGGTAAACTTCAAGCCAGGGTTGAGTAGCGCGGGGTCAGGTGTGACGGTGATATCTCCTGACAGGAGCGGATCTGGTCCGCTGGACGTGTAGCCGAAATCCGAGAAAACCTTGTCGCCGATGGTGCACGAAAACTCAGGCGCCACGTACGTTGACAGTGAGGCCGTCGGGCATGGACCCAGTGAAACACCGTCCGCCATCACCGCCAGCGGCAACGCAAAAATCAAAACAGCCAAACCCAGTAGCTTTTTCATGACTTGTCATCCCTCCCGGAATCTTTACTCCGCAATTGACTTGGGCACGCGATTCCCCGTCCAAACCTATTGCTCGGTGCCCTGTTCATGAGCAATGCTGGTTCCAAAACCAAAATGAATCATCTTCTTTTAGAATCAGTGATTTCCGGATGGGGTTCGTTGGGCCTTGGCGAAATAAGTGAAACCTTTTTCACAAGATACGACGAAAGAAGGTCTTTACTAGCCGACTAACGAGGGGATTTTGCTATCCTGCTAAGATACTGAATTTAGAACACTTGATACACGCACGATGAATACTCGGCAGTCTGCCAATGGGACGGGAATCAGGACGGTCAGAACACCCCTCCGAAATGCAGGCGCCCCAGAAGGTTCGACGGTTATCGCTTCTCGCCCGCGGGCTCTGGCAGGATGGTGATTTTCTGCGCGACGACTTCGCCGGCTTCGGTCAGGTCGCCATCGACGTGAATTCGCACTCCCACCTGGAGGTCTTGGGCACTGCCGGCGCTGCCGTCCTTGCGCGCGATGGTCGTTTTATCGTTGTAGACAACATGAAAAATGATATTGTCTTCGGTACTGAGGGTGAGCTTCGACCCGGAGTGTTTAGTGATCTTGCCCTCCAGGGTGAAATTCATGTTGTCCTGCGCGGGAGCGGCGCCCGGCGCGGGAGTGGCGAGGGCAGGATGGAACCCTCCTCCACTGGCGAAAGCAAGAGTCAAAGCAAGAAGCAGTCGGGCTGAGGGCATGGGAACCTCCCGCGGGCAGGCTCAGGAGCGTCCTGCCGGCATCCGGACGTCGCGAGCAGTGGGTCTTACTTCCGTCGCCTTTCCATTTTGACGGCGACGGTGCGGACATAGCCGTCCGCGGTTTGAGCGGTGCGCACCACGCGCGCAGGTACCGGGATGGCGACTTCGTCGCGCTTGAACGGCATGATGATCTTGATTGCCTCACCTTGCTCATAGTGGCGCGACGTATGGAAGCACACGCCGCTGCGCGAAACATTGACCGTCTCGCATTCCTCTTCGAGGACATCCCCGTACTTCTCGCGGATCAGCTTGATGGGTATGACCAGCGGCACGCGGCCGTTCTGCCGGTTTTCCTGGAAAGGCTTACCGCCGGTGGCCGGCATCACGTCTTCGTGGGGAGGGTGGGAATAGTTCCAGGGAGTCGTCGCCTTGCACCTTTCACAGTGGCGGGCGAGGGTGAATCCCTCACCCACGAATTGTTCTTCGGCCTCCGGGATGGGCGTGAACCGGCGCTGGTGGCAGCGCGAGCACTCCAGCCAGTCCGGAGGGGCTTCGAATTCGCCTTCCTCCCCGCCGGGCGCGAAGGTCAATCCCCAGAGATCGCCTTCGGCCTCCAGGGGTGCCAGCCCTGATTCCCCGCTCTTACGGTTGATCCAGACCACCAGGAAGTTGCCGCCCACCTGATTCCGGGTGTTCGTCAAGTGCAGCTCCGTTTCCAAATCGAGGGAGTGGTCGAGCCGGACGGTGACGCCGCGCGGGCCGATCGACAGCGTCTCGGTGGCGTCATCGAAGAACTTGTTTTCGCTCGACATGCCGCGCACCCGGATGGGGACTGCGAGGCGAACGCGCTGGGCGGGTTGTCGGGAGCTCGTCATATCGCAGGTGCCCCCTGAGCGGCCGGGGTGCGGGGCGCCGTGCCCAGAGCCTACGCGTCTGGCGGACCGTTCTCTCTACCCCTTGCGCCACGGGACTAGTGCCGTTCCAACTTATCTGGGCTAATCCCGGTCCGCGAGATTAACCCAGGTCTTTGATCTCAGGCTGCATAACGTAGGTCTAGTACATAGACGAATCAAGTTGGAACGGCACTAGTCGGGGAACGCGACCCCGAGGAGGTTCGAAACCGTGATGTATTCGATGCCCACTTCGCCGGCGCGCGGGGAATCCGGCCGTCCAATCCAGACCACGCGAAACCTCGCCACGTCACGCCGCCCTTTGGGCTGCAGGTTTAACTGCATGCCGATCTTGAGTGGCTGCACGGTTTTGAGCCGGGCGCCAAACTTGCTGACCGTCAAAATAAAGGTTTCTTCGCTGAATTCCTGATGGTCCGCCCGCTTCCCGAAAATCCGCACTGGAATGCGAATATTGATCCGGGAACTGCGGCGCAACGGTGAAGCGTTGGCTTCGTCAGGCATAGTTTCCCTCGCCTCCCGACCCGGGTGCGGCGCCTGGCAGCGCCACTCGACTCTCCCCGGACCTGCACGGCCCGTGGCGCGATCTCAGGCCCTGCCGTGCCGCTAGCATAACACAATCGCTGCCCAGCGCAGACCCTTGGATTCCTCGGTTTGATTTCACCCACATCCCGCCGCGCCGACCTGAAGGTCCGCCCCTGCCGGCGAGGCCAATCCACCCGGCCCGCAGCCTGTGGGCCGCAGAAAACATATCGCCTAACCCGCGTCCCCACAGGACAACCAGTGAGCCAAGTCTGGAATCGAACCAATACAGTAAGAGCAATGTCAGTCCATGGGGTGTAACGAAATGACAAGAGTGTCGAGTTTTGTGGCGAGAGTCGCGGTCCCTTTTGTGGCCTGTTGTCTTTTGGCGGGTTTCCCGCAAGTTTCGCGGGCGCAGGACAAGCCGAATCTGGGGGGTCAGTGGACCTTCAACGCGGACCAGAGTGACGACGCCCGGACCAAAATCCGGAAGGCGCAGGAGGAGAGTTCAGCGGGACAGAGAGGATCGGGTCGTGGATATCCCGGAGGCGGGGGCGGATACCCAGGCGGCGGCGGCGGATACCCCGGAGGCGGCGGATACCCTGGCGGAGGAGGAATTGGCGGCCCCATGGGCCGAGGCGGAATCGGATTCCCCGGTGGCGGACGTCGCAGTCCTGGCGGCATGGGGGGCAGTGGGAGCCGGGGATTGAGCAGCGAGGAAATGGAAAAGCTCAGCGCCGACTCGAAGGTATTGAGAATCGAGCAGCACCAGAAACAGTTTGTGGTCAGTGACGACTCCGGCGAGCCGCGAACCCTCTATCCCGACGGGAAAAAGCACACGGAGAAGGATGTGAACGGGAACAAGACGGCGACCAAGACAAAGTGGGAAGGAAGCGAGTTGGTTGTCGAAACCAAGGTAGGCCGCTCCGGGAAACTGACGGAGAGTTACCGGGTCGGGCCGGAGGGCAAGCAACTCTTTGTGGTTTCGCGGCTCGACAATCCCGGGCTCGCGGTGCCACTTGCCATTCGGCGGGTCTATGACCGCGCCGAAGCCCAGCCGCAGAGCAGCCCGAAGTAAAGCGCAGGCGCCGCGAACTTTGTAGGGGCGCAGCATGCTGCGCCCCCA
>JBEKUI010000065.1:0-18543 GCA_049515175.1 Terriglobia bacterium
GCAATTCGCGCGCAATCTCTATTCCTCCCAACGTCTGGACCAGGGGCTCTTCCCGGCTTCCCACGGCTCGTTGACGGCGCAAGAAATCATAGCAATGATTGACCGTAACACGCGACAGCCAGGAGCCGAACGGCGAAGCGAAACTATAGCTGCCCAGCGACCGAAAAGCCTTAATAAAAACCTCCTGCGCCAAATCCTCGGCCGCGTCGCGATGCCCGACGAGGCGGAAGACCAGAGCTAGGACGCGGCGCTGGAAGCGCTCGACCAGGAAGCCGAAGGCATCGTGGTCGCCGAGTTGCGCGCGCTTGATCCAAGACACCTCCTCGGCGTTCTGTTCGGCTGGATTAGTCATGGGCCTGCTGCCAGAACGCCTCGCCCTTATCAAGGGAGACGAAGGAGGCGTTCCCGGGGTTACAACGATTAAAGGCGTCTAATCCCTTCAGATAGGTGATGTCGGAGAACCCTCGCGGAAAGCGCCGCCCCTCGGAGTGGCACCCGCCGGGCGGACCCGGCGCCACATCCCCTTTCGGACAGTAACAGAATAATGGTTGTTTTCCGTTGACCCCCCGGAAATAGTTATGAAAGAATACTAGTATGATCATCGGAACACGTCTTAGATCCTTGCGCGAAGAGCGAAAGCTCTCCCAAGGCGATATTGAAAAGCGTACAGGTTTATTGCGCTGCTACATTTCCCGGGTCGAAAATGGTCATACCGTTCCGTCCATTGATACCTTGGAAAAGCTGGCGGCGGCGCTCGAAATCCCTCTCTATCAACTCTTCTACGAGGGCGAAGAGCCGCCTCCGCTACCCAACCTGAGCAAGAGAACCAGCACAGAAGATCTGGAGTTGGACGCGGAAACCATGAAGCAAAACCGCTTCTTCGAGAAGGTCAGGCGTTTGCTGACCAAGGTTTCCGACGAGCGGGACCGCCAGATCATTCTCTATATGGCTCAGAAGTTGGCGAGTCGGTAAACAGTCGCTTGAGCTTTGGCTCGGTGGGGAGAAGCCGCAAGGGTTCTTCCCACCGGCAAGGGATGACTATTCCCATTCGATGGTCCCGGGGGGCTTGGAAGTAATATCCAACACTACCCGGTTTACCCCCTTTACTTCGTTGACGATTCTTGTCGCTATCCGTTCAAGCAGTGCCGGGGAAAGCTTGGCCCAATCCGCGGTCATACCATCTTCCGATTCCACGGCGCGCACAGCAATCGTCGATGCGTAAGTGCGCGCGTCGCCCATTACCCCCACACTCGAAATCGGCAGCAAGACGGCGAAGGACTGCCAAAGACGCGTGTAAAGCCCCCCCGCACGCACCTCCTCCACCACAATCGCGTCGGCCTCGCGCACCATCCGCAAACGCTCTTCCGTGACCTCGCCCACGATTCTCACCGCCAAGCCGGGCCCGGGAAACGGCTGGCGGCTGACAATCTCCTCATCCAAACCGAGTTCTCTGCCCACCGCCCGGACCTCGTCCTTGAACAACTCGCGCAGCGGCTCGATGAGCTTGAACTGCAAATCCTTGGGCAGCCCGCCGACGTTGTGGTGGCTTTTGATGGTGGCGGCAGGCCCTTTCACGGAGACGGATTCGATCACGTCGGGGTAGAGTGTTCCCTGCACCAGAAACTCAGGGTGGCCGGCGCTGCGCGCTTCCTCCTCGAAGACTCGAATGAATTCTTCGCCGATGATCTTGCGTTTGCGCTCCGGGTCGGTGACTCCGCGCAACCGCTCCAGGAAGCGCTGCGAGCGGTCCACGGCGCGCACGTTCAAATGCGCCTGCTCGCGCAGCTTGGCGGTGACGCTCTGGAATTCGTTCAGCCGCAACACGCCGTTATCGACAAAAACGCAAATTAGCCGGTTTCCCAGCGCGCGCCCCACCAGTGTGGCCGCCACGGCGGAGTCGACCCCGCCCGAAAGCGCGCAGAGCGCCGTACCACTCCCCACTTGCTCGCGCACGCGCTCCACCGTCTCTTCGATGAAAGAGCGCGGGAACCAGTTGGGCTGGATGCCGCAGATGCCCTGCACGAAGTTCCTCAGGATCTGGCTGCCGCGGTCGGTGTGCCGGACTTCGGGGTGAAATTCGACCGCGTATTGCTTCAGCTGCGGATTTTCGATGACGGAGACCGCGTTCTCCGTCCGCCCGGTGATCTGAAACCCCGGCGGCACTTTCGTCACGTGGTCGCCGTGGCTGTTCCAAACGCGCAAGGGAGTGGGAATTCCCCTCAGGATCTCGCCTGGCCCGGCAGCGTCCAGTTGCGCGAATCCGTACTCGCGCCGCGCCGCGGGCTCGACCTTCCCACCCAGCTTGTGGCTCATCCATTGCAGGCCGTAGCAGATCCCCAGCACCGGGAGGTTCATCTTCAGCACGCGCTCGTCGCAAACCGGAGAACCAGGGTCATAGACCGAAGAGGGGCCGCCGGAGAGAATCAGCGCCTGCGGGGACATTTGAACGAGCCGGTCGAAGGCGATGTTGCACGGAACAATGATCGAATAGACGTTCATCTCCCGAATTCGCCGGGCAATGAGCTGTGTGAACTGTGAACCGAAATCGAGAACAACGATAGGACGATGTGTTTCCATGTTCATAGGGTAGCCCGTCTGAGCACTGCAGTGCGGCGGGGACAAGGCCCCGCCTACCTCACGACGATATTCACCAGCTTCTGCGGGACAACGATGATTTTAACGATTTGCTTCCCTGCAATGTGCAGTGCCACTTTCTCCTCCGCCAGGGCGCGCGTCCGGATTTCCTCCTCCGTGGCGTTCACTGCGACGCGGATGCGTCCCCGCAGCTTGCCGTTCACCTGCACCGGGATTTCGATGTCCTCTTCCGCCGCCAACTCCGGGCTGTACGCGGGCCAGGACGTGCGCAACAGGGGCGTGTCATGTCCCAGCGCTTCCCACAGTTCATCGGCGATGTGCGGCGAGAAGAGGGAGAGAATCACCAACAGGTGCTCCAGGGCGCTCTTCAGGATCTCCGGCCGGACCTTTCCCGCCTCGATGGCACTTTCGAGGTCACTCAGCTCGTTGATCAGCTCCATGGTCATGGCGATGTCGGTGTTGTAGTGCCAGCGCTCCTCCATGTCCTCGGTGACATGATGGAGAGTCTGGTGAGCTTTGCGAAGCAGGCGGCGCTCCTCCGCCCCGAGCCGGCTCAACTCGCCGTCGTTCTTCCACGCCCCGACGGCGCTCAGCCGCACAGCGTGCCGGGCCACCAGGCGGTACACGCGATTAAGGAATCGCGATGCGCCTTCGATGCCGGCGTCGCTCCACTCCAAATCCTTCTCGGGGGGCGCGGCAAAAAGCATGTAAAGCCGCACAGTGTCGGCGCCATACTTGGCGCACATTTCGGTGGGATCGACGACGTTGCCCTTGGACTTCGACATCTTCGCGCCGTCTTTGATCACCATACCCTGGGTGAAGAGCCGCGCCACGGGTTCGGCGAAATCGACGAGTCCGATATCCTGCATCACCTTGCTGAAGAAGCGCATATAGATCAGGTGCAGGATGGCGTGCTCGATGCCCCCGATGTACTGATCCACCGCGAACCAGTAGCGGACCGCCTCGCGATTGATGGGTGCGGTCGCAATCTTCGGGTCGGTGTAACGATAGAAGTACCAGGAGGAATCGACGAACGTGTCCATGGTGTCGGTCTCGCGGCGCGCCGCTCCGCCGCAGCGGGGGCAGGCCGTGGCGACGAATTCCGGAACGTTGGCGAGCGGCGATTGCCCCTGCCCGGTCAGTTTCACGCCAGCAGGAAGAATCACGGGCAGGTTTTTCTCGGGCACGGGCACGATTCCGCAGACGTCGCAATAGACCATGGGAATCGGCGTCCCCCAGTAGCGCTGGCGGGAGACACCCCAATCCTTAATGCGGTACTGGACGGTTCCCTTCCCGAAACCCTGCGCCTCGGCATCGCGCGTCATCCTCTCGATCGCCTGTTCGGAGGTTAGGCCGCTGTAGGGGCCGGAGTTCACGAGCTTGCCGTAGTCAACGAATGCCCCTGTAGGGGCGTTGTCCGTCGGCTGACGGACGCCCTCTGAGGGCGGGACAAGCCCCGCCCCTACGCCCCCCGGCACGATGACCGTCCTAATCGGCAGGCCGTAGGCCGTGCAAAACTCGAAATCGCGCTGGTCGTGGGCGGGGACAGCCATCACCACCCCCGTGCCGTACTCGAGCAGGACGAAGTTGGCCACCCACACGGGAACCAGGTCGCCGCTGTACGGATTGCGCGCCCGGATGCTCGTGTCCACTCCCATCTTCTCCAGATTCACTTCCACGCGCGCACGCACGGCGGAAGCTTTCACACGCTCGACCGCGGCGCGCAGCTTGGCGGGTTCCTGGGCCTGAGCGATAAGCTTCTCGACCAGCGCGTGCTCCGGCGCGATGAAGACCGCTGTGCAACCAAAGATGGTGTCCACACGCGTCGTGAAAACCCGGAGCGCGTCACCCAGACCTTCCACGCGGAAATCCGCAAAGGTTCCAAGCGATTTCCCGATCCAGTTCTGCTGCATCGTCAGCACGCGCTCGGGCCAGCGGACCAGATGCTTCATGTCGTCGAGCAATCGCTCGGCGTAGGCCGTGATCTTCAGGAACCACTGGTCCAGCTCGCGCTCGACAACGGGCGTCTCCTCGTGCCGCCAGCAGCAGCCGTCCACGACCTGCTCGTTGGCGAGCACCGTCTGACAGAGGTTGCACCAGTTGACACGGCTCTTCTTGCGATAAGCGAGGCCGCGCTCGTACATCTTGAGAAAGAACCACTGGTTCCAGCGGTAGTACTCCGGCACGCAGGTGGCAATCTCGCGCCGCCAGTCGTAGCTCACGCCGAGGCGCTTCAGCTGCCCGCGCATCCGGTCGATGTAGCTGAAGGTGAATTCCGACGGGTGCCGCTGATGCTTGATGGCAGCGTTTTCGGCAGGCAGGCCGAAGGCGTCCCAGCCGATGGGATGCAGAACGTTGTAGCCCTTCATCCACATGTAGCGAGCCAGCGCGTCGCCAATGGAGTAATTGCGCACGTGGCCCATGTGAATGTCGCCGGAGGGATAGGGCAACATCTCCAGGACGTAGTACTTCTTCCGCCCGGGCGCTTCGTCAGCGTTGAAGAGCTGAAGCTCATTCCAGCGCTTTTGCCACTTGGCCTCGATTTGTTGCGGGTTGTAGGTTTCTTCCACGATTGTCTGAACCGCTTTGGGACTCATTTCAAAAACTGGAAATCGGAAATTAGAAACTGGCCCCGGAGCATCGAGTTTCCAGTTTCAAATTTCTTGTCCCAGCAGCCGCCTATAGCGCGCCGCCGAGTTTCCGCATCATGCGCAGATTACGCTTGTCGTCGCCCGGCCGGTCGATGGGCGTCTCACAAATAAAAGGAATCGCACGCAGCTTGGGATGGCGGACGATCCGGCCAAACGCTTCGCGCCCGATAAAGCCCTTGCCGATGTGCTCGTGCCGATCGGCGTGAGAGCCGAACGCGGTCTTCGAGTCGTTCGAGTGAATCACCCGAACCCGCTTGATGCCCACGGTCGAATCAAGCTGCTTCACGGTTTCGCGCAGCCCCGCGGCCGTATGAATCGCGTATCCCGCCTCAAAACTGTGGGCGGTATCGATGCAGGCCCCGATGGGCAGATCTTTCTCAGCGCCCGCGATGATTTCCGCCACTTCTTCGAATGTCCTCCCAATGACCGACCCCTGCCCGGCTGTGTTCTCGATCAGGATCGTTAGGCCGTCCAAACTCAGGCCGTTCGCTGCCTGCTTCAGAGACTCCACACAGGCCGCGATCGCCGCGCCCGGCGTGCTCCCCTTGGCGCTGCCGGGATGGGTGACCAGGTAGTCCGCTTGCAGCGACACTGCCCGTTCGAGTTCCTCGCGAAACGCCGCGATCGACTTCGCACGAATGACCGGGTCGCCCGCGGCAAGATTGATCAGATAGTTGTCGTGGATGACCACCGGCCGGAGATCGTGTTTCTTTCGGGCCGCCTGGAAGCGCTCGTAGGCTTGCGGCGTCGGCTCCACTGCCTTCCATCCGCGGGGATTTGCCGAAAACATTTGAAATGTGTCGCAGCCGATCCGGTGGGCATGGTGAGCCGCATTTTCAAGCCCGCCGGCTATCGATGTATGCACGCCCACTCTCAAAGGGATTTCTCCAGAAGTCTAACCAACCATGTTAACAAAGCGGTTTGAAGAGCGTCAACAAATCGCCGGTTGCCGCGGTTGCAATTCAGCCCCGGTGGGTTAGAATCACCCCAGCCAGGGTTTGACTTCCTGCTCTCACAAATGGCGACCGCTGCCCACAATCCCGATCTGCGGCCCCTGAGCCTGAGCGAGTTGTTGGACCGTACCTTCACCTATTACCGCCGAAATTTCTGGCTCTTCGTCGGCATCATGGCAATTCCCCAGTTGTTTGTCGTCGCCATGAGCATCCTGTTCGAAGAAGTCCAGGAGATCGGCCGAGCTGGTCCCACGGCAACGGGCACCGACTGGCTGACTCCGCAATTGATCATCGGCATGGCCGTCGGGGTCATGTTGTTTCTCACCATCTTTTCCGTCGTTTACCTTTTCGCGCAAGGGGCCACCGCCCTGGCCCTGTCGGACGTCCACCTGGGACGAGCGGCCACCATCCGCGGGTCCTACCAGGAGATGAAGCGGCACCTCTGGCGTCTCTTTCTGCTGATCAATGCAATCTGCCTGCGGCTGGCCGGAGTAGCGATGCTATTCATCGGCGGCATCGCCGCGATCGCGGTTGCTGTCGGCTTGGTATCGTCGAACAGCCTCGCGGGCGCTCTGGGGATCTTCTTCGGCATTTTGGCGATACTGGCCTCCATTGTGCTTTTCTTCCTGTTGGGCCTGCGGTACTCCCTCGCCACACCGGCCCTCCTGCTGGAGGATTTGAAAGCCGGCGAGGCTATCCGGCGGAGCGTTTTCCTGGCGCGCGGCAATCTGGGTCGCATCTTCCTGATGAGCTTCCTGATGAGTATGGTAAGTTGGACCGCCTCGGCGATCTGTCAGGGGCCTTTCATGGTTCTCGCCGCCGTGCTGGCCATCAAGTCCAGAGGCGTGGTTCCCATGTGGGTGAGCGTGCCAGGGGATGTCGCGGCGGGAGTCGGCCGGGCCCTGGGCGCGCCGCTGATGATGATTGGCCTGGCCCTGATTTATTACGATGCGCGAGTACGGAAAGAGGGGTTTGATCTCCAGCACATGCTGGAGGCGATTGAACAGCAAGGAGCCAAGCCAAACCAGCCTTGAGATCCGCCTGGATGCGATTCCCCACCGTCTTGCTTGCCGCCATCACGTTGTTCCCTGCCCGCGCGGGCTTCGCCGCCGAGCCTAAAGCGGAACTCGATCTCCCCGGTTATGTCGCCGAACTCGACCGCTGGGGCGCGGCGATTGCCGGAGTTAAGCAAAATCCCCGGGAAGCCGAAGCTTTGAGAAAGGAGCTTCCACCAGGCTGGACCGTGCGCGTTGAGGGTCAGCGTTACGACGTGTCAACCCGGTGGCTGCGGGCTCAACTCGAGGCCGTCGAAAAGAATCCGAAGTCTGTGCGGAGTTGCGATGAGATCCAGCAACATATTCAGGCACTTCGGGCCGAAGCCCTGCGCCTGAGCGGCCTGCCTCCACCGCCCGGAGTGGAAGCACGCGCCAAACTCGACGCCATCCTGCAGCGCCCGGAGTTTCGCAACGTTCACGGCCCCACGTGGTTCGATCAACTTCGCGAGCGAATCAGGCAGTGGGTGGACGAGATGGCGAACAAGCTCTTTGGCGGCATGCAGAGCCACCCCATGACCGGGAGGATTATCTTCTGGTCACTCATCGCGGCGCTGGCCTTGGTTCTGGTCGTCTGGATGGTCCGACGGCTCCTGGCGCGCCAGTCGCCGCTGGCGCTGACGCTCGAGGCCAGCCAGCAAACCTCCAAGACCTGGCAGGAACGGGCCCGCGAAGCCTTTGCGGCTGCAGCGCGCGGTGATTATCGCGAGGCGACCCGCCTCGCCTACTGGGCGGGGGTTTACCGGTTGGAAGAGTTGGGCCTGTGGAAGACTGACCGCACGCGCACCCATCGCGAATACGTGCGGCTGCTTCCATCCAACCATCCGCAGCACGAAACCTTTTCCGAAATCACCCGCCATTTCGAACTCGCTTGGTTTGCCAAGCGCGAGATCACGGCGGACCGTTTCGGCGCAGTAGTCAAGAATCTGGAGAGAATGGGATGCGTGTTCCCCTCGAGGCCGGCGACCGGACCCTCCTGATCGTTGCCGGTGTCCTCCTGGTCGCCATGTCGCTCGCGGCGCTGGTCGTCTCGCCCCACAGTCCCGTGGCGCAATCCCTGGGGTATCCCTCCAGCTATTCCACTGCCAACGATGGAGCGAAGGCGGCGTACCTTCTCCTCACCGAGATGGGATATCGGATCGAACGCTCGACCAGCTCACCCGGCGAACTTCCCGAGCGCGTGCAAGGGACGGTCCTCGTCCTCGCCGACCCGCTCATTCCAGCTTCGGGAGACGAGAAGTTGCAGATTGAGCGGTTCGTTCGCCGTGGCGGGCGGGTTGTCATGACCGGCTGGCTCGCATCTTCCCTGTTGCCAGCGACGGATATCGACCAACGCTATGATCCGAACCCCGAATGGCAGGATTTTCGCGCCCAGCAGCCAGGGCCACTATCGCAGCAAGCGATGGCCGTCTCGATGAAGACCGGAGCACGCTGGGGAAACAAGTTTCCCGCTTATGTCCCCTACTTCGGCGATGAGCACGGAGCCGTAGTGGTCGCTGCGCGGCTGGGGCAAGGCACGGTAATCTGGTGGGCGAGTTCCGGCCCGCTCACCAATTACGGGCTGACACGCGCTGCCAACCTGCGGCTTCTATTGAACTCCATCGGCCCTCCCGCAGGAACGCACGTTCTTTGGGACGAATATTTCCACGGCGTCCGGGCAGGGTTCTGGGACTACCTCGGGCAGACCCCTGTCCCCTGGGCGCTCGCCCAGCTCGGGGTTCTGTTCCTGTGTATTCTGCTGACTTACGGTCGCCGGAGCGGCCCGATCGCAGTGCACCATGAAGAATCCAGGCTATCGCCGCTCGAATTCGTCGAGACGATGGGCGATCTTTATGAGCGAAAGCGCGCCCCGGCAGGAGCGGTCGAGGCGGCATTCCGGCGCTTCCGGTCACTGCTCGAGCGTCGGCTGGGGCTCGCTCCATCGGCGAGCATCGAAAACCTGGAGCGCGCCGTGAGCGTTCGCGCTAGCCGGCAGGAGGCAGGATTGCTCCAGACGCTCCGCCTCTGCGACCAAGTCCTGCGGGGCGGCCGGGTGACCGGACCGCAGGCCATGGCCCTGGTTCAATCGCTGCATGACCACACGCGCCGTCTGCGTTTGGGGAAAATGGGAGGATGATCTATGGGAGGAGCTGCGGGGCAATTTGCACGTCAGGCCCGGACGGAACTCGGCAAGGTGATTGTCGGCCAGGAGGACGTCATCAGCCAGCTGCTGGCCGTGCTCCTGGCGGGGGGTCACGCCCTGCTCGAAGGCGTGCCCGGCATCGCCAAGACTCTGGCCGTCAAGGCTCTGGCGCAGCTTTGCCACCTGAACTTCCAGCGTGTGCAGTGCACGCCCGACTTGATGCCCGCCGATATTCTGGGCGTGAACGTCTACAGCGCGGCGAGCGGGACGTTTTCCTTCCGCCGCGGCCCGGTCTTTACCGATCTGCTGCTCGTGGACGAAGTGAACCGCATGCCGCCCCGCACGCAGGCGGCGCTGCTCGAGTGCATGGAAGAGCACCAGGTCACGCTCGACGGCACGCGCTATCCGCTCTCCAACTTCTTCACCGTCTTCGCCACCCAGAACCCCGTAGAATTCGAGGGCACGTATCCCCTGCCCGAGGCGCAGCTTGACCGCTTCCTGATGAAAATCCACATCGGCTACCCCGAAACCAATCACGAAATTGAAATCCTGAACCGCTATCAGAACGGTTTCGACCCGCGCGATTTGGGCGCGCTGGGATTGCAGGCGATGGAGAGCGAACTGCTCGCTGCCGCGCGGCGCGAGAGCGCGGCGGTGACCGTCGAGGCCACCCTCTTCAAATACATCGTCCTCATTGTCCGCCGCACACGCGACTTGCCCGCCCTGACGCTCGGCGGCAGTCCGCGCGCCACGGTCAGCCTGATGCAGGCCGCGAAAGCTCTGGCGGCGCTCGACGGCCGCGACTACCTGGTGCCGGATGATGTAAAGCAGGCCGCACCCGCCGTCCTGCGTCATCGCCTGCTGGTGAAGCCCGAGGCGGATCTGGAAGGCGTTACTCCGGACCGCGTCATCGCGGAAGTCCTCGCCGGCGTTGAGGTGCCGAAGTGACGGAGCAGCCCCGGCTGATCCCTCCGCGCATTACGCGAGCCGCCCGCGGCTTTGGCCGCTGGCCCGGGGCGTTCTCGACCCGATTCTTCCTGGCGTTGATCGTGGGTCTGGTGTGGCTGGGCCCAGCCTGGTGGGAGCCGCGTTTCGCCTACGCGATGATGGCCTGGGACGTATTGGTGGCTGTCCTGTGGTGGAACGACTGGTGGCGCCTGCCCCGGCCCGAGGAAATAGACATCGCACGCGTCTGGTCGGCGCCCGTAGCGCTGGCGAACGATGCCACAGTGTGCCTGGAAGTGACGAACCGCGGTCGGGTCGCCATCGACTGCAACATCGAGGATGAGGTTCCACCGCCTCTGCGGACACTGCCGCCGGCCGTCCCGGCGCGGGCGGCACCAGGCGCTTCCGCGCAGGCCCACTACACGATCTTCCCCCGGGCGCGCGGAGACCATTCATTGGGCCGGGTCTTCATTCGTTATCGCAGTGGGCTGCAATTCGCTGAGCGCCGCGCCATGGCCGACCTCCGCCAGACGGTGCGCGTCTATCCCAATCTCCAGGAAGCGAAAAAGCTTTCGCTCTATCTGATTCGCAGCCGGCAAATCGAACTCGAGAAACGCTTGCAGCATCGCCCGGAGCGCGGGCGCGAATTCGAGAACCTGCGTGATTATCGTGAAGGCGACGACCTGCGCGACATCTGCTGGACGGCCTCTGCGCGCCGCGGCAAGCTGATTACCAAGGTTTATCGAGCCGAGCGCAGCCAGACCGTGCAGGTGGTGCTCGACGCCGGCCGCTTGATGCTGGCGCGGCTGGGCGACTTGACCAAGCTCGATTATGCCGCCACCGCAGTCCTGAGCCTCGCCCAGGTGGCGATTGCGGGCGGCGACATGGTCGGGCTGCTCGCTTACGGGAGGGACGTGCAGGCACGGATGGCGCCGGCGCGCGGCGCTTCCCACCTGCGCGAGATGCTCGACCGGCTGGCGCTGGTTCACGGCGAATTCCTCGAGGCCGATCACAGCCGCGCTGCCGACACGCTTCTCTCCCGCCAGCGTCGCCGCAGCCTGGTGGTTTGGATTACCGACCTCGCCGAGACCGCCGGCACGCCGGACGTCATCGAAAGCGCCTCGCGCCTGGCGATGCATCACCTGGTGCTCTTCGTAGCTCTTGGCCAGCCCGACCTGGAGAATCTGCTCAACCAGCGGCCGGAAACACAAACGGGAATGTACCGCTACGTGGCGGGCCTGGAGCTCGTCCACCGGCGCGAAGTGCTGCTCCGCCGCCTGCGCGAGCAGGGCGCGCTGGCGCTCGAGATCGAACCCGGGCGGCTCGCGACCGGCCTCGTCAATCAATACTTGCAGGTGAAGGAGCGAAGCCTGCTGTAGAGCGGCGCCTCAGCCCAGCAACTTGCAACCGTTGGCCGGCCTTTCGCCCGACGTCGCGCCGCCCCGAAGGGTGGCGCGACAAGACGCTATGAGGCGCTTGGCTTTCCCGCCTGCGTGACGTAGAGTGCGGCCACGCCCCCCAGTCCCGCAGCGAGGAGGAATTTGCTCACGGCGGGTAGCGTAGTGGGTGAAACGAATCCTTCCACAATTCCTGCCACGACCAGCCAGGGGATAATCCCAAGTACCAGACGAATGGCCTGGCTGGAATAGAATACGAGCGCATCGCGCCGCGCTCGCTGCCCGGGAAAAAGGAGCCCGCGCGCGATCAGCAGCCCCGCGCCGCCGGCAATGAAAATAGCGGGCAGCTCCAGCACGCCGTGGGGCGTCACGAACTCCGCCAGTTGTCGGCTCATCCCGGCCTGCCAGCACGCCGCGCCGATGACGCCCATCAGCAAACCGTTCTGGAGAAGCATGAAGACGGTTCCCAGGCCGCCCGTGATGCCGAGCGCGAAAACCACGAAGGAGACGGAGAGGTTGTTGGTCATGATCGTGCTCGATGCCAGCGGCTTGATGCTGACGATCGAGTGAGTCCACATCTCGTGCCGCTCGATGGTTTCCGTCATTCTCGGGCCGAGGAAATAGCGCTGGAAGCCTGGGTCGGCCAGGCTGGCAAGCAGTCCGGCCACGGCCCCGGCGGCGAAGATCGCAAATGCCAGTAGGGTGTAGTTGAATGTAGCGCGGAATACTTCCGGAAAAGTTCGCTGGTAAAAATAGAGAATTCCCTTGGCGCGAACCTGCCGGCCCATGTAGATCAGGTTGTGCGCGCGGCCGAGAAGCTGATTGAGGTAGTCTGCAAGGCGTCGGCTGAGCGGGTCTTCACGAGCTGCCGCCAAATCCGCCGCCACTTGGCGGTACAATTGGCCCAACTCCTGCAGTTCTCCATAGGAGAGCACAGCGACGCCGCCGCGCCCCGCCCGCTCGACGATCTGTTCCAGGCGGGTCCAGTAGGGCTTGCGTTTTTCGAGCCAGCGCGCCGAGAGCATGGAGGTCCAGTGGAAGATAAGCTTACCATCGAAACGCCCGAACAGATTCCCCTGGAATTTCCCCTGGCCGGCATTGGCAGCCGATTCCTCGCTGTTCTGGTCGATACGCTCATTCAAACGGCGATCTCGATCGTTTTGGTGGTGCTGGGGCTATTAGTTGTCATCGGCCTTTTGTCGTCTTCGCAGGCTGCAGGCCTGTGGGCTTTTGCGGGATTCATTCTCGTGATCTTCCTGCTCCAATTCGGCTACTTCGCTTTTTTTGAAGCCGTCTGGAACGGCCAGACGCCCGGCAAGCGCCAGCTTCACCTGCGCGTCATCAAGGACTCGGGCCGGCCCATCACCACCTACGAAGCCGTGACTCGCAACTTGCTGCGCATCGTCGACAGCATCCCCGGCTACGGCATCGGCATCCTCTCCATCCTGCTCAGCGCGAAGAACCAGCGGCTGGGAGACCACGTGGCCGGTACGGTAGTGGTGCTCGAAAAGCCGCTCTCCACACAGGCCAACATCTCCTGGAATCCCGCCCCCGCCGCGCCACCCACGGGCTACGACATTGGGCGGATTTCACCCGAGGAATTCCAGTTGATTGAGGCTTTCCTGCTGCGGCGATATCAGCTCGAACCTCCAGTGCGCTACAAGATCGCTCGCCAGATCTCCGACCGCCTCGCCGGGAAACTTCAGATCGCGCCAGAGGACCGCCACCAGTCCGAACCCCTCCTCGAACGCCTCGCCAACGAATACCGCAGCCAGGCACAATACCGGTAGGGGTGGCTTGCGGCCCCGTCCAAGACACACCTCCATTCGCCGCCTCCTGCTATACTGTCTGGCCCTTTCCGCAATTTTGAGGGAATCACACGATGCCGTGGAGGCCGTTCATGAGGCATTCCTTATGCGTGTTGGGAGTAATCACGTGTTCATTCCTACCGCTGTCGCTTGGCGCGCAGGAGAGCCCGTTCCTGCCCGAACCGACTTACGAAAAGCTGACGAACGAAATCTCCGGCGACATTGCTTATGACAGTCTGCGGTCGCTTGTGATGTACCACGCGACCAGCGGCGGTAACGATGATTTCCACAAAGAAGCGCAGTGGGTGCTCGAGCGTGCCAAGGCCAACGGCCTCGAAGACGCGAAGTATATTCCCCTGCCCCCCTGGCGAACGTCCGAAAAAACTCCCGACCAGGGCTGGACGCTCAAGGGCGGCGAGCTGTGGCTGGTCGAGCCGAAGATGATGAAGCTCGGCGACGTGCGCGAGACTCCTCTGTTTGTTGCCGACGACAGCCCCTCCGCCGATATCATTGCCGAACTCGTCGACGTGGGCGAAGGAACCGCGGATGCCGATTTCTCGGGAAAGGACGTTGCGGGCAGGGTCGTGCTGGCTTACGGATCCATCACCAAGGTCAAGGAGAAGGCCTGCTGGGAGCGCAGCGCCGTGGGCATCGTTTCCTATGCCTCGACGCGCGTTGGCCCGTGGACGGACTTCCCCGACCAAGTCGCTTGGTCGCGGGTCGGACGGTCCAAGGAGGGCGAGAAACCCGCGCCCCCGGTCATGGTGGTTTCACCCCGCACGGGCTTGATGCTCAGCCAATGGATGACCGGCCGAGGCCCTTCACATATCTTTGCCGAAGATGCGCAGGGGTCGACGAGCCGACCAACCTTCAAGGTTCACTTGAAGATTCAGTCGGAAGTTACTCATCCGGGAAGGTCTGGGATGGTGGAAGGGATAATCCGTGGGACCACCTTTCACGACCAGGCGATCGTCTTGACGGCCCACCTGCAGGAGGAGAAGACTTCCGCCAATGACGATCGCAGCGGCTGCGCCAACCTGCTCGAAATTGCCCGGGCGCTCAGCGCCATGATAGCCGATGGCCGCCTGCCCCGCCCCCAGCGCGACATCCGTTTCTGGTGGACGGACGAAATCGCGGCCGAGTATCAATACTTCTCTGATCATCCCGATGAGCGGTCCAAGATCCTCGCCGACATCAATCAGGACATGGTAGGCGCAAAGCAGTCTCTGGGGGGGCGAGTCCAGCATATCAGCCGCACGCCATGGTCCCGCTGGAGCTTCCTCGATGACGTGGTGGAAAGCATTGTCGGAAGCCTGGTGCGTGGGAACAACGCCTACCTCGCTTCCTGGCAAAACAAGAATCCCGCCCCGTATTCGCGCGCCATCTTTGCGCATCTCGGCAGCCGCGAACCCTACAACGCGCAGATGGTTCCCTACTTCGATTCGACTGACCACATTGTCTTCAACGAATCGGCGGTGGGCATTCCCGGCGTGACGTTCACCAACTGGCCGGATGAGTACATCCACTCCACCGGCGATGACCTCGGGCAGATCGACAGCACCCAGCTCCAGCGCAACGCTGTGGCGGTCGCCGCCTCGGCGTGGTATCTGGCCAATCTTGGTGAGGCAGACGTTCCCACACTCGCTGCGGTGATGGCCGGCGAGGCGCGGGAGCGGATTTCCCACGACATGGCCAGCGGGCTTTCCCAGCTCGCCCAGGCGACAGAGTCCGACCGCCACGCCGCCTCTGAAGACGCCTTGAACCTTCTCACTCAGTCTGTGGCGCGCGAAACCGCCGGACTCGAATCCCTCCGCCGGTTTGCCGATGTCCGCACACGCAAGCTCCTGGACAGCCTCGTTGCCGACCTGCGGCTTACCGAACTCAACCACCGCAAACGCATTGAGGAGTGGGACGTATCGTTGGGCGGCATGAGATCGCCCGCGGCCTCAACAAAACTCGAGAAAGCGATGGCTGCCAAAGTTCCCCGGAATCTCGGTACTCCGGGCGAATATCTGGCCGCCAAGGACCGTATCGAGGGTCCCAAGAGCCTCCACGGCCTGATGAAGTGGGAAGCTCTGAACTACGTGGACGGCAAACGATCGATTCTGGAGATCTACAACGTGGTCCGCGCCGAGGCCATGTCGGCAGGTGAGTGGTACTACGGTAAAGTAACACTTGAAGATATCGAGGCTCTTTTCACGGCCGCGGAAAAGGAAAAGGCCGTCGAGATTACGCTGAAGCCCGCTGAGAAACCGGCTGCGCCCGGCCGCGTGAAAGAATGAGCCCGGCGCCGAGTGCGGAGCGCCACAGTATCTTGGATCTTACCATGGCCGGTCACACGCGGGGCGGACGGAGGAACATGGCTATTCGAAAAAGGTCACTTGACGCCCGCTGCTGGAGGACGCTCGCCTCCGTAGTTCTGCTTGTCGCAGCGTTGCTTCTAGTTCCCGGCGATGCCGCCGGGGCCCGCCACCCGCGCCTGCAGTTCCTCGTCTCCTTCCCACCCGCAGCGCACAGCGAACCCATCACCGGCCGGGCGTTTGTGGTGCTCACCCGCTCGGAGAAGTCAGAGCCTCGGCTGCAAGTGGGTTATTGGGGTGACGCGGCGCCCCTGTTCGGAGCGGACGTCAGCCAACTCAAGCCCGGCGCGGCGGCCCTGATCGACGCGAAGACTCCCGGTTATCCGGTCGAAAGCCTGGCCGCGATTACTGCCGGAGATTACTACGTCCAAGGGCTGCTCAACGTTTATACGGAGTTCCACCGCTCTGACGGCCACGTCATCTGGGCGCACATGGACCAGTGGGAGGGCCAGCAATTCAACCTGTCACCGGGGAATCTCTATAGCGAGCCCGTAAAGCTCCACCTTAACCCCGCCAAGGGCTATCAGGTGCGCCTCAGCCTAGACAAGGTAATTCCGACCATCCAAGTCCCTCCAGACACGCCGTGGGTGAAGCACGTCAAGATTCAAAGCAGATTGCTGACGCAGTTCTGGGGCCAACCCATGTACATCGGCGCGGTCGTGCTGTTGCCGAAGGGGTACGACACGCACCCAGAGATTTCCTATCCGACCGTGTACGTCCAGGACCATTTTAACCTCGGTGCGCCCTTGCCTTTCGACCCTGATGAGTCGAAGGGAAAGCCTCACGAATTCTATGAAGCCTGGAACTCGGACAGCTTTCCGCGCATGATTGCGGTGAGCTTCCTCCACCCCACGCCGTATTTTGACGATTCTTATGCAGTCAACTCTGCCAACAACGGCCCATACGGCGACGCGCTCCTGACCGAGCTGATCCCTTATCTCGAGCAGCATTTCCGCATGATTCAGAAGCCCTGCGCGCGGGTGCTGATGGGCGGGTCAACGGGGGGGTGGGAATCATTGGCGTTGCAGCTCTATCATCCCGATTTCTTCGGCGGGACGTGGACCTTCTTCCCCGATCCCATCGATTTCCGCCGCTACCAATTGACGAACATCTACGAGGACGAGAACGCCTTTTACGAGCCGGGACACGAGTGGACCAAGGTTGAGCGCTTCATGATGCGATCCTCAAGCGGTCAGCCGCTCATCACCATGCGCGCCTTCAGCCGACTGCACGAGGTTCTAGGCAGCAAGGGACGGTCCGGGCAGCAATTGGACGCTTGGGAAGCCGCCTACGGGCCCACGGACCCCGAGGGTTACACCAAGCCGCTCTGGAACAAGCAAACGGGCGTGATCGACCGTAGCGTCGCGGAATACATGCGCGACCACGGGTACGATTTACGGGTTTACGCGGAAAAGAACTGGCCGGCGCTGGGGCCGCAACTTGCCGGCAGGATCCACCTCTACTGCGGCGACATGGACAACTATTATTTCAACCTCTCGGTTTACGTCTTCGAGGATTCCTTGAAGAAACTTCAGAATCCCACCTCTGACGCCACGTTCGAATACGGCCGCCCCATAAAAGGCCACGGCTGGATGCCGATGACCTTTGAAGAACTCATCCGCATGATGGCCGATCACATTACTCATCAGACCCCACCGGGCGAACTCCCCGCCCGGTGGAGATACTGAGGCTGGAACTCCGAGGTCCGCTCACCAGATCCGGCAACGCTGCTCTTCGCTGCGCGCCATCGGATCACCCGCCTGGCAGGAGAACGTCTGGGCGAATTCCGGAATATTCGACAGCGGGCCGATCACGCGGAAGCGCGCCAGCGGGTGTGGATCGGTGTTGGTGAGCAGGCGTGCAAACTCGGGACGAATATTGTCCGCCCAACCCTGTCCGTATCCCAGGAAGAAGCGTTGCTCGGGAGTGAAGCCCTCGATATCGGCAGGCCGGGGCTTCCCTTCGAGCGATTTGTGATAGGCGGCGAAGGCGATTCTCAATCCGCCGAGGTCGGCAATGCTTTCGCCCAGCACCAGCTTGCCGTTTTGATTGAGGCCCTTTTCGACCTCGAAGCCGTCGAACTGTTTCACCACGCACTCGGCTCGGGCATCGAAGTTCTTGCGGTCCTCCGCCGTCCACCAGTTACGCAGGTTGCCCTGAGCGTCGAACTGGCTTCCCTGATCGTCGAAGCCGTGTGTCAGCTCGTGGCCGATGATCGAGCCCATGGCGCCGTAGTTAAAAGCATCATCGGCGGTGGCGCCGAAGAAGGGCGGCTGAAGGATGCCGGCCGGAAAAACAATTTCGTTCAATTGCGGGTTGTAATAAGCGTTGACGGTAGGCGGTGACATCCCCCATTCGGTTCGGTCCACCGGCTTGCCCACTTTGGCAAGTTGGCGGTTGAATTCAAACCGCTGGGCGCGAAAGGCGTTGACCGCGTAGGAGCCGCGGTCCACTTGCAGCGCCGAGTAGTCCCGCCACTTGTCGGGATAGCCAATTTTGTTGGTGATGGCGTCGAGCTTGATGAGGGCCTGCTTCTTGGTTTCATCGCTCATCCAGGGCAGCCCCTGGATGTCCTCTCGCAGGGCGGCTTCCAGGTTGTGAACCAACTCCAGAGCCCGCGCCTTCGCCTCGGACTTGAAGTATTTCCTCACATAGGCCTG
>JBEKUI010000066.1:0-21949 GCA_049515175.1 Terriglobia bacterium
GCACCTCCGCCTTGGATCATCCATGCGCGCACTGGCGCGCACATGTCGCCTTGCAGATCAACTGTCAGGGCATTATCAGGCGGAGACTTCAACCGCGGAAGGTGGGTTCACCGGACGGATACGATAATCGACCCAGAAGAGGCCGGAACCTCGGCGCGGGCTTCCGCCAAGATCCAGCAACGGCAGAATCTGCTCCGGCGGCTGGAGGCGCGTTACGACGGCTTTGCCCCTTCCTGGTCGTGATAGATCTGCACCCGCGCTTCCAGGGCATTGAGTGCGTCACGGACGTCGTGCCCTTTCGTGTAGTCCGACAATCCGACGCTCAACTCCAGTGTGAATCCATGCGCAGCTTCGCGGCGGTTCCATTCATTCACCTTGCCGAACAGCCGCCGCACGGCGGTCAGAGCGCCGTTCTTGGCGGTTTCCGGCAGGATGACAATGAAATCCGCCACGTTCGAGCGCACGATGATATCGGTCGGCCGGAAGCAGCGCTTCATCAACTGGACGGTCTCCTTGAGAATCTTCTCTCCGCCCTGAAATCCCACTGTCTTATCCGCGTTGTCGAACCCCTCGATGGTGAGGCGGACGAAAGTCAGGGTGGTTTCCCGGCGGTCGGCGCGCGCCACCTCGCGGGGAATGATTTCGTCCAGGTAGCGCTTATCAAACGTCCCGGTGACGGCATCGACCATCGTCATGCGCTCGACCACGTCGTGACGCGAAAGTTCGGTGATCAGATCGACGCGCGCCCGGCGGATCATCTGCCAGTTGCCCACTTGGATCATGTCGAGCACAAAAACGGTTAGGACGATCCCAAACAGGCCCAGACTGACCTGGGTGAGAGTTGGCCGGTACTCAAAATACCTGGTGACGGTTCCCGGATAAAAGAGTTCAAGCAGCCCTGCCGCCAGAACCAGGTAAACCAGCATTTTGACAATCAGAACTACCAGGCCGCGATTCTCCCGTGATTTGATTTGCGCTTGCAGCCTTTGCGCCATTACGGCCGATGCTTCGCTCATCTGGAATTCTCTCCTGCCTGGGGGAAGGAACGGCGCCCCGCCGCTTGACGCACCGTGCCGCCGCACGGTCACCAGCCTGAGCTGCCGTAGATTTGCAACGTTAGTCTACCTCAACGCCTCAGTCAAGCTCTTCGGGCATCTCACTGGGAGGAGGGGAGGGAGGAATCCCAGACGCAGGCCGCCCAGGGCTGGGGGCCGGCGACGCCGCGGGTCTTGCTCTCCGCGGGCGGGCCCGCTAGAATGCCAGTTCGGCATTTATTCCGCATTTTGGCAGGTGATTCATGACCGAGTGGAGTGGCCCCTTAAAGATCCGTCCTGCGCGCACCGAAGACGCCAAGGAGATTGCGCGCATTTACAACCAGGGCGTGCAGGACCGCACGGCGACGTTTGAGAATGCTTATGTGACCCCGGAGGAGCGTTACCTATGGCTGGTGGCGCGCCCGGACCGCTTTCCCGTGCTGGTCGCGGAGGTCAAGCACACGCTGATGGGCTGGGCGTCGATCACGCCCTACAGCCCGCGGCGCTGCTACGACGGCATCGCAGAGCTCTCGATCTATATCGACCGCAGCCTGCGCGGTCACGGCGTGGGACTGGAACTGATGCGGGCGATGCAAAACGCGGCGCGCGAGAAGGGCTACCACAAGCTCGTCGGACGAATCATTGCCGCCAACGACGGGGCGCGCAAGCTCTGCCAGGAGACGGGCTGGAAGGAAGTTGGCATCCACGAAAAGCACGGCAAGCTGGCCAGCGAATGGCACGATCTGGCGCTCGTCGAGTTCTGCATTCCGGAAAACCGGAAGTAGCATTCCGCGCAAGCTCGCGGATAGGGGAAAGGATCATGGAGCGATTGGGGCGCTCCCGAGTTCCTTCGTTGTGTGTCATCGTCGCGCTGGGCGCGGCGAGTCTCGCGCTGTTCCTGGCGGCGGGGACGGCCGCCGAACAAGCTCCCCCGGAGGCGCCCCGCGAGCGCACCCTGCTGTTTGCCGGCGACGTGATGCTCTCACGCGGCGTGGGCGCGCGGATGGAGTCGGAGAAGGACTGGACCTTCCCCTTCCAGAAGATCGCTGAAACCTTCGCTACGTCCGACCTTGCCTTTGCCAACCTCGAGTGCCCGGTTTCCGACCGCGGCCGCAACCTGCATCACCTCTATTCCTTTCGCGCCGACCCGAAAGCGATGGAAGGCCTGAATCGCGCCGGCTTCGACGTCGTCTCGATGGCCAACAATCACGCCTACGACTGGGGGCCGGCGGCCCTGCTCGACACCCTCGACCGACTGCGTGGGGCGGGAATCCGCCCGGTGGGCGCGGGCGCCAACGATCTGGAAGCGCATTACCCGGTGCTCATGGACCTGGGGGACGTGCGCCTGGCGTTCCTGGCCTACGTCAACATCGATCCCAAGGAAGCGACGGCCACGCCTGGACGCTCCGGCGTGGCTTGGCTCGATCCGGAGCGTGTTCTGGCGGACATCCGCTTCGCACGCCCACTGGCTGATCTGGTTATTGTTTCGCTGCACTGGGGCGTCGAATACGCCAGCCAGCCCCAGCGCCAGCAGGTGGAACTCGCGCACCGGATCATCGACGCGGGCGCAGACCTCATCGTCGGCAGCCACCCGCATGTTGTCCAGCCGCTGGAAGAGTACCAGGGGCGCTGGATCGCCTATAGCCTAGGTAACTTCATCTTCGATCAAAAAGCTCCTGGAACGCGGCAGGGTTTGGTCCTTCAGGTCAAACTGCGGGGCAGGCGGATTGAGGGCCTCACGCCGCTCGCGGTCACGATTGGACCGGCCATGCAGGCGGCGCTTACCTCGCCGGAAGAAACCCAGAAGACACTCGTGCGTCTGGATCCCGCTCCCAATTCCCGCACTCTGGGCGGCCGCTGAGAGAGCAGGCTTGCCCTCTGCCACGCGGCCGGGTTTGCCCAGCGCTGGGAAAGTGGTATGCTGCCGTCAAGGAGACCCGTACGATGTCGTGGAAATCGCTGCAAGACCAGGGAGGTGCATGATGATCTGGTCAACGGCCCGCCGGACGTTGGGCATAGTGGCGCTTATCGGTTTGGCGTGGACCAGCCTTTCGTGCGGAGGCGGAGCGCCCTCTTCAGGCCTCATCGGAGTTGCGAGCGGAACGGGCTATGTCTTCATCGGCGATGCTCCACCGTCCGGAACTTCGATTCTCAAATTCGAAATCACGCTGAACGGGGCGACACTCTGCCCAACGGTGGGCAGCGCCGGCGAATGCCAGGGCTCTCCACAGGTGCAGCTGATCACTCAGCCGGTGACCGTTGAACTTAAACAACTGGAGCTGGGGTCTTCATTCCTCAGTGCGACGAAAGTTATGGCAACTACCTACGCCGGCGTAAAGCTGACTTTTTCTAACCCCCAGTTAAAGGTCCTCAATCCCGATGGCACGATTCAGGATCTTGATATCACCAAGCTGAGCTTCAATCCCAGTACGGTAGCCGCGACCTTTCCCAGCCCTCTCACGGTCAGCGCCAATACCAACTTCGCATTTCGGATCGACTTGGACGCCAATCAGTCCATTCAATCCTCAACAAGCGCCATCACCGGCATCGCGCCGGTCGTGACGCTCGTGCCGTTAACGGTCAGCTCGGCGCAGGCGGTGGCGGAACTTGCGGACAAGGTCGGTATCGCCAGCAACGTGACCAAGACTTGTCCAACCGGCAGTTTCACCCTCCTCGAATCGATGACGGGGATTTCAGTCGGCAACGTGCAGTTCGACAGCACTACTAACTTCAGTGATGGTCTGACTTGCGACACCCTGAGCAACTTACAGGTCGTGGAAGCCAGCCTAGAAGTGCAAGCGCCCAGCCAGCAGACCATGCAGTTTTTTGCTAAAGATATCGAATTGGTGAACTCGGCCGACGAGCACAGCCTGGAGGGTACGGTGCTCCAGGTGAATCCTTTCGATCAGGCCGGCAACTTATATCAGTTCGTGCTACTCGTCCACGATCAGCAGAACGTGTCGGGTATCACGGATGGCGCTCTCCTAACGATCAGTTTCGACCCCACAAAGATCGTGTTCGGCATTGACTCGGTCGGGCTGACGGTTGACCCCACGACGTTTGATTCCGGCAGCGAATTGCTGGCTGGACAGTCGCTGGAGGTGGACGTGCTCAGTGGCTCATTGGTGATTGGCACAAACAATTGCGCGGCGGTAACAGACGATTGTACGGCAACGGCACAAAAGATCCGTTTGAAAAGGGGAACTACCTCGGGGAAAGTGGCGGGGACCGCTACACCCAATATCACCCTGAGCTCGCTGCCGAGCCTTCTCGGGACTTCCACGCTGCTGCGGCCGCTCTCGGCCGATTGCCAAAACTGCTCGATTGCCTCGATCACCGTGGTGACTTCCGCCCAGACGGAATTCGAGGGTCTGGCCGGCGGCTCTACGGGATTGCAGGTTGGGCAGACCGTGGCTGTTCGCGGGCTGCTGATCAAGAACGCCTTCCAGGGACCGGGGCCCATTGGCAGCGGCTCGCCGCAGCTCGTGGCCGAAAAGGTGCGGCTGGTGACACCGTAGCATCCAGATCGCGGAATTGGTCCTTTATAGTTCAGGCCCAGGGCTTCGGCATGTCCCAGGTTCAGTTGTGCGCTTCAGCGGCGCGCCTCTGTAATTCCTCGGGCGAGACGTCTTCGACGTGCGTGGCAATGTACCATTGATACCCGAACGGGTCCTTCACTCCGCCGGTCCGGTCGCCGTAGAACTGATTCTGCAACGGCCGCACAACGCTGGCCCCGGCGGCCACCGCCTGGTTGAACATCGCGTCGACATCTGCAACGTAGAGATAGATGCTCACCGGTGAGCCGCCCACCGACTGCGGACTGAGTGCTCCCATTTCGGGATGCTCGTCGGCCAGCATGACGGGCGAATCTCCGATCTTGATCTCGGCATGTCCGATTCGCCCATCGGGTCGCGTCATGCGGAACAGCTCCACCGCCCCAAAGGCCTTCTTGTAGAACTCGAGTGCCGCCGCGCCGTCGTTAACGATCAGATGCGGCGTCACAGTGTGATAGCCGTCCGGGACGGGCTTTACTTGACCTGCCATGATTTGTCCCCTTCTGCTGCTTCAATGTGTTGTGCGAATGTCGCGGCTAGTTGCTGCAAGTGGAGTCGCCCGGGCCGGCCACAATGGGCAGATTGTGCGTTTTCCAGGCGTCAAAGCCGCCGACTACGTTCATCACGTCCTTAAACCCCGCCGCCTTGAAGATGCTCGTCGCGATGGAAGATCGATAGCCGCTCCGACAGTGGACGGCGATGGGGCGTGTGCGGTCGAGACCATTAAGATCATTCCGCAGCTTGTGGAGGGGAATGAGAATGGCGTGTTCGAGGCGGCCGGTTTCCCACTCCGGCTGGCGGCGCACGTCGATGACCTGAATTGATTGCGGATTCTCGGTGAGCTGTTCGTGCAGCTGCAACACCGAAATTTGAGGGACGTTGTTGAGAAGCAATCCCGCTTGCTGCCAGGCGAGAATGCCTCCGCCGAGATAACCCACAGCCTTTTCAACTCCCACCCTCGCCAGGCGCATGGCGGATTCCTCCACGCTTTCTTCTTCGGTGACGAGGATAACGGGCTTTTCGAGCCCGATGAGCATGCCCGCCCAGGTTGCGTACTGGCCGCTCAGCGCGATATGGAGGGAACCGGGGATATTTCCAGCGCCAAACTGCGCCGCCGGGCGTGTGTCGAGCACGACGGCGCCTTCTTTCTGCTGTCGCGCGACCTCGTGAGGCGCGAGAGCCGGTGGCTTGGCCCGCTCAGCAAGCGACGGCGCGCCCGTGCGGTTGAGTTCAACGTCCTTGCCGAAGTATTCCGGGCGCTCGGGCAGGTCAGCCGTAATAAGCGTGACGAACGCTTCGCGGGTCATGGGGCGCAATGCGTAATTGAGGGCGCGCTCCTTTCCGATCGTCGACTGTCGCTCGGCGCTGATGTTGCGCCCGCAGAGAGAACCCGCGCCATGGGCGGGATAGATTTCCACCGCGTCAGGCAGCTTGAGCAGTTTGTGGTACAGGCTGTCGTAGAGCAATCCGGCCAGTTCCTGCGCCGAGTGCTTGGGTGAGAGATCGGGTCGGCCCACCTCACCGATGAAGAGCGTGTCGCCGGTGAGCGCCGCCCAGGGAGCAGGTGACCGGTCGGGGTCGTTGACGAGTACGCAGATGCTTTCGTCCGTGTGGCCGGGCGTCTCGAGAAACTGCAAAACGCAGCGGCCCAGGCGGATTTCCTCACCGTCGCGCACGGCTCGGAAAGGGAACGCCGCGCCCGCCTGCGCGCCGAGAACGATTCTTGCGCCCGTGCGCGCTGCCAATTCGTGGTGCCCGGAAACGAAGTCGGCGTGCAGGTGCGTTTCGATCACGTAGGCGATCTTCAGGCCCAGCCGCCGCGCCTCCTCCAGGTAGATTTCGACGTCGCGCTGCGGGTCAACGACGGCGGCGAGACCCTCCGACCCCAGCAGGTAGGAGGCGTGCGCCAGACAGCTCAAATAGAACTGTTGGAAATGCATACCAGCCCTCAATTGTGTGTGTGCCCTGACCGACGACCTCAATTCTCGCACGCCCCTGCGACTGTGTCCAGCACCCTCCCGTTCACCTCCGGCCTCGTGTATACTCAGCGCTTATGAAAAAGACATCCACGAATCTGAAATCGGTACTGGTTTTGACGAGCGTTTTCTTGCTGCTCGTGGCTGAAGCCCTGGCGGGTGGCGCCGGCAAGACCATCAAACTGTTCAATGGCAAAACTCTGGACGGCTTCTACACCTACACCGAGAAGCAGGGCCGCAATCATGACCCGAACCATGTCTTCACGGTGCAGAATGGAACGATTCGCGTTTCCGGGGAGGAGTTTGGATACTTCGCCACGGAAGCCGAATACGAAAATTACCGGCTGACCGCGGAGTTCAAATGGGGCGAGAAGACGCACGCGCCTCGCGAGGGCCTCGCACGCGATAGCGGCATCCTTTTTCATTTCGTTGGACCCGATAAGATTTTTCCGAAGTCGATCGAGTTCCAGATCATCGAAGGGGGTACCGGCGACATCATTGTGGTGGATGGCGCCTCCTTGACGGTGGCGGGAGTGGCGCACAACGAAGGCCGCATCGACCGCCAGGGCAAGGGCCCGTGGAAGGACGTCGCCGGTTACCGCGACCCTGCGGGTGAAGTTGAGAAGCCTCACGGCCAGTGGAACAAGCTCGAACTCGTCGCTGCGGGCGACTCGGTGAAGTATTACGTGAACGGGAAGCTCGTCAATGAAGGGACGGGCGCAAACCCGCGCCGCGGGAAGATCCTGTTTCAATCCGAGGGCGCGGAATTGTTCTATCGCAACCTCAGACTCACCCCGCTTAAGTGAGACCGCGCCGGGCAGGATCTATCTCTGCCCGTCAGCCTGGACCGTGAGAGGAACGTGGTTGGGGAAGTAGCGCCCACAGGTGCCAGGATGGAACCGCGCACGAGTGCAATCGTTCTGCGCACGCTAATTTTCACCATTCTTGTGCCGGGCTCGGTCACAGCTCTGATTCCCTACTGGATTCTGCGCTCCAGACCGGGTCCGGATTTTGAAATCTCCGCACTCCGGTTGGGCGGAATCCTTCCCATCGTGCTCGGGGCGGCCGTATATTTCTCTTGTGCATGGGAATTCGTGAGGACGGGAGGGGGCACGCCGGCCCCGATTGACCCTCCCAAAGCTCTCGTAGCTCGTGGCCTCTACCGTTATACCCGCAATCCCATGTACGTGGGGGTGGTCTCAACTCTTGTCGGCGAGGCGGTCCTTTTCCAGTCGCGTCGACTCCTGGCCTATGCGCTCGTTGTCGGACTACTCTTCCACGCGTTTGTTCTCCTCTATGAGGAACCTACACTGCGGCAGAAGTTCGGACCTTCGTACGAGGAATACCTGAAAGCCGTCCCGCGCTGGTTCCCCAGACTCCGCCGGGCTCGCCCGCGGAACCGGGATTGAGCTGCTTGGTATGGGGCAGGGAAGCCGTCACCCGGCGGCGGCCGCTTCCTGGCCGAATTGCTCAATCAGCCGCAAGGCTTCACGGATGTCAGCCATCTTCGTCCGGTGGTTCAGCACGCAGAATCGGATCACGGTCCGTGTCCCGAGCCGGGTGGTCGACAGGACGATTCGCCGGCTGGCAGTGGCACGATGGACCAGGTCGGAATTGATGCGGTTCAAGTACTCCTCGCGATCGGCTGGGGGAACCCCTTCTGGAACGTAGCGGAAAGAAAACACACCGAGAGAGGGTGGGGTGATGATCTCGATGCGCGGAGACTCCTGGAACAACCGTGCCGCATATTCCGTGAGGTCCAGGCACTGGTCGAGGATCTCGCGCAAGCGCCGCGCGCCGAAAGTCTTGACCGTCATCCAGACCTTCAGGGCCCGGAAGGCGCGTGTAAGCTGCACGCCATAGTCGCAGAAATTGACTTCCCGCTCCTCGCGGGCGACGTCGGTCATATACTCAGGCAGAATCTTGAAGGTCTCACGCAGCAGGCTGCCGGAACGCACGATCACGCAGCCTGCTTCGTAGCCGCAGTAGAACCATTTGTGAGGGTCGAGCACGACGGAATCCGCGCGCTCGATACCTGAAAGGAGTAGCCGTCCGCGCTCTGTCAGAGCAGCGAAACCGCCATAAGCGGCGTCCACATGGAACCACAGGCCGTGCCGGCGCGCCATCTCACTAATTTCCTCCATGGGGTCGATGGCGCCGGTGTTCGTCGTCCCCGCATTGGCAATGACCGCAAACGGGCGGCGCCCGGCGGCGAGGTCGCGCTCGATTTCGTCGCGAAGGCTGTCCGGCTGGAGGCGAAACGAGGCATCGGAAGGAATTCGCCGAAGCTGCTCAGCGCGGAAACCCAGGAGGCGTAGCGCGCGGTCAATGGAGGCGTGCGATTGGTCGGAAAGGTACACCACGGCATGGTCGGATTCATCGGCAAGTATCTCGCGCCGCGCCACCGCCAGGGCCGTCAGGTTGGCGACCGAACCGCCGCTCACCAGCAGCCCGGCGGCTTCTGACGGCAATCCCAGCATTGTCTTGAACCAGTCGATCACAATGATCTCAACCTGGCTGGGACCGGATGATTCGAACCATGTGCCCGCAAAGACGTTGGAGCCGGCTGCCAGCGCGTCGGCGAGCATGCTGACAAAAGTCGGGGCGCTGGGAACGAACGCGAAAAAACGCGGATGATCGACGGGGACCGAGTTGGGGGCGACTTTCTCCAAATACTCGTCGAAGACGCGGTTAAAGTCGAGTTGCTCCTCCGGCATCGTCTCGCGCAGTAGTGCCTCTGTTTCTTCGCGCGAGAGCTCCTGTCCCATTGCGCTGCCCGGCAGGCGCATCTGACGCTCCACCATCCAATCCACCACGCGGTATCCGGCCTGACGCATTAGATCTGGGTTGAACTCAAGGGACAGGTCCTTGATCTTCAACTCCAATTCTTTAAGAGATGGCTTCGATGACATGATGCCTCCGCGGGCGGGAAGGGGTGGGTAGAGGCGCCACACTCAGCTCTCTGCTGAGCGAACGAGGTCGCCGAGGAGATCACGCAGCAGATTGGTTGGAGGATATCCCTGGCCCACATGCTGGCGGAAACCCTCCGCCAAGCGGAATCCAGAGAGTTCTCCCGCCCGGCGAGCCATGGCGAGCATCGGCTCGTCGATCTGCGCGAGATCCTGCTGGGCGTGCAGCCAGGCGCGCTGACTTTCGTGGCAGGCGAGCATCCGTGTTTTTGTATCAAGCGTCCCTGAAATGTCCACACAGAAATGTGGCCGGATTTCCTGGCCCAGGATGTCGCGCCCGCCGAAGGGCTGCGCGTAATAGACGTGGGGGATGGCACGCGTCGCTTTGGCGGGACGTCGCGCGCCGGTGCGGAAATTCGGCGCCATAGCGATGAAGCAGGCGCTCTGCGAGAGTCGGCTGGCGATTTCGTGGTCTGCCATGTAATCGGTGGGAGAGTGGGTCAGAACGAGATCGGGATTGACGCGCCGGACAAGCTCGGCGACTTTCTTGAGCGTCCGCCCGTCGTAGAAAACCAGGATATCCTTTTCCTCCAGGCAGGAGTAGTCGGCGGCGATCATCGCCGCGGCGCGCCCGGCCTCCCGCTGCCGGATCCGGGTAATTTTCTCTGGCGGCAAGATGGCGCTGCCGCAATCTCCGGCGGTCATGGTGGTGATGTGAATCTTGGCGCCACGCTGGGCGAGATGGGCCAGCGTGCCCGCGCAGAGGAACTCCGCGTCATCGGGATGGGCGAAGAGCGCGAGAACCGTGGTTGGTGTCATGAGCAGTTAGGATGCGCGGTCTCCCGGATCGTGGAACCGAGGCCACTACCGGCGAGAGCCGAAATCGAGAACCGAAAAGCACCATTCGGGAAACGAATATCGAAAAGCGGTTCAACATGCGGGATAAACCAACCCCGAATCGAGAAACGCCGCTTTTCACTCGAACCTCTCACTTCGCGGCGGAGAAGGAGGCCGTCAGCCGCGAGGTTCCCCAGGCGATCTCGACGACTCCCTTGCCACCCTTGCCGGTCAGGTTGACGGTCAGGGTCTCGACAGAGTCCTTGGCTTCCTGCACGTCCATGGGGACTTCGGCGATTCGGGCACTCGGTTCGTATTGGAAGGCGCCCTTGGAGGAGACGACGAGCGACCACTTGCCGGGTTCCGCCAGGCGTGTGAGCAGGATGTGCTTTCCCTTCGGCACGCGCGTCCCGCCAAAATCCAGATCGGCGTCGGAGGTGATCATCGTGGGGTCGCCGGATCCGATTCGCCAGACCCCGCCCACGGGCATCTGCTTCAGCATGTCGCGACCCTTGAGTGATGGCCGCCCGTAATCAAGGCTCACAGTGGCGCTGCCGATCGTGGCTTTTGCCGTGCCGCGTTCCTGGCCATGAGCCAACGTGGCAAAAGGTGCCAATCCCAGCATTGCGACGAAAACCGAACTGACCAGAACGATATTCAACCTCTTCATCTCAGTGATTCTCCTTTGCATTCTGTCGTCGGAGCCGGGCATGGCCGGCCCCTCCGGAGTTTCAAGTCCCACCTATCGAGTGAGAGCTGTCGCGAGGGCCTTGCGGATCTCCTCGCCACTTGTGTATCCGACCCAATGATGAAGGATGATGCCTTTGGCATCAAGTAGAAACAGAGTCGGAAATATGGCGATGCTGCCGAAGGCGCCGTCGCTTTCGCGCGTCCATTGTCCAACCGGGAAGTTTATCTTCTGTTCATGCAGGTACCGCTGGTGCGTCGCGTCATCGTATGCGAGGCCGAGCAGTTTATCGGCGTTCGCGCCGGCCACGGTGAAATTCCGCGGCGCGGAATCGCGCTGCAGGGCCACGAGCTCGGGCGTTTCCTTCATGCAGGGCGGGCAACCTGTGAACCAGACGTAGAGCAGCACGGTCTTGCCGCGCAGCCCCTCAGAACTGACTGCCGGCTGGCCGAGGCCGGGCAGCAGGAACGACGGCCCCGTCTGGCCCTCCATTCCGCCCAGTTGCCGCTCCACGACTTTGCTGAAGCGCGGATCCTTGAGAATTCTTTCAGTATCCACCCGAGTAATCTCGCCGGATTCAGAATCGCGGATCAGAAACTCCGGAACTCGCGGATCGGCTTCCATGACCCGTAGCAAAGTATCGGCATCGCGTGTGGACTTCAGGGCGAATTGTTCCGCGAGCGTGCTGAGCGACGGCGGATGGCCGAACTTTGCCTGATATTGTGTGGCAAAGAGCGGAATCCGGAAGAAAGCATTGTAGAGCCTGTTCAAGGCCCGACGCTCGTCGGGCTGCGTGAAGACTTGATTGTAAAGCTCGGTGACGAGGAGGGGTTCGCCCGGGCGCAGGTGGTCGCGAATGTATCCCAGCACGCGCGTTTCCGCGTCGGGCTGCGTCTCAGACGCCGTCGCGGCCGCCGCCGGACTGAATATCAGGAATGCGCTCAACGCCATGCCCAGCGCCGCAAGGGCGAAGATGCGCTTCACCGGTCACCTCCTCGGCCCGATGCGGAGGCAAGGCTCTTTTCCGCCTGCGCAAACAAGTGCCAGTGGAAGGCCAGGGAGAATTTCAAGTACTGGTTCAGGTAGCTCCATCCGTGGTTGCCGGGACGCAGCGCGTACTCATGGGGAAAATTCTTTGCGGCGAGCTCCTCGTGCAGGAGCTGGGCTCCGGCGTCAAAGCCGTAGCGATCGTGATCTCCACAATCGAAATACAGCTTGAGCTGGGAGAATCGCTCGGGGTGCTCCGCGAGGGTGAGGGGATTATTCTCGTCAAAGTACTGCTCGTTCAAAGGCGAGCCAAACGCGTTCTGTAGAATCTCCGCGTAAAATCCCCAGCGCCCTTCCGTAGGGGTAGGCTTTGGAATCTTAGGGATCAGCGCCGCGCTGTGGGCGCTCGCAGAGCCGAAGACGTCGGGATGATCCATGGCGAGGTGAAGGGCGCCGTAGCCACCCATGGAACTGCCGCTAATGCCGCGCGCCCGCCGCTCCGCCATAGTTCGATACTTGCGATCGATGGCTGGGACGAGCTCCTGGATGACAAAGTCTTCGTAGCGCTCGTGGCCTCCGTAAGCGTTGACGTAAAACGTCTTGCCGCCGTCCGGGAGAACCACCAGGAAGTCGCCCACCTCGCCCTGGCCCCACAGGCTTTCGAGCGTCTGCCGCCCGCCGCGGTCGATCCAGCTATGTTCATTCTCAAATAACCCGTGCAGGAAATACAGAACCGGATAACGCCGTGTTGATCCTTCGTAGCCGGGAGGCAGGGCTACGCAGACGCTGACCGGCCGCCCGAGGATGGCGCTGGGCTGGGAATCGCACTGAAGAGAAGCCGAGGGCGCGGCGCCATAAGCAACAGGGCTCAGCGCCGCCGCGGCCAGAAAAACTGCTAGGCACGCGGCGCGCAGAACCAAACTCGGATGAATTGGGGAATGCCTCATCGCTCAGGGGTGTGGAGAGGATTCTCGCGCCCGTTGCCCTTCGATATAGACGCTGGTTTTGCCGCTTCTCGAACTTGCTCCCGCCGCGGCTCCCGTGGTTCGCGCGCCGGAGTTAGCTGCGCCGGACTCGCCATACACCGAACCATGAACGTCTTTCAGTGGCCCACTTTTTGCCTTCTGCCCGGAGTTCGTCGGAGCGGGCTGCCGTCCGTCTTTCGCCTGGCCCGGCGCCGCAGCACGAAACTCCGTGACGGCGGAATCCTCCGACACGCGGGGCTTTAGCTCATCTGTTGCCGCGACCTTCTGCTTCGCAGCACCTTCCATAGCCTTGCTGGTGCTGGCGCGCGTCGCGTCACTCAGCACTGCCTTCTTCGATGGGCTCGGCTTCTGTGCTGGAGTGACAGCGGAGCCCCCTGGCGGTGTTTTCTCCGCCTGCTGAGCCCAGGCACCGCCCTGGAGTGCCAGGCAAACCGCCCACAGGACGGCGGACTTCATGTGAAACCGCACTTTCATGCCGCACCAAGAATTGAGCAATGCGCCCAGACGTTCATTGTCAGTCGAGCCGCGATATCGGTCAAGCGCTCAGTTGGTGTCATGGCATACCTTGGGCGCTTACTTTCCCATGGGTTGGTCCCACAGCAGTTCGATGGTTACCCCCCCGTAGGGTTCGGTGTCGAGGTAGGCAAACCGCCCTTTGCTGTCGGGTGAATCCCACCCACCACTCTGCGAAACCGGGGCGCCCTTCGATCCCAGAATCCGCACGGCCTCGTCCATATCTTTGACGTTGAAGGCGAGATGATGGAAGCCTTCACCGTGATTTTTCAGAGACTCGTCATAGACGCTGGGGCCGATGAGCGGCTGGATCCACTCGAACGTGACATCGCTCCAATGCCACCAGCCCAGGTACATCTCGAACTTCCCGGGCTGCCCGCGATAGTTCCGGTTCACACTGCCATTGTGATCGATGGGCATCCCACCCAAGCCCAGTGACTCGTAGAAGTCGCTGACCTTCTTATCATCGTGGACCACGAGAGCATACTGGACGATCTTGTTGAACGGGTAATCGTTGTGCGATGCGGCCTCGCCTCCCGGCGGGGGAGCGTCGGGATTGAACATCAGCTCGATGGTCAGGCCGCCGCCGCGCGGGGCGGTATCGAGATAGGCAAACAAGCCTTTTCCCTTCTCGCCCTGCCAGCTTCCGCGCTGCACCACGTCCACGCCACGAGCCCGGAAGTGCTTGATCTGTTCCTCGAGCTTGGCCGGACTCGCAACGCGGTAGGCGAGGTGGTGCACGCCGTCGCCGTGCTGGGTGAGGAACTCATCGTAAACGCTCTTGCCCGTGATCGGCTGGATCCATTCGATTTCGACGCCGCCGATGTTCGCGAAGGCCATCTTGAGGCTGAGCGGGGTCTTCTTGCCACGATAAGTCACGTCGGGGAGTTGGGAGACTCCTTCGCGGTTGATGTTTTTCAGCCCCAGTTTCTCCCAATAATCGACAGTCCGATCCAAATCTTTTACGACCCAGCCGACTTGCACGACATGGCGGTAGATCGAAAGGTCCACCGTCGGCTTGGCGATTTCGGCCGGGCGCGCGAGCAGATGCATGCAACAAAACACGGCGCCTGCGGCGACCACGGACAGAGTTAGACGAGATATATTCATGACATCCTCCAGCGAGGACTGCATAGGATAAGAGCTTTGCGGCGATCTTCGGGTCGAGCCGAGCATAGCACTCGACCGGCCCTTGTGAAAGATGGTTTGCAGATTGGCGCTCAGAGCAGAGAAGCGAGATTACCTTCCGTGTCGAAGCGCGGCTCCTTCAATTCGGGCGACACGCGCCAGCCGGGGAGGCTGGCGGCCTCGCGTGCCAGCGCCGGAGAGACCATCAGACGGTTCAAGGTCAGCGTGTTTCGAATCCAAACCACTTTCTGCTCTTCCGGACCCGGCCAGCCGAGGTGGCCAAGAACCAGGCTGAGGGCTTCGCGGTCGGACGGCAAGTGCATGGGCAGCTTGGACGGCGCCGGATTCAGGGAGACGCGCGAGTTCAGGTAGGTCTTCTGGAAATCGATTTTTTGATAGAGGCGATCGTGGATGACGTCGGCCAGTCCCATCCCCACGACGTTGCCGCCGCTTTCGCGCGTGACGTCGCGGACGTAGATCATTGCAATGTCAGGCGATTCCCCGAGCTGGATTTCCGTCCCCCGGCCAATGACCTTGGTGTCCATGCCCGTGCCGCTGATGTTTTTCCCCAACTCATCGACGATGAGCAGATGCAGTTTCGCGAACGGAATCCGCGGAACGAGCGGCCGGGCCACGCGCAGCGCCGCTTCTTCGGCACGCACGAAATCCTCCGGACGCGCGGCACGGACGGCGCATATCTGGTGGAATTCGTTTTCGATGACACCCAGCCCGCAGAGTATTTTGCCCGTGGCGAGTGAGACCGCGGACATGGATTGAATCACTTTCTGGAAGCCGAATTTCCAGCCCCATCGGTGCGTTTCGCGCGCGCCGTCTTCCTTACCCATCCCCACTGCAATCATCTTCAGCAGGCCGCTCTCCGTTCTGCCGGAGAAATCTGTGTGTGGCTTGATGCGGTTCACGACAACGATGCCGTCGGCTTCGTAGGCATTGCGGTCCATGTAGACCTTGAAGCCTTCCGGAGCTTCGCCCAGGCATACCGTTGCCATCGAGGCGCGGATCTCCGCGCCCACGTTGTCCGCCGTGACGCCGTACTCCTGGAGGATTTCGCGCTGCCCCTCTGCCGTCGCGCCGCCGTGGCTGCCCATGGCGGGGAAGACGAAAGGTGCGGCCCCCTGCGCCTTCAACCAGTCGCACACGGCGCGCACGATCTCCTTCAAATTGGCGACGCCGCGGCTCCCGGCGGCGACGGCGATGCGCCGCCCGCGCAGGGTCTCCACAGGAAGAAGGAGCGACGCCAGTGCCTGGTGGATTTCATTTACCAGATTGGTCAAAACCGGAACACTGGGCGAAACGCGCTCAATCAGCTGGAGGTTCCCCAGTGGCATGTGGCCATCAGTTGACATGATGAATACAGCATGACCTTGACATCGGTGCCTCGTCAAGTGCTCACGGTGCCGGGCCAGAGATGAAGAGGACGGTCTGTTCGCGACCCTATTCCAGATTGATGACGGCGGCTTCAAAGTCCCGAAGGCCGGGAATGTGGACGGTGAGGACCTCGCCCTCTTGGGCACATGTGCCCTCGTTCTCAGCGAGGAGGAACTTGACGCGGCGGCATTTCTCTCCCGGGCGGAGATGGATGGTTATCGTTTGCGGGCCCACGGGGATGATCTCGGTCACGGGCGGGCGCCAAGCGCCAGGGTTGGTAAGATTCACGAAACAGGCCACGATGCGTTTTTCGCCCGGTTGGTCGTAGAGCGAGAGGTCAACGAGGCCAGGACCTTCCACGCGCGATGGCAGGGAGCCTCCTGCGGCCCATTGGATCGCTCTTGCGAGCAGTCGCCCGTGGTCCGGGAGATTCGATGCGCCGAATGTGGCGGCGAGGTCACCCGGGAAGTAGACGACGCGCCCCCGCCCCACTGTCCGGAAGAAAGCCAGCGGTGTCTCGCCCTTTTGGACCTCTGTCCACGCGGTCTCTGGCGGGTAGACGGGGTACGCGGGAAGCATCCAGAGGGGCATGATGGCGGCTGCAAAGGCGCGCACCGGAACCAGAAAGCGAGTATTGGGGAGGGTTTCAGTGTCTCCGAAAGAGTCTCCCAGGATGGCGGCGTCTCGGATTTGCATGTAGGAGTGGCCGAGCGGACCGAGCACGCGGTCGCCAGTCGCATGGACCCCGAAAAGATCAGCCAGACCGAAATCCCCTTGCCGCTTTCCGGTTTCGTCGTAGCGCGATGATTCGAACGTCGCGACGAGACCGCCGCCCCGCCCAGCGTAATCCCGGAGTGCGCTGACAGTTGCACCGCTCAGCATCGCGGCGTTGGCAAGCAGGAGGACTCGATACCGATCGAGCCGCGCCCGCTCCAGATCCTCCGCCAATACGAAGTCAAACGGAATCCCGGCCTCGAGCAGGGCCTGACAGGCCCCCCGGAGGCTCTCCGTGACTTGCGGCGGGGCACCCAGCGCCCCGCCATCCGATTGGAATTGATAGAAGTCCACGGTCGGTTGTGAGTAAACCACCGCAACCTCGGCCCGGGAAGCGAGATTCCGGAAATACTCCTGATTTCTCCAATGGAAATTGAAGAATTCCTCGAACGTTTTGAAGCCGCGCTCGTCTCGCTGTGTTGCTCCCACGACGTGGAGCCAGGGCCGGGCGCCGCTTGCCCAAGCCTCAGCCAGCCAGAGGCGCTGCTCCGCTTCCGGCTTGGCGATGTGCCGCCAGCCCGGGAGGTAATAACCGATGGTAATCCAATAGGGATGCTCGCCGTGACCCGCCGCACGCAGCAGTTTTCCCGTCATCCCGATTTGCCAGAGCGGCGTCGCTGCGCCGCGCCCCTGGTTCTCCACCTGCAAGACTTCCTGCCCGCGCGCAACGAGTTCATGCATCCCTGCCAGGCTGGTCTGATTCGGAATGAAGATCGCTCCCGCCTTGGCGCGTTTCACGGTCTCCGACCAGTATTGCCAGACGTCGGCCAATCGTCCGTAGTGCCAGGTGAGCCAGGTGCGATAGGTGGGGTCAGCGCGATCCTCGGTGCCCGGTAAATCCAACCCCATATCCTTTCGGAATCGCTCGCGGCAGTAGCGGCAGTAGCAGATGCCGTCAAATCCCTCCCAGGCATTTCCAAACACCCCGTCCACGTCGTAGCGGGAAAAGATCTCCTCGAATACTTTGGGCATGTATTCCCAGAAGTATGGGCTATTGACGCAAATCATGTAGAGCTTCTCGCGCGGCTTGGGAGGCCAGGTGAGGAGATTCGGTCTGCCGTTTCGATCGATGCTGAACCAGTCCGGGTGGGCCTGGTAGAAATCCTCGCGCTGGTAGGAGGGGTCAAATCGCGCGAGCACGCGGAGGTGGGCTTGACGCGCTGCCGAAACGATTTCACCGAACAAATCACGGTCGCCGAGAAACCGGCTCCTGGTGTGGAGAGGGACGTGAGTCGGGTAGTAAGCGACAAAGCCACCGGCATTAATCGTGATACCGTCGACATGGCAGCGCTGGAAATAATCGATCCACCATCGCACGTCAAAGTGGCGCGCATCCAACTCGTTAATATTGACCTGGCCCCAGCGCATGGCCTCGTCGTACCACGCTGGTGGGGCTTTTCCCGCCGCTCGGGCTCGAGCGACCGTCCCGCAGACGAGCATCGCCAAGATTGAGACCAGGAAGAGTTTGCGCACGCCGGGTTGTCTCTTGGGAGTGGGGCGGGATTGACTAGAAGCTATTTCAAAACCCTCCGTAAGACGATGATGAAGCAAGCGATATGGACAAACGCTTGGTAAATGGTGAGCGAGCGGTCATAGCGCACGACCAGTCGGCGGAAGTTACCGAGCCATGCGATGGTGCGTTCCACCGTCCATCGCCGCCTGTAGCGCCGCAGCGCCCGACCGTCCTGGGTCGGGGACTTGCGACGATTCTGACGATGGGGGGCGATCAACTCGATGCCGCGCAATCACCCGCGCGGGCTTTTGTCGCGGACGCCCGCCGCAGTGCCGCCGCCCCACTCGGATCGCAGCCAGCGTTTCTTCCGCCCGCCGGACCTCGGCCGGGGAAGCAGCGTAAAGTCGGACTCCCAAAGGAACACCGCGGCCGTCGACCACCACCATCCACTTCGTCCCCTTGCCCCGCTTGGTTTTGCCGACTCCCGAGCCCCTTTTTTCGCCGGGGCAAAACTCCCGTCCAAAAAGCACTCGCTCCACTTCAACTGCTGTCGCTCGTTCAGCTCCGCCAGGAACGTTCGCCAGATGCGCAGCCAGACGCCCTGCTCTTCCCAGTCGCGCAACCGCCGCCAGCACGTGGACGGGGATGGAAACTCGCTGGGCAAATCCTGCCAGCGAGCCCCGCTGCGCAAAATCCACAAGATCCCTTCCAGCACCCTGCGGTTCGCAGCCGGTGGCCGTCCTCCGCGCGGACGTTTTCGCGGTCGAGGGAGCAGGGGATCGATCTTCGTCCACTGCGCGTCGGTCAGCAATCGGCTGTACCGTCGCATTCGCCCTCCCCCTGGCGCTCTCCCCCCCTCCCAGGGACAACTAACGAGAAATTAACGCATTACACCGGGTTTTGAAATAGCTTCTAGTCCCCTGGGGAATTGTGTGCCCGTAATCGGCAAGAGGTTGTACAAGAAAAAATGGTGGAAGAAAGCTTGACCGGGAAATACCACGAACTGGAATAGAGCCAGCAAACTCAGACCCCCCAGGACAAGCAATCCACTAAACTTAATCGCCAAGCTATACCGTTTTTCGATAACCAAAAAGACGACCACCGTCAGCGGGCCCGCCACAAACTGCTGCTTGTAGAAGAACCCCAGCAGCATCAGAACGGCGGCCCCGGCGAGCGCTGAGCTCTGCTGGGATCGGTAGGCCAGTAGAACTCCAGACAAAACCAGGAGCAGCGCAACACTGTCTGCGCGATCCGCGGTCCCATAAGACGTAACTATGCCGCTAGACAGGAAAACCAGAGGAGCCAGGAAGGCTGCGAGGTAGCTTCGTGAAAGCCGATATGCAAGGATCCCACAAGCCGTCGCCAGGCCCAAGGTCGCATGCGTGGAGGCCAAGCGCAGGAGGAAATAGCCCGGCGCTTCGGGGTTGACCAAGTGCGCACCGAGCAGATAATAGAGCGGACCGTACATTGCGACGTCGAAGCGATCCGGGAGTGCCGGATCATAGATTCGCACCCCCTGCCGCAAGTGCACCATCTCCGCCAGCCGCATCCCCTCGATGTCCTTTAACTCACCGGGATAGTGCAGCCGGACCGGCCAAGTGGAGACCTGGAAGCCCGCGAAAAGTCCTGCTAGCAGTAGCGCCGCGCCACCGAGCAAGGCGCTCCGCGGCGCCTGGAGTGTGCCAAAAGGTTTCGCGGTCGTGATGGAATCCGTACTCATGTTGGTCCAAGCGGCCTGAGTCGCGCTGCCGCAATGGAACAAAACCCGGGAGCCGTTACTGCGGAGCTGCCCGGCCCACTGGCGGCGCGCCCGTTCGCGGCGCCCAGGCGTAGAAGCGGTTGTAAGACCGTACCATTTCCGGCCTCGGTAATTCCAGAGTTGTACCCAGCTCGTAGTGATCGAGGATTTCGTCCCGGACCGATTCAATCAAAGCAGCGTCGGGCCGCGACTCGTTCCCGGGACTGCGCAAGTCAATATACGTGGTAACGACCGCAAAACGTTGTCGGCGAAACTGGGTCTTCAGACCTTCGCCCGGAATTCTGTTCATGCGCAGGTTCTCGGAATAGGCGTAGAGATCCGTGATGGGCGTTTCCAGTCCCGCCCTCACCAGGTCCCCGGCATAAAAACCCAGCGCGGTCGAGTGCGGCGCGAACTTGGAGTGCAGGAAATCCTGAATAGCGCGGTCCCTGCCGAAATCCTCCGGTTGCGGGACGGGCTCGGTTGTCCCGAGGCTCAGCAGGAGGGAGCATCCCAGAAGAGCAAGCCATTTCGCACCCCGGATCGGGTTTCTTACGTACTCTGCAAATAAGCCTGCCGCCAAAGAACAAAGCACTATGAAGGATTCGAGAAAATAATGGGTGTCACTGCCAATTCGCCAAAACAGCACCATGTTGATGACGATGGCGAAACCTACGTAGCACGCAAGGAGCGGTTGGCGATGCCCTCGGAGGTATTCGATGCCAAGCCAGAGAGGAAAAACGAGGAGAAGTCCGAAGGACCACAAACTCGCCAGGACGCGTTCCCAAGCGAATGGCCAGACATTGTAGAAGAGAAAGTGGTCGACGAACGCCTGGCCGGGGAATACCACGAATTGAAAGAACCCAAGGAGGACTGTTCCCGCGAGAGCTAAAAGGCCTGCGAATTGGCTGGCAAGACGGTAGCGCTTCTCGAGAACAAGAAATAACAGCACCGCCAGCGGTGCCGCCACGAACTGCTGCTTGTAGAAGAACCCCGCCACCATGAGCGGGACCGCCCATAAAAGCTTCCGGCTCTCTTGAAGGCGGCACGCAACCAGGAATCCGCTGAACCAGAGAAAGAGCGCACCGAGGTCGGATCGGGCCGACAACCCGTGGCGGGTAACGAAGGCATAGGACAGAAACAACAGCGGACCCAGACATGCCGCCAGCGGACGCCGGCTTACCCAAAAGGCCAGGGCCCCGCAGCCTGCGGCGCAACCCAGAGTCGCCAGCATGGAGAGCAGTCGCAAGGGCAAGTAAGTCGGCTCTTGCGGATCAACCAATCGGGCCCCAACCAGGAAATACAAGGGACCGTAGTTGGCAGCCTGGAAGCTCTCGGCCGAAGCGGGAGCATAAACCGCGAAGCCGCGGCGGAGACGAACCATCTCTGCCAAGGCTATTCCCTCCGAGCGGTTTTCCTCGCCTGGGTACCGCAGCAGGATCGGCCAAGTCGCAAGGTACCGGACTGCGAAAATGCCGACCAGCAAGAACACCAGGAGGCTGGGCCAGTATTCCTTCTTCGCAACTCCGAAGCGCAGTAACCTCGTCGTCATGGGTGAATGTCGAAACTTCTTCAAGGTGCAGCCAAACCCGCGCAAATCCTTCCGAAGGTCATGTCCGGCAAGAAAGCCTCCGGAGATGGAGAGACCGCTTCCGTCAGGGCATTTTGAACACTGGCCACCAATCCACGCACAAGGAAAGGATTTGTCCCAATTGCTTTCAATTTAGGCGCCTAGTTCGGGCAGGCCAAATCCTTCCTGACCAGAAAAACATACGGGACCTTGTCGGAACTCAAGGTCGTGCATGGCCGATAACGGGCCAGGATGAAGTCGCGAATAACGTCTTTCGACAGAACCTGCTGGGGGGTGGCTGGCCACGCCCCAGGGATGGTCTGGGTATTAAAAGACGGAGCCCACACCGCAGCTCTTGGAGGATGAGCCGCCAACTGGGCGAGCGCCTCTTCAATCTGATCCTCTGAATGCAAGCC
>JBEKUI010000067.1:0-18103 GCA_049515175.1 Terriglobia bacterium
GAATGTGTGCGAACCCGAGTTGGTGAATATCTCCATGCCCCGCCCGCGCCAGACGCTGTCATTCTGAGCCCGTCTGCTGATCCGTCAGCCGACGGAAAGAATCCCCGCATTGAACGACGTAACTGCCGCGACCCTTCGTTGCACTCAGGGTGACAACGTGGCCGCCCGCACACATCGTAAGAGGCGCGATGAATATGCCGTTCGCGGTGAGCCCCCGCCGACACCAGTCGGCCCTGGGCGGTACCAAGTCGTTATTTTATGCCACAGTGTAACGGGAGGGTGCGGAGCGCGCCGGGGAGTTGAGTGTCGGCGCGCAAGGCGGTCGGGGCTGGGCAAAGGACTACTGGAGCTACCGACTGGCCGGTAGGTAAGTAAGTAGGGGCAGGGCAATAAAAGCGCTCTTTTTCAGCCCATTTTAGCAAGAACGACCTATCACGAGATTCGCGCGGCAAGCGTTTGCTCGGCTAGCGGCGTTGCCAGGTGAAGGCGCCGAAGGTGCGGAAGGTCTTGAACTCCAGCCGCTGGTAGAAGCGCACCGCGCCGGCGTTGAGGTCGGTGACGGTGAGCGAGACCTCTTCGTAATCGCGCCGACAGAGTTCCTGCGAAGCCATCTCGAGCAGCGCCGTGCCCAGCCCGTGGCCTTGGAATTCCGGCGCCGCGGCGATCTGCGGGATGTGTGCGGTGCGCGCCCGCACCGTGGTCACGGCAAGGGCGGCGGCGATGCGGCCGGTCGGTTGATGAACGGCCACCAGCGACGCGTCGGGAATCAGTTCGCCACAGCCATGCTGCTGGACGATGCTTTCGACCAGACGCGTCGAGCCGGCCCGCGAGGCATACTGATCGTTGATCTGTGCGTCGATGTGATGCCGATAGGTACTAGCAACCATCTCCGCCGCAGCGCGATCGTGGCGACGCTCCCAGGGGAGCAACTGGAAGTCGGGAGGCACGACGACCGGCCGGACGACGTCCGCAGATTTCTTCACACCCAGGCTGTAGGCGATGCGCTTGCGGCGGGCGAGCGAAAGAATCATGAAGCGCCGCAGGTTAGCCTGGAAGCCGTGCGCACGGAAGAAGGGCTCCAGCTCCTCCAGGGTAAAGTGAGGAAGTTGCGTTTCGACTCGCGCTAGGCGAGGCGTGGCGAGCAGGGTCTCGAGGACGTGGCTCAGCAGCAACCCGGCGCGCTCGATCCGATCGGCGTGGGGTTCCACGAACAGATTACCGATTAGGGCTTTCTCGCCTTCATAGAAGAAATAGCTGTAGCCCTTGGGGTCGCCGTTGGCGCACAGGGCATAGCCTGACAGCCGCTTTTCATCCAGGCAATTGGCAATCACCCGGCGGGAAGATGTGTAGTCCCACCGCAAGGCCAGATTCCAAGCTTGGGCCTCGGCATCGAGCAGGTGGGCGAGCTGGCTCGATTCGAACTGGCGGACATCAATGACGTCGTAGGCCAAGGCAGTCGGAATCCTCTTGTGACTGGCTGTCTTAGAGCAGCGCGTACCCGACGGTGGACAGCGACAGCGCGCCCGACCGGGCGTGCCAGTATAGCGTAAATCAAAGATTGTTGCGCCGCCAGGGCGAATGCCATGATATCAGGAAGCGCGGCGTGCCGGTGCCGGGCGGGGGTGCCCAGTGTGCCCGCTTATTAGTTGCACAAAGTACCTCCGCTGGTCGGCGCTAATTTCCCCTCCTGCGCCTAAGGTGCTGTCCGTAAAGATTTTACTCAGTGGCCACTAGGGTTGTGGTAGGATTTGGCACTTGCGAGCGGGAATGCTCGCACAGTTCATGAGGGGAGTGGTGTAGAAGTCAGCGATATGGCACGGAGGCGAGCCTTATCCATCGCTGCTCCCGCACAGGCTTCCAACGGACTTGTGGGGCGGCTACTGCGTTCGGCGTTGATACTCCTGGCCTTATTGGTCGTGGTGCTGGGAGCTGCCAGCGGTTTCTTGACCTACCGTATCATGGCGGTGAATACGGAAGTTGAAACCGTCAGTCCGCTATCATCTTTCCAAAGTAGTTACATCAACTTGAGCTTCACAGACGGGGCGGGCGGCGAGCACGACGGCTGGCTCCTTGTGGGGCTGAAGGGCGCCCCGGTCATCATCCTTTCTCACGGCTACAATTCCAATCGGGCGGAGTTGCTGGCCCTGGGAAACCTGCTGCAGCAGAACCATTTCAACGTCTACATATTCAACTACCACGGGCCGAAGGCGAGATCTCGATTTACCGACCTCGGCATACGGCAGACGGACGACCTCCTGGCGGCGATCAATAAAGTCTCCCACCAGACTGGTGTCAACCCTCACCGTGTGGGGTTGTTTGGGATCAACACGGGGGGCTACGCTGCGCTGCGGGCTGCGGAACAGAACACCATCGTGAAGGCGCTTGTGGTCGACTCGGTTTACGACACGCCCCGTCAGATGATGGAAGCTGAGGTAGATGAACTCCTCGGTGGTTCGAGCAGTCAGTTTCGGACTCTGCCCACGGCAGTGTTCGGCGCCCTCACCTGGGGCAAGAACAAGACCCCTGTGCACGAGCAAATTGCCAAGCTCGAAGGCGTCCCCAAGCTCTACATCCAGGGCCGAGATTTTCTTTCGGTGGCGGGGGAGACTGAGGAGCTCTACAATCTCTCTCCGCAGCCCAAGCGCATGCTGGTGCTGGAACACTCGTATACCTCGCTGTCTTCCGGTGCGATCAAAAAGGAATACGAAGACCAGGTTCTTACCTTCTTTCTCAAGAATCTTCCGCTCCGCGCCGACTGAGGATTGGTGAGGGGGGGGCCGGAGTTCATCCCGCGCGGGCGTTTCATCATGGATTCGGAGTGTGAATGCCGTTGTCCAGTGTGAGCAGAGAGGAGACGCCGACCGTTGCGTCTCCCGAGTCCGTCCCGCCCACGCCGCTCTCCTATCGCCACCGTTTTGAACACCTGCTGGTGCTGGGTCTACTCCGGCTGCTGGGCTGGGTGCCTCACCGGGTGGCGCGGGGCTTATGTGGGCTGCTGGCCGGCTTGAGCTACACGGCGTGGCCGCGCCTGCGCCGGGTCGGGATCTGGAATCTCCGTCTGGCGTTTCCGGATTGGACCGACTCCCGCCGCCGACAGGTTCTGCGCGGCCTGTTTCGCAACTTTGGCCGCATGCTCGCCGATTTCGCCCACTTCCCTCGCATGAATCGCGCCAACATCGAGAGGTTTATCATCTACGACGGATTTGAGGCGTTCTCTCAGGCGCGGGAGCAGGGCAAAGGCGTGCTTTTCCTCACCGCGCATTTTGGCAATTGGGAGCTCAGTTCGTTTGCGCACGGCATTTACGGTTATCCCCTGAAATTCATCGTCCGCGAGCTGGACAATCCCCCCCTCGACGCGCTGATCAATCGCTATCGCTGTCTGAGCGGGGGCGAGGCCATCGAGAAGCGCGATGCGGCGCGCGAAATCCTGCGCGCACTGCGCCGAGGGGAAGCAGTGGGGATTCTGGCGGACCAGAACATGATTCCGGCGGAGGGCGTATTCGTGGATTTTTTCGGCCGCACGGCCTGCACGACGACGGCCCCGGCTCGCTTCGCGCGCAAGACGGGGGCCGCTATCGTTTTCGGCCTGGCGATCTGGGACGAAAAGTTGAAGAAGTACCGGTTGCGGTTTGTTCCCGTCCCCTGGATTCGCCGCGAGGACGCCGAGGAAGAAATCCGGGCCAACACCGCGAACTTCACTCGGCTCATCGAGGATCACGTTCGCGAATACCCGGACCAGTGGCTTTGGGTACACCGGCGATGGAAAACACGTCCGCCGGGCGAGCCGCCCCTGTACCCGGTTTGACGGCTGCGTGCAGGGCTTGGGATTCGTGACCCACGCGCGGCGTTCAGCAGTACTCTTGGCTTGTCACATTCAAAACCATAACGAGGGCCTGGGGGTAGACCCTGAACGCTGAGGACCGGGCCTGCGACATTGAACCCTGATTGCAGGAGTTGCCATGACAGTCGAAGAAATCGCCCGCCGATTGGGCGGAAGAGCGAGCGGAAACATGAAGTGCGAGATTCGCGGTATCGCGGGACTGGAAAGTGCTGGCCCGGAGGACATCACTTTCGCGGAAGGGGAACGCTCCCTCGCTGCCGCCGCAAGTTCGCAGGCCGGCTGCATTCTGGTTGCCGAAGGCGTTAGGCTGGAAGGGAGGACAACAATCGCAGTGGCGCGCCCCAAGCTGGCCTTCGTGCGAGCTGCGGAGGGCGTTCTCCGGGCCACTCCACCTCCACCGGGGATTCACCCCACCGCCCTTGTTGCCCCCAATGCCCATGTGGCCCCGGGCGTCAGCGTTGGCCCCTATGTAACTGTCGAACAGAACGCGAGTGTCGGGCCGGGGACGCAGCTCGCCGCGGGAGTCTGTGTCGGCGCGGGCTCGAAGGTTGGGGCCCATTGCGTGCTTCATCCCCGCGTCACGATTTACCCCGGCGCGCGAATTGGGAATCGCGTCATTCTGCATGCCGGGGTCGTGGTGGGCTCGGATGGATTCGGCTACGTCTTTGCGGACGGCCGGCATAACAAGTTTCCTCAGGTTGGCCAGGTAATTATCGAAGACGACGTTGAAATCGGCAGCAACAGCACGGTGGACCGCGGATCACTTGGAGTCACGTCAATCGGGCAGGGAACGAAAATCGATAACCTCGTGCAGGTGGCGCACAACGTGAAGATTGGCCGCCACTGTGTGATCGCCTCCCAGACCGGCATTTCGGGGAGCGTGGAGATCGGCGATTACGTGGTGATGGGAGGCCAGGTGGGAATTGGGGACCACGTGCGGATTGAAGAGGGGGCGATCCTGGGGGGAGGGGCGGGAATTCTCCCTGGTAAGATCGTTCGGAAGGGCGAGATCGTCTGGGGGAGACCGGGTCGGCCGCTCGCTGAATTCAAGAAGATGTACGCCCATCTCTCTCACCTCCCCAGTCTGGCGCAGAAGGTGAAGGAACTCGCCCGGCAGATTCAGCAGCGCACAGAATAGGGCGGGCCAGCGGCGAGAAAGGTGAAGCGGAAGGCCCGGTCGTGCAGGCATCTTTTCCGGTCGCATATCCATCCAAGGGGAGGAGGGCGGCCTCGTGCCCGCACAGATTTTCCCTCAGCTTCGATGAGGGAACGACTATAATCCCTGAAGTTCGAGTTCTGATGCGACGGTCGATGCGATTCTTGCGAAATCCTGCTCTGCGCCTGCTGGCGGCGTGGATATTGGTCGGGATCCAGATGGAATTCCTCTGGCTGGGGGAGGTCCACCGCCACGAAGATTTTTCCCGCCCGGCTGGGCTGGCGGTGCACCGCAACGCCCTGCAGCGGTCTTCGGGCGAGAACTCCCAGCCGTTTTGCGTCGCCTGCCAAATCGGCATGGGGCGCACTGCGAACGCGGCTGTCGGCCACTTCGTGCCTTCGGTCCGAACCATCTCCCAGCTGCTTCCGACGCCTTCGGACCAGTTTTTCCCCGGACTCCCGTCGCGCGTTGTCACTCCTCGCGCCCCTCCCGCAGCTTGAACTGCCTTATCATTCAGCTTGGTTACCGATGCCCGAATTACCCGGCGTCGAGAAAACCGCTTTTACGAGGAGTCACAAGATGCGACAATCCGCAATCCTCTTGAGCTTGATTTTAGGGGTAAACGGCTTTGCCTGGGCGCAGGCTGAGCAGAAAAAGGATGACACCCAGGATCGATTCAAGGTGCTCGAAGAGCGCATCGTCGCGCTCGAGGCGGAGGTTCGCGCCCTCAAGGCGGAAAGGGCGTCCGCCGCGACGGAGGTCGCGGCTCAGCCTCTCGCTCCCAGTCCGGAAGCGGCCCCAGCCGCAGCCACTGCCGCTGTTTCCCCAGTTCCCTCCACACCGGCGGGGACACTGCCGCAGACCACCGTCGAAGCCGCGCCGGGTACGGTGGGAACCGCTGCTGCCCCACTGCCGGTTTACGGCGGAGCCACAGCGGCGGCGAAAGTCCTCAATCCGGACATCAGCGTTATCGGGGACTTCATCGGAGCGGCAGGGAAGGACCCGGTGCAGCGCGTGCCGACGCTCGAAATGCATGAGTCGGAAGTGGGCCTGCAGGCGATCATCGACCCCTACGCGCGAGGCGATTTTTTTCTCTCCTTCGGTGAGACGGGAGTCAACTTGGAGGAGGGGTACATCACCTTCACCTCGCTGCCAGCAGGCTTTGTGGCCAAGGTGGGAAAGATGCGTTCCGCCTTTGGCATCGTGAACACGCTGCACAATCACGTTCTGCCCTGGGTGGATCGCCCCATCGTCTTGCAGAACCTGCTCGGGGGCGAGGACGGTCTGGATGATGCCGGAATTTCAGTGAACCGCATCCTGCCGGCGCCCAAGGACATCTTCCTGGAGGCGACGGCCCAGGTTTTCCGTGGAGATTCCCCGGGCGTCTTCGTGGCCACCAATCGCAACGACGTTTCTCTTGTGGGACGTTTGCATGGCTACCACGATTTGACCGAATCGACCAACCTGGACATGGGATTTTCCTACGCTCGCGGCCATAACGATGTGGGGAGCGCCTACCGAACTCAAGTCTTCGGGATGGACACCACCTTCCGTTGGAAGCCACTGCGCCGGGCGATCTATCACAATGTCCTCGCCCGGACGGAACTCATGTGGAGCCGGCGCGAACAACTGGATTCAATCCAGCGAGCCTTCGGATTCTATACGTCGGCGGACTACCGTCTCACGCGGCGATGGACTCTGGGCGGGCGCTACGACCGCTCCGGCCGGCCTGATAATGCTCTCCTGACCGACAGCGGGTTCTCCCCCGTCCTCACCTACTGGCCGAGCGAGTTCAGCCAGATTCGCGGCCAGTATCGCTTCACTCACTATCCCGACGGCCGGACCGGGAACGACTTGTTTCTCCAATTCTTGTTTGTGCTGGGCGCGCACGGCGCACATCCCTTTTAGGAGTTCACATGAAACCTCGACCTCTATCGATCTCCCCGGCTGTGAAATCAGTGCTTCTCTTCATGACGCTGACGCTTGTTTTCTCGATGCCGGCTTGGGCGGCGTCCAAGATGAAGATAGTGACGTCAACGACGGACCTGGCAGAGTTTGCTTCGCAGGTGGGGGGCGACCGCGTGGAGGTGGAATCCATTGCGCGCGGCTATCAGGACCCGCATTTTGTCGAAGCCAAGCCGAGCTTTCTGCTTAAGCTGCGCCGCGCCGACCTGCTCATTGGGGTGGGTTTGCAGCTGGAGATCGGATGGCTGCCGCCGCTCATTACCCAATGCGGCAATCCCAACGTGCAAGTGAGCGCCCGCGGCTACCTCGACGCCTCGCAGTTTGCTGAAGTCCTGGAGATTCCGACCACGGCGGTCACGCGCGCCATGGGCGACGTTCACCCGTTTGGGAATCCCCACTACTGGCTCGATCCCGAGAACGGGCGACGCATCGCGCAGGGGATTGAGAAGAAGCTGGCGGAGATGCAGCCCCAGGATACTGCCTATTTTGAGCAGCGCCTCCAGGACTTCAACCAGCGGCTGACCGAGGCCGAGAAGCGCTGGGACGCGCAGATGCAGCCCTATCGCGGGCGTAAAGTGATCACTTACCACCGTTCCTGGCCAAATTTCCTGAAACGCTTTGGCCTCATTTCCGCCGGTGAGATTGAGCCCCGGCCGGGAATTCCACCCAGTCCCAGCCACACCGTGGAGTTGATCCAACTGATGAGGCGCGAGAACATCAAAGTGATCCTGGTGGAGCCTTACTTTGACTTGAAAACCCCCGACTCCATCGCGCGCGAAACCGGCGCCCAGGTGGTCGTGATGCTCCCTTCGGTGGGTGGCGAAAAAGAAGTCACCGACTATTTCAAGCTTTTCGATTACGATATCAACTTGGTCGCGCGGGCATTCCAAGCGGCTCGATAAATCTTTTGGGAGGATGAATGGACGTTCTGCCATTTCTTCTTGCGCCTTTCGTTGCCAGTCTGATTTTGACCGGCATTCACGCCTATCTGGGTGTCCACGTCGTCGAGCGCGGAGTCATATTCGTGGATCTGGCACTTGCTCAGATCGCGGCCCTCGGGGCGACGGTGGCCGTGGTCTTTGGAATGGATCCCCATGCCGGAGGCGCGTACTGGCTCAGCTTGGGATTCACCTTCCTTGGCGCGGCCCTCTTTGCCTTGGCGCGCATGCGCCGTACCCACATTCCGCAGGAAGCCTTCATCGGAATTGCCTACGCAGTGGCCTCCGCGGGCGCCATCCTGGCCATGAGCAAAGCGACCGGGGAAACTGAACACCTCAAGGACATGCTGGTGGGCAATATTCTGGCAGTGTCCTGGCACGAAGTGGAACGCACGGCGCTGCTCTATGGGGCGATCGGAGCGTTCCACTACATCTTCCGTAAGAATTTCCTTCTGATCTCCATGAATCCCAAGGGCGCGGAAGCCCGGGGAATCTCGCTGCGGTTCTGGGATTTTCTTTTCTATGCGTCCTTCGGATTCGTGGTGACCTCTTCGGTGGCGATTGCGGGCGTGCTGCTCGTTTTCTGCTATCTCATTGTTCCTTCCGTGGGCGCGATGCTTTTTGCGGACCGCATCGGGCCGCGGCTGGCGATTGGCTGGACGATGGGAACGCTGGTTTCGGCGTTGGGCGTGTATCTCTCGGTCGTGCTCGATTTCCCCACAGGAGCTACGATTGTCTGTACCTTCGGCGCGGTGCTGGTCGCGATGTTCCTCATTCACGTTTTCATTCACCACAACCACAAAGCCGAAGGGTCCACGGTTACAGAGCCTGCGATCGCGCAACAAGGCCGCGGCGAGCGATGAGTGGCCTCGATGCGGTAGCTGGGAGCAGTCAGGCGGGAAGGCTGGCAGGATCTGATCGGAAATTGATTTTTTCGCGAGGCGTCAGCTACAATCGAACAAGGTCGAGGTGACGGGTCGGGGCGGGCTGATCTCAAAAGGGAGCGATTCGATTTGATGCCAAGGACAAGAAATGTGATGGGCCCGATTGTAGCGGGAATCCTGCTTGCGGCTGGAACCCTGATCGTGGCGCAGAATACTCAGAAGGTTGCCTCGCCCGCCAGTGAACCGGCGGCGCGGGAGAAGATTATCCGGTTCGTTCGTTTCCGTTTCGGTGTCCCCGACAACGTCACGATCACCGCTGACCCGCTGAAGCCGTCGATCCATCCCTCTTTTCTCCAGACCACGGTCGTCACAGACGCCGGCAAGGACAAACACAACAACACGGTGCTGGTTACCAAGGATTATCGCCTGCTGATTATCGGAAGTTTGTACAACGTGACCGGAGATCCGCAGGGCGAAATGGTTCAGCATCTGCGCGAGCAGTTCAAGATTCCTGCCTCGACCAACGTGTCGGCCGCTCCCTTCAAGCCTTCGGCGTATCCAGGCTTGCTGGCGACGAAGGTAACCGTCGGGGATGGCCCGCAATCGCAATCGCAGGACTTCTTCATGACCAAGGATAGCCGCTGCCTGGTTGTGGGAACGATTTTTAACATGACCGTCGATCCGCGCCAGGTTGCGCTGCACACGATCAATACCGCCAATGGCCCAACTACGGGCCCGATTACGGCGCCCGTTACCATCGTGGAGTACGCTGATTTGCAGTGTCCCTCCTGCGTGCGCATGCACGAGTTTCTGGAAAACGACGTACTCCACCGATACGGTGATAAGGTCCGTATCGTTTACAAGGAATTCCCCCTCGCTACCATACACGACTGGACGCTGACGGCGACGATCGCCAATCAGTGCGTCTACCAGATTGATCCGCCAGCGTACGTGCCGTTTCGGACCATGGTTTTTAAGAACCAGACCAGCCTCAATCCCGCCAACGTCCGCGATACGGTGATCAGCTACGGGGAGCAGGTGGGTGTTGACCGGCTGCGTCTGGCGGCGTGCATTGACTCCAAGACTCCTTTGCCACGGATCGAAGAAAGCTTCAAGGAAGGTCAGGCCGTGGGAGTGCAGAGTACGCCCACGTCATTTATCAACGGCCGGATGATTGTGGGGTTGCCCACGACCGACACCTATTTCAAGGCCATCGATGAAGCTTTAAGCGGCAGCAAATAGGCTGCCCCCCAGTATCCTGTTCCCTCAATCCCCGCCCAAGCGCACCTCTGCGCCGGTCCCGCTGCGGATCAGTGCTGCGTGGATGTTCAGCTCCGGTCTTTCTCTTGAGGTTCTTTGTTCCCGCTTGTGGGCGGGGGTGCCGGCGGCAGCAACGATCCCTGCAGGTACGGAGAAACGACGAGAAGGATCAGGAAGTAGGCGAGACAAACTGCGCCTCCCAAAGTGAGCGCTGTCCGAACTCCCAGCGCCTCTGCCACAGCCCCGGCCTGAAGGCTTCCCAGCGGCGACAGTCCAATCACCGCCAGCGTGTACATGCTCATGATTCTCCCGCGGTATTCGGGTGGACTAATAAATTGCAGCGTGCTGTTGGTGAGCGCAAGAGCCCCCACCATCGTGGCTCCCAGCAGAATGAGGAGGGAAAACGCTGCCAGGAACGTTGTGGCTCGGCCCAGGAAGATCAGGCCCAGTGAGAAAGCCGCTGCGCAGCCCAGAATGAAGGCCCGACGGTGCCGGATATGGGCCTGAGCCGCCAGGGTCAGGGCGGAAATCACCGCGCCGATTCCGGCGCCGGCCATCAAGTATCCGAGTCCGGAAGGCCCCAAATGCAGCAAGTCGCGGGCGAAGACAGGCATCAGAACCACGAAGGGAAGTCCCAGCAGGCTCAGGGCTGCCGGCACGGAGAGGAGCAGAATAACGTCACGGTTCCGCGCCACGAAACGCAGTCCCTCAACCATGGATTCCCACACTGAGGGCCCCTCTTCCCGGGTATGGGGCGGGAGTTTGATCGCCAGCAGCGCGATGATCAGCGCCAGGAAGCTCACCGAGTTCAGGTAAAAGCATCCCGCCGAACCCAGCGATCCGAGCGCCAGGCCGGCGAGTGTCGGCCCAATGGCACGCGACATGTTGAATTGCGCTGAGTTAAGGGCCACAGCGTTGGTGAGGTCCTCACGCCGGACGAGGTCTGGCACGATGGCCTGATAGGCGGGGTTGTTGAGCGCGGACGCGAATCCCGTGAGGAAACTGATGGCCATGATTTCCTGGATCGTGATGACCCGGAAGGAAGTCAGAATGGCGAGCGCCAGCGCCAGTAGCATCATGAGGGTCTGGGTTACGATCATCAATTTGCGGCGGTTGAGTCGGTCGGCGATGGCGCCCCCGGGCAGGGAAAAGACTAACGAGGGGGCGGTCCCCAGAAAACCGTTGAGGCCCAGCAGGAACGGCGAGTTCGTCAGTTCCAGCACCAGCCAGCCCAGCGCCAGGTTCTGCATCCAGGTGCCGATGTTCGAGAGGAAGTTTCCTGACCAGAAGAAGGCGTAGTCGCGATGGCGGAGCGAGCGGAACATGCTCGCAAACGGCCCGAGATCGGGGGCCGGCTCAAGCGTTACCGGAGTGGGTTGATGGGTCGGCATTCCGCCTCGTGACCCGCGCTCTGCGGGCGCATCTATTATAGTGGAGACAGTTTCACGACAGACACCATCTGTAACCCCACGGCAGATTTCTTCGTCTCTACTAAATGAACGAAGAAACCGGCGAGGAGGACATGGTGATGAGCCGTTGGAGGATAGGACTAACGATTGCCGTTGCGATACTGAGTATTTCCGCTCTGGGCAGAACTCAAGAGCGTAGAGATGGAGATTGGGGGCGCGGCCCGGGCCGTGGGCCAGGGCTCGACATGGGTTCCAGGATGCTCGCCATGCTGGAGAGCGAGCGCTTCAAGGCGGAGTTAAACCTGACCGACCAGCAGGCGGCCCGGCTGCATCAGATCGTTCTCGAGGGTGAGAAAGCCACTGTTAAGGCACGAGCCGACCTGCGCGTCCGAGGTTTGGAACTGCGCGAACTTCTTCGCGCCGACCAGCCGGAGCGCGAAGCCGTGACGAAAAAGGTGCAGGAGATTTCTGAGGTGCGCGGGCAGATGATGCGCCAGCACGTCGAGTCCCTATTGGCTGCTAAGAGCGTCCTCACGCCGGAACAGCAGCAGAAATTTCGCTCCCTGAGAGCCGGCCGCGCCCGCCGCGGCGGCCGGATGGGAAATCGCGGGCCGGGGTTCGGTCGCGGGTCGGGGCCATCCCAACCGGCTGAACCGCCCGCACCGCCTTCTCAGTGAAATCGGTGTTTTGACCAGGGCGGCGCCTCGGCGCGCCGTCCTGATTCCCTTTCACGGATAGCCGGCCAACGGTGTGGAGCAGCGGTTTTTCGCCCTTTTCGAGCTCGCAAATGAACGACTCGCCGCTCCAACACCGGACTGATCTGCTACCGCCTCACGCAACGTGTTGCCGCCATTCGCTCCTTCCCCCTATAATAGGAGGGTTTAGCCGTCGGGCAAGGAGTGTGCATGTTCAGGCTGTTTAAGAAGAAACGTGAGTTGGTGAAGAAGTATCTCCTGATCTTTTTCCTCAGTATCGTCAGCGTTGGTATGATTGTGACCCTGGCCCCCATTTTCCCCGGCGGCGACCGTGGGATGGAGCCCAACGTCCTGGCGGAGGTCGGCGGGACGCCGATTACTTCCAACGATCTGCAGCGCAACATCCAATCGCGCCTGCGCGGGTCGCCGCTCGGAGATGATCCGCAGATGGTCTCACGCATGGCGGGCATCGTATTGGACGATATGATCGTGCGCCGCGTCTTGTGGACCCAGGCGAAGAAACTGGGCGTGGGGATCTCTGATCTTGAACTGCAGCGCGGCTTGCAGACCGCAATCCCCTCCCTTTACCCCGACGGCGTTTTCGTGGGTCTGGACCGATACCGCGACTTCATCTCACAACAGACAGGCATGACGGTGCCGCAGTTTGAGGCGCAATTCCGCGAAAGCCTCCTGCAGGAAAAGATGCGCGCTATCATTACCGACGGCGTGCGTGTCACGCCCGCCGAAGTCCGGGAAGAATTCATCAAACGTAACACCAAGGCTCGAATCGAATACGTTCTGTTCGATCCCAGCCAGTACCTCAAGGCCGTGGAGATTACCCCGGCGGCGCTGGAAGCGTTCTTCCAAAAGGGTCCCAGCAAGTACAAGGTTCCGGAAACACGCCGGGTGCGCTATGTGCTGATTGATATGGACCGCGTCCGCGCCCAGGTGAAGCTCAGCGACGCCGACCTGAAGCAGTACTACGGCCAGCACGTGGGCGAGTATCACGTCTCCGACCGCGTCAAGGTGAGCCACATCCTGTTCAAGACAGAAGGCAAAACCCCCGAAGAGGTTGTGGCGATCGAGAAAAAAGCTCGCGAGGTGCTCGGGCAATTGAAGGCCGGCGGCGATTTCGCGGATTTGGCAAAGAAGAACTCGGAAGATTCCAGCGCCCCGAACGGTGGCGATCTGGGCTGGATCGTGCGCGGCCAGACGGTCAAGGAATTCGAGACGGCAGCGTTCAGCATGAAGCCCGGCCAGATCAGCGACCTGATCAAGACGACTTACGGTTTCCACATCATCAAGCTTTTTGACAAACAGACGGCCCATTTGCAGACCTTTGAAGAAGTCAGGGATCAAATTCGCCAGCAACTGGAGCGCGAACGGCTCTCGGACGCACAGCAGGCGCTGACCACCAGACTCGAGCGGGAGTTCCAGCAGGATCCGAAGAACTTCCAGACGATCGCCCAGAAGAACGGATTAGAAATAAAGGAAACGCCGCCCTTCCGGTATAACCAGCCGGTCCCCGACCTCGGCACGAGCGAAGGATTCCATAATCTCGCATTCCAGCTTCGCGAGGGCGCGGTGGGCAGTGGAGTCTCCGTGCCCAAGGGCATGGCGATCATCCAGGTCACGCAGGTCGTGCCCGAACATCTGCCCCAACTGGAGGAAGTCCGCGCTGTGGTCGAACAGGATTACCGCGCGGCGCAATCCCAGGTGCTGGCGGTACAGAAGGCGGAGCAATTCGCCGCAAAAGCCAAAGGCGCGGACCTTAAGAAGGCCGCCCAGTCAATGGGCCTCGCGGTAAAGGAGAGCAAAGACTTCAGCCAGCAGGACTACATCGACGGCGTGGGCTCCGGTTCGCAGCTCCCTTCGGCATTCACCCTGCCCGTGGGGCAGTCGAGCGATGCCCTTGCGGTGGGCGGCAACCGTATCGTTTTTCGCGTTGCGTCGCGCATCCCCGCAGTGGAAGCGGACCTTCCCACGCAGCAGGAGCAGATTGCCGAGGAAGTGGTGGAACGCAAGCGCAGCCTCGCCTGGGAGCTTTATCAGCAGAACCTCAAAGGTCAACTCAAGGCTTCCGGCGTGCTCAAGATGAATGAGGCGGCCTTGAAGTCGTTCCTTGCCACCTATCAGCGCTCGTAGCGCGAATTGTGAATAGTGAATGGCGCAGGGTGGATGACGGAAGGATCTATTCAGTCGAAGCTGCAATCGCACCCGTAATTTACCATCCGCCATTCCTTATTCCCGGCCACTGTCGTGACTGCCTCCGACTCAGACCATTGCTCTTATCGCAGTGACACCGCCCTCCTCCTGGGCATTGCGCTCACCGCTCTGGTGGCTCAGTTGCTGGTGAGCGGACGTTACGGCTACTTCCGTGACGAGTTCTACTACTTCGCCTGCGGCGAACATCTCGATTGGGGCTTTGTCGATCAACCTCCTTTCGTGGCGCTCGTGGCCTTCCTCGTGCGTCACCTTCTGGGCGAGTCGCTTCTGGCCATTCGGTTCCTGCCTGCCGTGTGCAATGCGCTGGTCATACTCCTCACGGGCTTGATGGCTCGTGAGCTTGGTGGCGGCCGGTTTGCACAGTGGTTTGCGGCACTGGCCACCCTCATCGCGCCGGTCTACCTGATTATTTGCCACATTTTCTCGATGAACTGCTTCGATCACGTCTTTTGGGTGCTTGCCGCCTACATCCTCATCAAGATTCTGAAGGAAGATCGCCCGCGGCTCTGGGTGCTTTTCGGTCTGGTCGTCGGCGTGGGGCTGATGAACAAGTATTCGGTGGGTTTCCTGGGATTGGGTTTGGTTGCGGGTCTGGTTGTTACGCCGGCGCGGAAATACCTGTGGAGCAAGTGGCTCTGGTTGGGAGGCGTCATCGCCTTTCTGATCTTTCTACCCCATATCCTTTGGGAAGTGCGACATGCTTTCCCGACGCGAGAATTCATCCGCAATGCCACCCTTTACAAGAACCTCCCGCTGTCGCCACTCGCCTTCATGGCCGAAAGCACCCTGCAGATCCTCCCTTTCACGCTTCCTCTTTGGCTCGCGGGTCTTTCCTTTTGCTTATTTGCCCGGGCCGGAAGGCCCTTCCGAGTCTTGGGCTGGATCTACGTCACGGTCCTCGGTCTCTTGCTCGCGACGAATGCCAAGCCTTACTATCTGGCGCCGGCCTATTACATGCTCTTTGCGGCGGGCGCGGTGCAGTTCGAGTCCTTGATTCGGGCGCGGCGATGGAACTGGCTGAAGCCGACGTACGCGACGGCGCTCGTGGCGGGCGGGCTCATTCTCTTGCCTTACTCGTTGCCCGTACTGCCCGTCCAGACGTTTATCCGATATCAGGACTTTGTTGGGTTCCATCCGGGCAGCGGAGAGCGGGGAGCTGTCGGAAAACTCCCTCAGTACTACGATGACATGTTTGGTTGGGAGAATCAGGTGGCGACGGTGGCCAGGGTTTACAACTCCCTTTCCCCTGAGGAGAAGGCGCGGACCATCATCTACTGCCACAACTACGGGGAAGCCGGCGCCATCGATTTCTTCGGCAAGAAGTATGGACTGCCCAAGGCCGCGAGCGCGCACAACAACTACTGGTACTGGGGGCCCGGCAATTGGGACGCCGATATGGTGATCCTGGTGGGCGAATCGCGCGAGGACGCGGAAAAGAGCTTCAACGAAGTCGAGCAAGCCGCGGTTGTGGTGAGCGAATACGCCCGGCCTTTTGAAACCAACATGCCTATCTTCATCGCCCGCAGGCCAAAGTATTCCCTCCGGGAGATTTGGCCTCACGCGAAGAGTTTCAGCTGACATGAAGCGCCACGACTGCGCTCCTTGACCCCGTGGGGTGCCGTCCCACATAATGCCCGAGAGGCTAGCCACACAGTTCTGGGGGTTCACTGTGCGCGACATCCGCAAAGTCGCCGTTCTTGGTGCGGGGACCATGGGCGCGCGGATCGCCGCGCATCTCGCCAACGCCGGAGTTCCTTCCGTTCTCCTCGACGTCGTTCCACATGAGTTGACTCCGCAAGAGCAGAAGCAGGGCCGCACGCTCGCCCATCTCAAGGTGCGCAATCGCCTCGCGCAGGCCGGGCTCGACGCCGCGCTCAAGTCGCGCCCCGCGGCGTTCTTTGTCCCGGAAGCGGCGAGCCTGGTTCGCACCGGCAATTTTGATGATCACCTCGCTTGGATCGGGGATTGCGATTGGATCATCGAGGCCGTCACCGAGAACCGCGAGATCAAGCGCGCCCTGCTTCAGCGCGTCGAACCGCTTCGTGCCCCCGGCGCCATCGTCAGTTCCAACACTTCCGGGATCGCGCTGGCTGGCATCAGCGAAGGATTCGGCGAGGAATTCCGCCGCCATTGGCTGGGCACGCACTTCTTCAATCCGCCGCGTTACATGAAACTTCTTGAAGTGATTCCCACCACGGATACGTCTCCCGAAGTCGTGGCGCGGGTTGTGCGGTTTGCCGACGTTGTCCTGGGGAAGGGAATCGTGATTACCAAGGACACTCCGAACTTCATCGCCAATCGCATCGGCACGTTTGTGACCCTGATCGTGTTCCGCATCATGCAAGAAGATGGGTACACGATCGAGGAGATCGACGCGCTGACCGGTCCGGCCATGGGGCTGCCGAAATCGGCGACCTTCCGGACACTCGATATCGTCGGACTAGATGTGCTGGCGCATGTCGTGAAGAACCTCGCCGAGTCGCTGCCCAACGACGAACGCCACGAGTTGTTTCAAATTCCGGACTTTGTCGCGCAGATGCTCGAACGCAAGCTGCTCGGCGACAAAACCCAGCAAGGTTTTTACAGGAAGACAAAGGGTGCCGGCGACGGCGAAAGCGAAATCATCACGCTCGACCTGGCGACGTTTGAATATCGCAAGCGCCAGCGGCCGAACCTGCCTTCGCTCGAAATGACCCAGGGAATCGAGGACGCCGGGCGGCGCGTTGCGGCCCTGATGCAAGCTCCGGATCGCGCCGGGGCGTTCTATCGCCGGCTTCTCGCCGAGGCGTTCCACTACGCGGCCTGCCGGATTCCGGAGATCTCCAACGATATCGTTTCCATCGACCGGGCCATGAAGTGGGGCTTCGGCTGGGAGTGCGGCGTTTTTGAGCTCTGGGACGCGGTGGGTGTGGAGAGGACCGTCGATGGCTGGAAGAAAGCGAATCGGGAGACTCCACCGCTTGTTCAAAAACTTCTAGTGGACGGCAGAGGGACTTTCTACTCGTCAAGCAACGGCGACACGCTGGTTTTTGATTTCGGAGCTGGCGAGTATCGCCTGCTGCCGGACCGTCCTGGGGTGTTGCTCCTTTCGGAATTGAAGGCGCGCAAGAAGGAAGTCAAGAAGACCGCCGGCGCGAGTCTGATCGATCTGGGCGACGGCGTCCTCTGCCTCGAGTTCCACTCCAAGATGAACACCATCGGCGCGGACACGATCCAGATGGTCCACGCCGGGCTGAAGGCGCTCGACGACGGTTTCGACGCGCTGGTAATTGGCAATCAAGGGCCGGTGTTTTCTGCCGGCGCGAACCTCATGCTCCTGCTCGTCGCTGCGCAGGAGGGCGAGTGGGATGATATTCACGATGAGGTGCGCCGATTCCAGAACGCCAACCTGGCACTCAAATACGCGTCCCGGCCGGTGGTCGCAGCGCCGCAGGGGCTGACGCTCGGCGGCGGCGTGGAGATGGCGCTGCACGCCGCTCGCGTGCGCGCCGCGGCGGAGACTTACATAGGCCTCGTGGAATTCGGCGTGGGGCTCATCCCGGGAGGCGGCGGCACCAAGGAGATGCTGATCCGCGCCATGGACGCCGTGCCGCAGGATCCTGATGCTGATCCGTTCGTGAATCTGAAGGAGGTATTCACGAACATCGGCATGGCCAAGGTTTCGACCAGTGCCGAGGACGCGCGCAAACTGCGCTATCTGCGCGCGGAAGATTCCATCAGCATGAATCG
>JBEKUI010000068.1:0-17872 GCA_049515175.1 Terriglobia bacterium
CCACTCTATTACTGGGCGGGCGCAAACCTGGTCGACGCTGAAAGTCCAGCTTACCGGCCGCTGCGCATCGTGTCGCTCATCGCCACGTTGGGCTGTGCGGCGGGCGCAAGCTTGCTGGCCTATTGGCTCACCCGCAGCCGTCTGGCGGTGGCGCTCGCGACGCTGGTTTTTTCAGCTCGAGTCTCGTCAGCGTCAAAGGCCTTTCCGCCCGCTCCGACATGATGGGCCTGGTGCTCACGTTCGCAGGTTTCCTCATCGCCTACCGCTACCGCACCACCCGCAGGCTGCTTTGGTCGGTCCCGTTGATTCTCGCGGGACTGTTCTTCAAGCAGCAGTTCCTGGCGACGCCGCTGGCCGTGTTTCTGTTCCTGATGGTCGAGAAGCAGTACCGGCGGGCAGCCGAATTCTCAGGACTACTGATCGGAGGCGGCTTCGCACTCCTCGGTTACTTTCAATACGGCGCTTATCCCGGGCAAGCGGTTCTCCTGCATTTATTGAAATACAATGCCATAAGGTTTTCCTGGCAACGCCTGGGCTACAGCCTGCTGCTGGACGCGGTAATCTTCGGAGTGCCCACCCTCCTGGCGTTCGAATTCCTGCGGCGGCATCCCGACCGGTTGCTGATGTACTACCTGGCTTGCGCTCTTGTCCTGGCGGTGGGGAGTTCGGGCAAGCAAGGCAGCGGGATCTGGTACTTCCTTGAACCGCTATTGCTCGTCAGCCCTCTTCTGGCGGGACTCATCGCGGAGTGCCGTGCGGAGGCGGAGCGTTACGTCGAGATTCTCTGCCTACTGGCCTTCACGGTCTTCTTCGCGACGCGGGTGGGCTCGGCAGCTCCGAACCCGGAGGACTTCGCCCGGGACCGGGCCGTCCAGGACTACTTGCGCCAACATTTCCCGCCGGGAACCATCGGCGCGGGATCCTACGCGGGCGAGATCGTACGCGCGCGCCTGGAAATCCGCATCTCTGACCTGTTCCAGTACACATGGCTGGTGTGCCAGGGCACGATCCCGGCTGCCGATCTCCTCGGCACCGTCGAGCAGCGCCGTATCGGAGTGTTTCTGTTCAGCCGCGACCTCAATGATGAAAACGACACCCATCAGGAGAACGGCCTCTGCATGACGGAAAAACTCCACCAGGCCATCCTGCGAAACTACCGACTGGCCACGACCCTTCCGATGCCGCAGCCGGAACAGGTCAACGGACCCACGCGCTTTTACGTCTGGGTGCCTCGCCCCTGAGGGAGTGTGTCAGCACTTTCCGATGGGCTCTGCAACATCTTTCGGCAGAGGCGTATAAGGCGGGCGTGGGGGATTTCGCCGTTGGCGGGCAGCATCAGGATCTCGCCGGTCCGAAAGCTCGAGTAGTACCAGCGCGAAAGCAGACTGAGGTGTTCCCAAGACGGGAACTCACACTGCGGTCCCGAAGGCGGCGCGAGAGGGCCGAGCAGCGCGTGGAGTTGCTGATCGAGCGGCAGCGGCGCGGCGACATTTTCGTCGAGCGAGAGCGTGACAGGACCGCGCAGGGTGCCGGCGCCGAGGCGGAAAAAGACCACACTCTTCGGCGCGGCGCCGCGCTCGATCAAAACGGCGTTGAGCTCGTGCAGGTTGCGGGCGAGCCCCGGCCTCTCTCGCAACACTTCGTGGACTTTCTCGATGCGGCGGTGAAGGCGCGCCGCTTCTTCGAACTCCAGTGCTTCGGAGGCGCGGGCGCGATCGGCTTCGAGGGCGCGCACGAGGGGCTGGCCGTCCGCGTCGAGAAAGGCCACGACCCGCCCGACTTCCTGCTGATATTCCTCATCCGTGCAACCCTGGAAGCAGGGCGCCAGGCACATGTGCATTTGCGAGTAGATGCAGCCGGGATGCGCGGGGTCGGGGTTCAGGTCTTCGACGCAGCGCCGCATCTTGAAAAGGTCGAGGAAGTCGGAGGCAAATCGTTCGGCGGTGGGGCGTGAGGGGAAAGGGCCGTAGTAGAGGGAGCCGTCGTTCGCGAGGCGGTGCGTCGGATAGCAGCGCGGAAACCGGTTGCGCAAATTTACCTTGAGAACCGCCGGGGCCTTGAGCCGCAGCCGCTGGCGATAATGGCGTGGGTAGTAAGCGCGGTTCAGAAGATAGAGCAGCCAAAGGGCTTCGAGCTGCGAACCCACAGGTTGATATTCGATTCGCTGGGTCAGCTCGCGCAAGTTGAGCCATCGCGAAAGACTGCGCGAGGGGCCGAGCAGGCGCGCGAGCCGCCGGCGCAAGTCCTGCGTCCGACCCAGATAGGGAGGGGCGGCCACTCCGTCCACAGCGCGCAGGTGCAGGGCAAAAACCGCGGGCTGAGAAGGAATCTCCTCAAGCAGAGATGTTTGGTCCAACTCCGGCGCGAAAGGAACCGACAGTTCTAATAACATGCCCCGTCCTTGCTGCCGGCGATTCTATGCGGCGGCGTGCAGGCGGGTCAAGGCAGCGGGGATCCGGGAGGGCGAGTTTTTACCTGGGATATTGTTAACCGCGAGTGTAACAGAGAAAATGCCTGGAGGGGTGGACACCTTGCCGTAAGGTTTGATACGCTCAATTAAAGTTGTGCCGTCGGGATACGGCCTGGGGAGGCTGCCCGCTCAGGAAGTCGTTCCTAGGAATGGCTTGTCAAGGGGCATCGGCCGTCGTTAGCGGATCGGGTGATCGCGGATGCGGATCAAATTCTGGGGAGTGCGAGGCTCGACTCCGACGCCGGAGCGTCGCAATTCGCGCTACGGCGGCAACACCTGCTGCGTCGAGATTCGCCTTGCCAACGGAACCATCGTTATTCTGGATTGCGGCAGCGGCCTGCGCAGTCTGGGAAAAAGCCTGATGCGCGAGTATGGCGAGCATCCCATCCACGGCTACGTCTTCATGACCCATTTCCACTGGGACCATATTCAAGGCATTCCGTTCTTCGGCCCGCTCTACCGCAAGGGGAACGTTTTCCTGTTTCACTCCGTGTTGCGCAAAGGACTGGAATTACGCGCCGCCGTGGAAGGGCAGATGGTGAACCCCTATTTCCCCGTCGATATGAGCGCCATGGGCGGAATTCGTCACTTCTTCGACCTCGACGAGCGGCCCATCGATTTGAACGGTGCCATCATCAGTTCCGCGCCGCTGAACCACCCGCAAGAATGCGTGGGCTACCGCGTGGATGCGGACGGCGCCTCCTTCGTGTTCGCCACCGACACCGAGCCCGGGTCGCCTTTCCACGACCGCTCGGTGCGTGACCTCGCCAAGGGCGCGGACGTTCTCGTTTACGACGCGCAGTACACTCCCGAACAGTTGCAGGCCGAAAAGAAGGGCTGGGGACACAGCAGTTGGCTGGAAGGGACGCGCATTGCCAAGGAAGTCGGCGTCAAACAATTGATCCTTTTCCATCACGATCCCGACAACGACGACGCGTACGTCGATGGGCTGGCCGAAAGGGCGCGGCAGGAGTTTACCCATGTCGTCGGGGCCGCGGAAGGATTGGAGATCGAACTCCCCGGCGGCCTGATCGAGGAGGCCTCATTCGGAGAAGGATTCGATCGCCGCAGCGACCGCCGCTACGATGTGCAAGTCCCCGTGCGGCTGGGCATTCGCGATGCCCAGGGCAAGATCCGGCCTGCCGAAGGAGTGACGCAGGATTTATCCCGCACCGGCGTCTACTTCGTCACTCCCGCCGAAATCGAGCCCCACACGCCCGTGGAACTGGAAGTGGTCGTTCCCGACGAAATCACCCACCAGGGTGACCTCGCCTTCCGCTTTGTCGCCGAGCCGATCCGGGTGGAACGCACCAACGGCGTGGGCGGGTATCGCGAGCCGGTGCTGGGCGTCGCCGCCCGGCGCCTTCCCGCCACCGAAGACGATACGCAAGAGATCGTAACTGCAATCCCCGGCAAGAAATCCCGCTGACGTCACACCGTCCCAGGATCCCGATCTTCCACATTTCTTTGTCGCGCGAACTTGGCGGCAGCAGGTGCCCGCTCAGGCGCCGAAGAAGCGGGTGAGCTTGTCGTAGGTGGTCGCGAGGGCTTCCGGCTGGACGCGCGTTTCGCCCACGACGGTCATGAAGTTGGAGTCGCCGAACCAGCGGGGCAGGAAATGGAGATGGACGTGGTCGGCGACGCCGGCACCGGCGCAGCGTCCCAGGTTCATCCCCAGGTTGAAACCCTCCGGGCTGTAGGCAGAGGCGAGCGCCGCCTCGAGTCGCTGCGCGAGCGCCATCATTTCCTTCAGAGACTCAGCGTCGAGGTCGGCGAGCCGGGCCACGTGCGCGTAGGGCGCGACCATGGCGTGACCCGTCGTGTAGGGATAAAGGTTGAGGAGGATGTAGTTCGATTGCCCGCGATAGAGGATCAGGTTCTCGCGGTCCCGGGAGCGATCCGCGGCGGCTTTCTCGCAGAATACGCAGCCGCCTTTCTTCACGACTTCGCTGACGTAGTGGAACCGCCAGGGACTCCACAAGATATCCATGGCATTGTCGCCCCGCGTCGGGAATGCCGGCCCCGCTAGGACGCGGGAGTTTCCGGCGGCGAGGCGGGTTCCGGCGCGGGCGCGGCTGGTGCGGCGGCCGCGGCGCCGGAGTTGACGAGATCTTTTAATTCCTTGCTGGGTTTGAAGTACGGAATCTTTTTGGCCGGAACGTCCACGCGCGCTCCCGTCTTGGGATTGCGCCCGATGCGCGGTTTGCGCTGCCGAGTGCGGAAGCTGCCGAAGCCCCGGATCTCGATCTTATCGCCCTTGCGCAGGCTGCTGACAATGCTGCCAAACAGCGTCTCCACAATCGTTTCGGAGTCTTTGCGGCTTAGCTCCGCCGCCTGGGAAACATCCTCGATTAACTCAGCCTTAGTCATAGGTCACTCCGCCTGCCAGATTGTCGCTACCCGATTGTACGCCACCTTCCAACGTCCGAGTGCGGTTTCTTTTCGAAAACCCGTGCCCTAGGATTCGCTTGCGCCAGTGGATTCGACGGAGGCCGTCTCCACCGGGGCAGTGGACTCCGCCACCACTGCCGGTGCTTCCGCGCCTGCCTCTGCCGGAGCGCCGACGGGTTCTGCCGCCGCCGCCGCAGCCTGATCCACCTCTTTCATGGTCAGACTGATCTTCTTGTCGGTGGGATTCACCCGCAGAATGCGGAAGGCGTACTCCTTGCCCACTTCCAGCCCGGCCCGGTCTTGTCCCGGCGCATGGCCCACTATTTCGGAGGTGTGGCACAGCCCATCGATGCCGTCCTCGATCTCGACGAACGCGCCGAACGCCGCCAGGCGCGCCACCTTGCCGCGCACCACGTCTCCGGCCTGGACGCGCCCGCAAAATTCCGACCAGGCATCGGGCCCCACCTCTTTCAGTCCCAGCGACACGCGCCGCTTGTCGCTGTCGATGCCGAGAATGGTTACTTCCACCTTCTGGCCTTTCCTGAGAATTTCCGAAGGGTGGCGGACGTCCTTGCTCCAGTTCATGTTGGAAAGGTGGACCAATCCGTCGATGCCCTCCTCGATCTCCACGAAGGCCCCGAACTCGGTCAGGTTGCGCACGCGGCCTTCCAGGACGCTGCCCACCGGGTGCCGCTGCGTGAGCGTCGTCCAGGGGTCGGGCAGGCTCTGCCTCAAGCTGAGTGATATCCGGCGCTGGGTGGGATTGACGTCGAGGATCGAGACCTCTACCCGGTCGCCCAGGTTCACAATCTTGGAGGGATGCTTGAGCCGCTTGCTCCAGCTCATTTCGGAAGAGTGCACCAGGCCTTCGATGCCCGGTTCGAGCTCCACGAAGGCGCCGTAATCCACCACCCCCACCACCCGGCCCGTGACGCGCCCGCCCACGCGATAGGTACTGGGGACGTTCTGCCAGGGATCGGGCTGTAATTGTTTCAGGCCAAGCGACACGCGGCCCTTTTCCGGATCGTACTTCAGGACTTTGACGCGCAGCTCTTGGCCGGGTTTGACCGCTTCGGAGGGATGCGCGACGCGGCCCCAGGAGAGATCCGTGACGTGCAGCAGGCCGTCGATCCCTCCCAAATCAACAAACGCGCCATAATCGGTCAGATTCTTGACGTGGCCAGTGAGCACCGCGCCTTCCTTCAGATGTTCGAGCAGCGCCGCCTTGCGCCGCGCCAGGTCTTCCTCGAGCACCGCCCGGCGGCTCACGACCGCGTTGTTACGTTTGCGATTGACCTTGATGACTTTGAGGGGAATTTCCTGCCCCAGCAGAGCATCGGCGTTGAAGTGCGGCCGCAAGTCGGCGTGCGACCCCGGCAGGAAGGCGGGAACTCCCACATCCACCGTCAGCCCACCCTTGGTGCGCTCGAGCACCTTGCCGGTAATCGTCTTCTGGTCCTGGAATGCCTGTTCGATGTCTTCCCAGGCCTGGCGGAGCGCCGCTTTCTCGTAGGAGACCCGGACGGTCCCTTCCTGCTCGTTGTAGTGCTCGATGAGAATGTGAATGACGTCGCCGGCCACGACGGAGACCTGCCCGTCCAGACCGAGGAATTCGCTGCGCGGAATCGCTCCCTCGCACTTCAGCCCCACGTCCACCACTACTTCCGTGTCCGTAATCTTGATGATCGTCGCCGGAACGATTTCGCCCTGCGCAATGGTGGTCAGGCTGCGCGCGCTGTCCAGGAAATGACTGATGTCGCTGCTTTCAGCAGGTGTGGAACCCGCTTCGGTGGGCTCGCTGTGTGCCTCGTCGCTTTCAGCAAGTGTGGAACAAGCTTCGGTGGGTTCGCTGCGTGCTTCGTCCGCCGTCCCGGCCTCGGCCAAAGGACTCCGGGTGTCGTCCAAAGACATTACTCCAGCCTCCTCCACCCATCCCCCGACAAAAACTTCCAATGGAAAGCCCCATTCTACCTTCCCCCCAAAACCGAAGTCAAACCCGGCGCGCGTCCGTAGGGGCGGGTTTGAAACCCACCCCTACAATTCCGTTTCGTCGCGTAGGGGCGGGTTTCAAACCCGCCCCTACGATTACGGGCTGGCCATCGTGGCCGCGGGGTTTTCCGGGTCAGTATCCCAACGTACGGGATTCGATGCGATGTACTCTTGAATCGCCGCCAGTTCGAGTTCGTTGCGGATGATGTGCTCGTAATAATTCCGCTGCCAGAGGGGTTTTCCCGCCGTCCTGCGGAGTCGGTTAACGCCTCGCGCCGAAAACGTCTTGAAGGCACGCACGATTTCCGACACCGAGTGACCCCTTGTAGGGGCGGGTTTCAAACCCGCCCCCGCAATTCCGTTTCGCACCGTGGGGGCGGGTTTCAAACCCGCCCCTACGTCGAGAATTTCGATAATTCCGTGCACATGATTGGGCATCACAATGAAACCATCCACCCGTATCCGGGGATAATGTCGCGGTAATTCCTCCCAGCACGCCGCCACATTTCGCCCGTATTCATTCAGCCGCATCTCACCGTCCGCCACGGCGCCAAACACGTGCTCCTTGCCTTGGGTGCAGACCGTGACGAAATACAGTCCCGGGCGCGCGTAATCCCACCCCCTGAGCCGAATCGACCGGCGATGATGAGCCTTCGGGTCGTAGGCCATGTTTCCGACGTGGGGGCGGGTTTCAAACCCGCCCCTACAATCCCGTTTTGTCCCGTGGGGCCGATGCGTGACCCGCGCCACAATTCCGTTTCGCACCGTAGGGGCGGGTTTGAAACCCGCCCCTACGATTCAATGATTTTGCGCTCTTTGTCCGTAATCCCGTACAGCTCGTAAACCAATTCGTCGATTTCGGCGTCGGTCGAGGCGATTTCGCGCTCCAACTCTGTAGCGCCGGTGTCCTCACCGGCGGCGGTAGGGGCGCGTCGTCCGTCGGTTGACGGACGCCCAAGCTGGGCGGTTCGCGGACCGCCCCCGGGCTTGCGCTCGTCGGGTTTGACCGAGGCGTCGTAGAAGCGGAACTCCTCGAAATCCGTGAGGATGACGAAGGAGACTTGCCGCGTGTTCCAGGCATAGCCCTTGGCTTGCAGAATGTGGCGCGTGCTGTCGAGAGGTTCGGAGGGCGCTTTGGCTTCGACGAAGAATTTGGTCTGCCCACTGATGCGGAAATTGTAATCGGGCCGCCCCGTGGTCTCGCTTTCGCCGCGCTCGACAATCACTTCGCGGTGGTGATGCGGAAGCCCCGCTTCATTTTCTACGTCCCAGCCAAGAGCTTTAAAGAACGGCGTGATGAAATCGATGCGCGCTTGCGCTTCCGAATAGGCCTTGGAGAGGTAATGGTCCTGGTCGGCTTCGAACTTGGCGAGGAGCTTTGCAAGGCTGCTCCGGAAAATCTCATTCGAGGTCGTCAACTTCGTGACTCCGGGTACTCAGGAATAAAGTGATGGGAGTGTAATGCGATGAATCGCCAACTTCAAGAGCGAGCTGCGCCACCAACGGCCGTGCCCCGCGCGCGGTGTGCTCGAATTAGCCGAGGCCGTTGCTGGGAAGCACCACTTTGTTGACGGGCAGGCGCCGAGTCGCGCAAAAGAGTGTGGCCTACCGACTGGCCGGTAGGTGGTTATTCTCATTTCTGGACCCCGTTCCTACACAACGTTTCAGTGAGAACGACCTATCACGGGAATTGGAAGATCAGGAGTTGTTCGTGGCGCTGGTGGCTACTCGGCGTGGAAGCGGTAACTGGCCTGCTTCACGGCCTTGCGGAAGTCGTCGGCGCGCAGCTCGACGACCTTGCACATCTCGTAGAGGCGCGAGCGGAAGGTGGGGCCGAAGCGGTCGAGTGACTGCTCGAGGTCGGGGATCGATTCTCCCGAAGGCGTGCGGATCTCTTTGCCGCTCTCACGCGCGACCAGCGTCGTCGTGATCAGCGTCACCCGCTTCTGGTTGTAGCGCGTGTTGATGATGTGGGCGAGCGTTTCCTTCACCCAGTCGGTGGGATTGACCGCCGCGAGTTCGTCGAGCAGCAGGACCTCCGCATCGAGCACGGGTTGCAGAACGCGCAGTTCGGAGGTCTGCGAGACGGGGTTCCAACTGTCCTGGATTTCCTTGAGCAGGTCGCGGAAGTCGTAGAAGAGGCATTCGACGTTCTTGCGCAGGATCAGTTCGCGCAGGACGGCCACCGCCAGGTGGGTCTTGCCCACGCCCGTCGGCCCGGCGAAGAGCAAGCCGAAATCCACCGGGTATTCCTCGACGAAGCGCTGCGCCAGAGTCTTGGCCCAGGCCAGGCTGCGGTTGGGCTCGCCGGATTTTTCCTTGCGCACGTTGAAGCTTTCGAAATCGCAATGCTCGTAGCGCCGCGGAATGCGCGCCACCTGCAGAAGATGCGTGGTGCGCTCGCCTTCCACGCAGTCACACCGCACCATGCGGCGGACGCCGTCGGTCTCGACCGGCTTCCAACCCGTACCTTCGCATTGGGGGCAATCCTTTTTCGCCATAGCGTGGAAAGATTCTAAATCAGGTGGCGCAATGAGGCGAGAGAAAAGCAAACGATGAACGATGAATGCGGAAGGATGAATGAAGAAACAGCATGGTTATGTCAGGAGTTCATCATTCCGCGTTCATCGTTCATCGCTCTTCTTCGCGCGGATGAGGACGGGCGGGACGACGCGCACCAGGGCGTTATGAATTTTCGACGGGTCTTCCGGCGGCCGGTGCACGACCTCTTGTTGCACAAATTCGACGAAAGCCTGCATTTCTTTCTGCATCTCTTCCATGCGCCGGCGCATATTAAGAATGATCTCCACCCCCGACAGATTCACGCCCAGGTCCCGCGTCAGCTTGAGGATGAATTCCAATTGCTCCAGGTCCTCCTGGCCGTACAGTCGCGTATTGCCCTCGCTACGGGACGGAATCAGCAGCCCCTCACGCTCGTAAAGCCGCAGCGTCTGCGGGTGGATCGAGTACATCTCCGCCACGGCACTGATCATGTAGCCGGCCTTGCCACGAGTTTTGCGACCTCTGGGCATGCTTAAGCTCTCGGTGCTCGGCAATCAGCCGTCAGCCTTCAAACCACAGAAACTCGAAACTGGAAACTGGAAAATCGTCATTCTTCACTCGTCACTCGTCACCTGTCACTCGTCACCGCGAAGAGTACTTCTTCAGATCCCGGCGCGGATCTTCGGGATTCAGCCGGCTCAGCTCCCGCAGGATTTCCTTGGTTCTCTCATCCGCTACTTTTGGAACGACGACCTGAACTTCCACGAACTGATCACCGCGCACGTTGGCGCGCAGTGACGGTGCGCCCTTTTCGCGCAAGCGCAGCTTCTGGCCTGTCTGCGTGCCGGGTGGGATCTTGATGGTGGTGGGCCCGTCGATGGTTGGCACTTCCACCTTGGCTCCGAGCGAGGCTTCCGTAACCGTCATGGGAAGCTTCACGTAGATGTTGTCGCCTTTGCGCTCGAAATAGGGGTGCGGCTCGACGTCGGTGACGATGTACAGGTCTCCGTACGCCGCGCCCGCCACACTCGCGTTTCCCTTGCCGGGCACGCGCACGCGCGAGCCGGAATCCACGCCGGGCGGAATGCGAACCTCGAAGGATTCCGGCCTGCGAGTCTGCCCGCTGCCGCCGCAGGTTGCGCAGCGCCGCTTGCGCTTGCCGCTGCCCCCGCACTCCGGGCAGGTCACGCTGAAGCGCATAACACCCGCTTGGCGGGAGGATTTTCCGGTACCCCCGCACGCCGGACAGGTGACCGCCGCCCCACCTGCCGAGCCCGTCCCGTGGCAACTCGCGCAGGCCTCCGCGCGCGCCACGGTCAGCCGGACCGTCGTGCCGCGGATCGCGTCCCAGAATCCGAGGTGTAGGCGGTGCTCGAGGTCCGCACCCCTCTCAGGGCCTTCCTCTGGCGGCCCCTCCGTCCCGCCGCGCGAGAAGATCTGCGAGAAGAGATCCCGAAACGCTGAACCGACCCCGCCGGCCTTTTCCTCGCCCCCGTAATTGGAGAAGTCGAAGCCGGAGAAATCGACTTCGGGCCCGGGCGCTCCCGGGGGATACGGTGCGCCCGGCCCGCCCGGCGGAATGTTGTCCGAGTAGAAGCCATACTGGTCGTAGATCTGCCGCTTCTTCTCGTCGCTCAACACATCGTAGGCTTCCTGGAGTTGCTTGAATTTCTCTTCTGAAGCTTTGTTGCCGGGATTGAAGTCGGGATGGTACTTGCGCGCCAGGCGCCGGTAGGCCTTCCGAATCTGCTCAGGCTTCGAGCTGCGCTCAACGCCCAGCGTCGCGTAGTAGTCTTTTTGAGTTCCAGCCGGCATGGGTTGCGCCGCAGCGCCGGACTTGAGTCCAGCATTTAGCGATACCGCCCTGAAGGGCGGCGCTACCTCTAATTCTTGCTCGTTTTCAGAAACTCCCCGAGGTGGTTGGGGCAGCGGGAGAGCACCCACTCCTCAAGATACGCGTGGATCTGTTGAGCGAATGGCGAGTTCATGAGGCGCGGGTCAATCTCCACCTCCATGAATTCCCGACGCTGGCATTTCGGGCATTGCACGCCGACCTGGGCGCGTTGTTCCACTGTCGTTCCTTTGTAGCGCCGGTCTCTGACCGGCGTCGTTGGGGATTGGTCATCTCGCCGCTCACAGAGCGGCGCTACAGGCTGTCCCCTGCACCCTAGTTTTTCTTCTTGTCGTCGTCCACCACTTCCGCGTCGATCACTTCCCCGTCGGTCTTGCCCTTGTCGTGCGCGTCGCTGGATGCGGAGGGGCCGGTGTCCGCTCCCGGCGCCGCCCCCGCAGCTGCCTGCGCCGGGCCGGTTTGTTTGTACATGGCCTCCGCCAGCTTGTGCGAAGCCTGCGTCAACCGCTCCACGGCAGAATTGATCTTCGAGACGTCGCCCTCCTGGATAGCCTTCTTGGCCTCTTCCAGCGCCGCATCGATGTTCTTGGCATCGCCCTCCGCGATCTTCTCGCGGTTCTCCTTCAGCATCTTCTCGACCGAGTAAACCATCGCATCCGCGCGGTTCTTGACCTCCACTTCCTCTTTGTGCTGGCGATCTTCGTCGGCGTGCAGCTCGCCTTCCTTGGTCATCTTCTCGACTTCGTCCTTGGAAAGGCCGCTCGAGGAGGTGATGGTGATCTTCTGCTCGTTACCTGTGCCCTTGTCCTTTGCGGAAACATTGAGGATGCCGTTGGCGTCGATGTCGAAGGTGACCTCAATCTGCGGCATGCCGCGCGGGGCGAGCGGGATCCCCACGAGATGAAACTTGCCCAAGGTGCGATTGTCGCGCGCAAATTGCCGCTCTCCCTGAAGGACATGAATCTCCACCGAAGTCTGATTGTCCGCCGCGGTCGAGAAAACTTCCGTCTTGCGCGTCGGAATCGTCGTGTTGCGCTGGATGAGCGGCGTCATGACCCCGCCCAGCGTTTCGACGCCCAGGGTGAGCGGAGTCACGTCGAGCAGTAGCAGGTCCTTCACCTCGCCGCCCAGCACGCCCGCCTGCACCGCCGCGCCCACCGCCACGACTTCGTCCGGATTGACGCCCTTGTGCGGCTCCTTACCCTGGAAGAGGTCCTTCACAATCTGCTGAACGCGCGGGATGCGGATGGATCCGCCCACGAGCACAACCTCGTCGATCTTGTCGGGGGTCAAGCCGGCGTCCTTGAGGGCCTGCTTCACCGGGCCCACCGACCGCTGGAAGATGTCCTCGCACATCTGTTCAAATCGCGCGCGGGTCAGCTTCAGGGCCAAGTGCTTGGGCCCGGAGGCATCGGCGGTGATGAAGGGCAGATTGATTTCGGTCTCGAGCACGGTGGAGAGCTCGCACTTCGCCTTCTCGGCCGCCTCCTTCAGGCGCTGCAACGCCATCCGGTCCTTGGAAAGATCAATGCCCTGGTCCTTGCGAAATTCGTCCACAATCCAGTCCATGATGCGCTTGTCGATGTCGTCGCCACCCAGGTGCGTGTCGCCGTTGGTGGATTTGACCTCCACCACGCCTTCGCCGACTTCCAGAATCGAAATGTCAAACGTGCCGCCGCCAAAGTCGTACACGGCGATCGTCTCGTCCTTCTTCTTGTCGAGTCCGTAGGCGAGCGCCGCCGCGGTCGGCTCGTTGACGATGCGCAACACTTCCAGCCCCGCGATCTTGCCCGCGTCCTTCGTCGCCTGGCGCTGCGCGTCATTGAAGTATGCGGGGGTGGTGATCACCGCCTGCGTGACCTTCTCGCCCAGGTACTGCTCCGCCGCGTCCTTCATCTTTTGCAGGATCATGGCGGAGATTTCAGGCGGAGAATACTCCTTGCCCATCGCTGTGACGCGCGCGTCGCCGTGCGGCCCGGCCGTGACTTTATAGGGGACTGTCCGCATCTCGCTCCCCACTTCGTCCTGGCGCCGTCCCATGAACCGTTTGATCGAGTAGACCGTGTTCTCGGGGTTGGTGATCGCTTGGCGTTTCGCAACCTGACCCACCAGACGCTCCCCGGACTTGGTGAACGCCACCACCGAAGGCGTCGTCCGCCCTCCCTCGGGATTGGTGATGACGGTCGGCTCACCACCCTCCATTACCGCCACGACCGAATTGGTCGTTCCCAGGTCGATCCCAATGATCTTGCCCATCCGCGTTTTCCTCCTCGCAGGTCTGTCCTAACTAGCCCCTCTGCTTTTTCCCTTACCGATATATTTGATGCTTAAGATTAGCGCCACGGCATAATACTTCTTGAGTCCTTCAATGTCAAGATGGATTTGTAACCTAATGAAACTTATAGGAAAACATCGTACATGGCGGAAGTTAGTTAGGTTATATATGCCATGAGGGATATTCGGAGACCTTCGAGCGGATGTGCGTCATGCATCTTTTTGAGTTATCCTGCCGACGGAGGACATGATGGCCCGAAGAGGAAAGCAACCCGAGTACACGCCGCAGCACGCGCGGGGTGGAATCCAGGCGAGACTGCCGGAAATCGAAACTTTCTCCAACCAGTACCGCGGCTACGAAATCACCATCACCATTCCCGAATACACTTCCATCTGTCCGCGCACGGGGCTGCCCGATTTCGGCACTATCACCATTCAATACCTCCCCGAGAAGCTCTGCCTGGAGTTGAAGTCCGTGAAGTATTACATCCTGGGCTTTCGCAACCTCGGCATCTTCTACGAAAACGCCGTCAACCGCATCCTCGACGATGCGGCGCGCGCCTGTCGTCCCAATTGGATGGTAGTGAGAGGCGAGTTCCGAACTCGCGGCGGTATGCACACTGCCATCGAGGCGCGCTACCCGAGGAAGAAGTAGCCCGGCCAGCCATCCCCTCTAAGATCCGCATTCTGGATTGACCGCCCTCCGGGCGAGCGGTTAAAGTGGCGGTTGTATTCAGGGCGTATGAGAATCGCATTTTTTGAATTGGAAGAGTGGGAGCAGGCAGAGCTGCGCAAGGGCCTGTTCGAGGGCCATGAACTGCACCTTTCGACCGAGCCGCTCAGCGAGCGCACTCTTACCGAAGAGCACGGCGCCGAGATTGTTTCAGTCTTTGTCCACTCGCAGCTCAACCGTGCGACGCTCGACAAACTTCCGAACCTGAAGTTCATCGCCACGCGCTCCACCGGGTTTGACCACATCGATCTCGCCTGCTGCCGCGAGCGGGGCATTCAGGTCTCCAACGTTCCCTCCTACGGTGAGAATACCGTCGCCGAGCATACCTTCGCGCTGATTCTGGCCCTCTCTCGCAACATTCACAAAGCCTTTGTCCACACGCTCGCCCACGACATTCCTTTTGCGGAACTGCGCGGGTTTGACCTGGCGGGAAAGACCCTGGGCGTGGTGGGCGCGGGGCGCATCGGCCTGCACGTCATCAAGATTGCCAAGGGCTTTGGCATGCGGGTCGTGGCATTCGACGTCCGGCAAGAGCCGCTGCTCGCCGAGGTCCTCAATTTCCGCTACGCCTCCGTCGAGGAATTGCTGCGCGTTTCGGATATTGTCTCCTTACACTGCCCGTATTCGCCGCAAACCCATCACTTGATCAATTCTGCCAACATCCGCCTCTTCAAGCGCGGGTCGCTGCTCATCAATACGGCGCGCGGCGGCTTGATTGACCCTGCCGCACTCACCATGGCGCTGGACGAAGGAATCCTGGCGGGGGCGGCGCTGGATGTCCTGGAAGGCGAAGAACTCTTGAAGGACGAACGCCAGATTCTTGCCCAGCCGTTGGCGCAGGACAAGCTCCGAACGCTGCTCCTCAATCACTCCCTCCTCAACCGCGACAACGTCGTCATCACCCCCCACATCGCCTTTAACAGCCGTGAAGCCGTTCAGCGGATCCTAGAGACGACTCTCGACAACGTGCAGGCCTACCTCCACGGCCGCCCTCAGAACGCCGTGATTCCCCCCGGACTTTAGTCATAGCTATTTCCAATGCTCGACCGCATCATGGCTGAAAGGAGCCTTTGACTGCTGTTCGGAGAGGCGGGCGGCTGCCACTCGGGGAGCGTCAGTTGCAATCAAAGTTGCAACTAGAAAATTGGAATAGCCGGACGAAATGACCGTAGTGAAACTGGTTTGGCATTGCCGTTGCTAAGACGTCGGGTATCGGGGGCCTTCTGGGCGAATGGACGCACTCATGAATCTCTACCAGGCTCGCACCCACTCACTGTTAAGAATTCTTTTGATTTCAGACGATTGGAAGACTCGGCGGTCCCTGAACCAGCTTGGTCTCTTTACCGGCGATCACGTCCATGTCCTTCGGCGCGCCCCGTTTGGCGGGCCTCTGGTCATCGAGAACCGCAGCAGCCGAGTTGCAATAAGTAAGCAACTGGCGGAGAGAGTCCGCGTGGAAGTTCTGCCGTGAAGATCGCCCTCGTCGGCCAACCCAACTCCGGGAAGAGCACTCTTTTCAATGCCGTGGCGGGCTACCGGTCGCTCACCTCAAACTTCGCCGGCACCACAGTTGAGTACACGCACGGCCGCGCGCAGATTGCGGGTGAAGTGCTCGACTTGGTTGACCTGCCCGGTCTCTACTCCCTGAACCCTGCCAATCCCGCCGAAATCTGCACCCGCGAGTACCTGCTGCACGAAGAGTGGGACGTCGTGGTGAACGTTATTGACGCCTCGCAGCTCGCGCGCAGTTTGGAGCTGACGCTCGAGCTCGACGAGCTTGCGGCGCCGATGGTGGTCTGCCTCAACATGATGGACGAGGCGGCGGGCAAAGGGATTGAAATTGACGCGGCTGGACTCGAGGCGCGCCTGGGTGTTCCGGTCGTCGAGGCCATCGCAGCACGCGGTCAGGGGATTGTGGAGACCTTTCGCGCTGCGATCGGGGCGGCCCGCAAGAAAATTCCGCGGTCCCGCGCCTTCGATTACCCGCCGCCGGTGGAGGAAGCCGTCGACGGCCTGGCGAGGTTCTGTGAAGCGCGTGATGCCGGTGGTCGCGCCAGCGCCACTCCCGCCGAGGCGTGGCAACCGGAACCGCACCACGCGGCAAGCATCGCGGGCGCGGCGGTGGCCATTGCCGCCGAGGAATTGGCGAAGCCCGCGGCCGAGGCGCGCTTCCAAGCCCTGCAACTATTGCAGACGGACCCACAGCGGATCGAGATGTTGGACGAAACCATTGCCCGGGCCGTGCGCGAAGCCCGCGAGGGCCTATGGCAAACGACCGGGCAGCCCGCCGACGCCGCCATCTCATCGGCGCGACACGCGGCGTGCCTCAATCTCTTCGAACGTGTCGCCTCCGTCAGCAAGCCGCGCCGCGACTGGCGCGAGCACGTCGACCGCTGGTTGATGCATCCCGTCTGGGGCTATGTTCTGCTGGCAGGGATTTTTCTCGGTTTCTTCACGCTCGTCTTCGACGCCGGCCAGATCGGCGAGGTCCGCATCCTGGCAGGGTTCGACTGGCTCATCCTTTCTTTGGGACATTTCCTGGCGCCGTCCGGCCTGCCCTTCGCCGTGGCCAAGGGAGCGCTGCTCGGAACCGCCGGTGCGTTCGCGGTGGTGCTGCCCTACCTCGCGCCCTTCCTGATCGGCCTTTCGATTCTCGAGGACGTGGGTTATCTGGCCCGGGTCGGCTATCTGATGGATGCTGGCATGCACCACCTCGGCCTGCACGGAACGGCGACAATCCCAGTGCTGCTCGGCTACGGGTGCAGCGTGCCTGCGGTGATGGCGACGCGCATCCTCACGTCGCGGCGCGACCGTTTTGTGGCGGCGTTTCTCGCTGTGCTGGTGCCTTGCTCGGCGCGCATGACGGTGATCATGGCGCTCGCGGGCTTCTATTTGGGAGCGTTCTGGGCGCTGGCCATCTACGCCCTCAACCTCCTAGTGGTGATCGTGGCGGGAAACATCCTGGCGCGGCTGTGGCCGGAAATCAGCCCGGGCATGCTGATGGAGGTTCCCCCCTATCGCCGGCCTTCGTTGCGCGTGGTGCTGCTCAAGACCTGGTGGCGGCTGCGCGAGTTTGTCGTCGTCGCGCTGCCCCTGCTGATTCTGGGGAGCGCTGTGCTGGGACTGGTGGAGTTCTTCGGCTGGCAAGCCGCCATCAACACGATGCTCTCACCGCTGACGATACTGCTCGGCCTGCCCTCCTCCGTCGGCCTGACGCTGATCTTCGGCGTCCTGCGGAAAGAACTTTCGCTCCTGATGCTGATGCAGGCGTTGGGCACGACCAACGTCGCCTCCGTCATGAGCACGACGCAAATCGTGACCTTCACGCTTTTTGTGACGTTTTACCTGCCCTGCCTGGCAACCCTCGCGACTATGATGCGAGAGGTGGGGCGCAAACTGACGGTCGCCGCTGCTGGTGCGCTCCTGCTGCTCGCGGTGGGGATCAGCCTGCTCGCCCGTGTTCTGTTGCACCTTGGATTCTGAACTCGTCGGTCGTCCGTCAGCCAGCGGACGGCCCTCCGCTCCTGCCCCAGGCGTCTCTAGCCCAACTTTCGCAGTTGAGAACAATTTTGAGTGAAATTTGACCTCTCCGTTGGTCGAACCTCTTCTGAATCAATCCCGGCTTCTCGAAAAGCGGTTGTAGTGCCGACCTACCCCCTTT